>JBEVLE010000606.1:0-40904 GCA_040509335.1 Longimicrobiaceae bacterium | reverse complement strand
CACCCGGAGAGCGGGGCCGCGGATCCATGATTCTTTTCAGTGCCCCGCCTTCCGCTTCCGCCGGCTGCTCCGGTCCCGGATGCCTGCCGGGCCGGGCGGTCCGTCCACGTCCCGGTGGAAGGTGTGGCGCCGGCCGGGCGTGACGCCGTCGGCCTCCATCCGCGCCCAGGTGACGACCTCGCGTCCGCTCGCCGAGTCCTCGTCCACCTCCAGCTCCACCACGCGCTCCGCGGTGAGGAACGGGTTCGGGCCGCACGACACGAACGGCGCCCCGTTGATCTCCTCCACCTGGGCCCGGTAGGGGTTTTCCGCGGGGTCGGCCGCGTAGGCGACCCGCTCGCCCACCGTCGACGTCGCCTGGGCATACAGCAGCGTCACCACGTCGGCCACCCGGTCGGCCGGCCAGTCCTCCGGCAGGACCGCCACCACCTTGTCGGCCACGGGCGCGGCGTCGCCCGCCCACTCCCAGGTCACCAGCCACGCACGGATTCCGCTCACCCTCCACCCCCGTCGCCCGCTCCAGGGTTCCCGGAGCCCGCGCCCCGGTCGGAGCGCAGGCAGGTTCGGGCATGCACCGGCGGCCCGTCTCCGGCGCACGCTCGCATCCAGGTTGCGGCCTGCCGTGGGGGTATGTCAAGAAACGCGGGCAGAACGCAGGGAAGTCGAGAACCGGGACACCGCCCGATGCGGATCGGGGCGCGCGCGGTTATCGTTAGGGCCGCATCCCCGACCCCGCACGCAACCCCCTCGCACGCTGAGATATCGATGAGCCGGGAAGTGATCCTGATCGGCGACAAGGTGCTGATCAAGCCGGAAGAGAACGAGAAGACCCCCTCGGGGCTGTACCTGCCGCAGAGCGTGGCCGAAAAGGAAAAGGTGGGCGGCGGCTACGTGGTCAACGTGGGCCCCGGCTACCCCACCTCCGAGCCCGCCGGCGACGGCACCGAGCCGTGGTCGCGCACCGCCTCCAAGACCGAGGTGCGCTACGTGCCGCTCCAGGCCGGCAAGGGCGACTACGCCATCTACCTGCGGCGCGAGGCAGTGGAGGTGGAGATCGACGCCAGCAAGTACCTGATCGTTCCCCACGCGGCGATTCTCCTTTTGATCCGGGACCGCATTCCGCTTCCGTAAGTTCGTGCCGTGGGGCCGCTCCGGAGCCGGACGATACAGCCGTCCGTCTCCTGCGCGGGTCGCGGAGCCACCGGAAACTGCCCCGGTGTCTCCGCTCCGGCTCCGTGAGCCTCGCGCAAACAGCCGCGCGAGTCTCCCTCCGCAGAAGCTTTGATGGGTACTGCGGAACGACGAACAGCGCCCCCGCCCGGATCTCCCGGCGGGGGCGCTCTTCCGTACTTCCGTCGTTGTTGCAGGCTATTCCCTGTTCCCTGTTCCCTGTTCCCTCTCGCCGTCCAGCAGCCTCCGCACCTCCTCCACCACCCGCCGCGGCTCCACCGGCTTCGCCAGGTAGCTGTCGAAGCCCTCGGCGATCGCGCGGGCGCGGTCCTGCTGCAGGGCGTGGGCGGTCAGCGCCACGATGGGGATGCCCGCGGTGTCGGGGTTGTCGCGGATCTGCCGCGCGGCTTCCCAGCCGTCCAGCAGCGGCATCGAGATGTCCAGGAGGATCAGGTCGGGGCGCTCCTCCGCGGCCAGCCGCACCGCGGCCTCGCCGTCCTGCGCCTCCACCACCGTGTAGCCCGAGTGCTCCAGGATCGTGCGGTAGATGGTCCGGTTGTCCTCGTTGTCCTCCGCCAGCAGGATCCTCTGCGTCACTCCGCACCTCGCTCTCGTTGGTCCGCGCACCCTCCCATGGTGGGCGGGGCGGAAAGCATCCGCACGACGTGTGCCCCGCCCGCGCGTCAGGCGCAGGCCTCGCACCGCGCGCGGAACTCCGGGGTCTCCATCTGGATGGTCATGTGGTGCAGGCCGAAGCGCTCGTGCAGCAGCCCGTGCAGGTCGGCGAGCACCTCGCTGCTGCCGCGGCGCGCCACCCCGCCGCCCACCACCACGTGGCCGCTCATGGCCTCCATCCCGCTGGTGATGGTCCACACGTGAAGGTCGTGCACCTCCTCCACCCCCTCCACCTCCGCCATGGCCGCGCGCACCTCGGCCACGTCGATGTGCGGCGGCGTCCCCTCCAGCAGCACGCCCACGCTCTCGCGCACCAGGTGCCACGCCGACCAGATCACCAGCAGCCCGATGAGCACCGACACCAGCGGGTCCGCCCAGTACCACCCGAACGCCCACACCGCCGCGCCCCCCAGGATCGCGCCCACGCTCCCCAGGGCGTCGGTGAGCAGGTGCAGCCAGGCGCCGCGCACGTTGAGGCTCTCGTCCTTGCCGCCGTGCAGCATCAGCAGCCCGGCCACGTTCACCAGCAGCCCGCCCACCGCGATCACCATCACCAGCCCGCCCGACACCGGCTGCGGCTCGGACAGGCGGTGGAACGCTTCCACGAAGATCAGCAGCGAGATGGCGATCAGCGTGGCGCCGTTGGCCAGCGCCGCCAGGATCTCGGTGCGGTAGTAGCCGTAGGTGCGCTGCGGCGTGGCCGGGCGCTGCGCGATCCAGATGGCGAAGAGCGACAGCGCCAGCGCCGCCACGTCCGACAGCATGTGCCCCGCGTCGGCGAGCAGCGCCAGCGAGTTGGCCATCCAGCCGCCCACCGCCTCCGCCACCAGGTAGGCGGCGGCCAGCCCCAGCGTGATCGCCAGGCGGCGGCGGTTGCGCGCGCCGGCGGTGCCGTGCCCGTGGTGGTGGTGCCCGTGTCCGTGGTGGTGGTGTCCGGCTCCCATTGCTCCCTCGTGCGCTTCGTCCAGTACCCGAAACAACGACGCCCCCGCCCCCGGGCGCGGGGCTCGGACGGGCGGGGGCGCTGCCGCGGCGGCGCCGCGAGGTTGCGGGGCTCCCTACCCCGCCGCGCGGACCGGCAGGCCCGGGGTCTGCCGCGCCCGCCGCCAGCTCCACAGCAGGATCCCGAGCCCGCCCAGGATCATCAGCGCGCTCAGCGTCTGCCCCATGGTGAGCGGGCCCAGCACGGTCCCCACCGGGTCGTCCGGCCCGCGGAACTGCGCGTCCGGCTGGCGGAACAGTTCCACGAAGCTGCGGAACAGCCCGTACCCCAGCAGGAAGATCCCCCCGAAGGTCCCGTCCGGCAGGCGCACGCCGCGCCTGCGGGTGAAGGCGTACACCGCCCACAGGATCAGCCCCAGCAGCAATCCCTCGGTGAGCGCCTCGTAGAGCTGCGAGGGGTGCCGCAGCGGCACCTGCGCCTTCACGGCGTCCCACGCGCCCGAGTCGTACGCCGCCTGCAGGGCGTTCTCGCGGTCGCGCATCCCCATCCCCTCCAGCCGCAGCGCGGAGAGCGCCGCCGGGTCGGTGGGAAAGCGCATGGCCCAGGGGACGTCCGGGGCCGCGGGGCGCCCGTACAGCTCGCCGTTGATGAAGTTGGCGACGCGCACGAAGAAGATCCCGAAGGGCACCGCCAGCGCCAGCCCGTCGCCCAGGTTGAAGAAGGGGATCCTGTGCCGCCGCGTGAACCACCAGGTGGCGACGATCACCCCCAGCAGCCCGCCGTGGAAGGAGAGCCCCCCCTCCCAGATGCGGATGATGCGCGCGGGGTTCGCGGCGAAGTCGGCGAAGTCGTAGAAGAGGATGTAGCCGATCCGCCCGCCCAGGATCACCCCCAGCACCAGCGCGGTGATCAGGTCGCCCGCGGCGTCCGGCTCCATGCGCAGGAACTTGCGCTCCGCCAGGCGCCGCAGCACCAGGTAGGCCACGAAGAAGCCGGCCAGGTAGCCCAGGCCGTACCACCGCACGTCGACGGGACCCGGGAAGTCCAGCGCCACCGGGTCCAGCCGCGGAAAGGGGATCTCGAACAGCACGGAGGCGAGCGCCGCGAGGGTCAACGCGAGGCGGGGTGCGGGTGAGCGGGACCGGGCGCGCGGGCTACTTGGCCAGCGCGCGCCCCTCGGCCTCCGCGAGGCGCATCTCGTACAGCGAGCGCTCGAAGGAGCCCTCCTCCGTCATGTCGCGCAGCCTGCGGAACAGCTCCGCCGCGCCGGCGAAGTCGCCGCCCTGCTGCCGCAGGATCGCCGCCTCGCCGAGCGCCGCCTCCTGCAGGTACTCCAGCTCCGCGGCGTCGGCGACGCGCAGGTAGCTGTCGATGGCGGCCTGGCGGTTGCCGGACTGGTTCTGGGCCGCGCCCAGGAGCATGGCGCCCTGCGCCCCCACCGGCGTCCCCGGGCCCTCGGCCACGCCCTGGAGGACGGTGACCGCGTCCTTGGCCTTGCCGGCGTCCAGGTGGATCTTGGCGAGCAGCAGGCGGGCCTGGTCGGCCTGCACCGAGCCGTCGAAGCGGCGGATGAAGTCCTGCAGGTCGCGCTGCGCGAGGGTGGCGTTGCCGGAGAGCGCCGTCTGCTCCACCGTCGTGAACGCGATGGCCGCCCGCTCCTCGGTCTGCCGCTTCTGGTACCCGTAGAACAGGTACGCCCCGACGGCCACGATCGCCAGCATGGCGACCCCGATCACCACGCGGGCGTTCCTGCGCGCCCACTCGGAGAGCTGGATCGCGCGTACCATCACCACGTCGTCGGAATCGGCGGCGTGGGCGGTGTTCCGGGAGCGGGAAGAGGCGACGGACGGGGAAGCCATAGGACCTCGAGTATCGGTGGTTCGGCCGGGGCCCGTGGGGGCGCCGCAGCGGCCGGGGAAGACGTGGGCGATGGGGCGCCCGGCTGCGGGCGAGCCGGAGGCCGCGCGGTCCCGCCGGGTACACACCCGCGCGCCGGAAGGTCCGGGCGGGGATGTCTGCAGGAGCGGGGGGCAAACCGGAAAATTAGCCGTTCCCGGGGGCCGGTGTCAACCGCGGGCGGGCACCCGCCCCGCGTCCCGGTGGAACGGGGGTTGCGCGTGCGGCGGCACGGCGCCCGCGGGCTCCCGTGCATGCACCCGCTTTCCCGCGCGCCCTCCCGCGGCGGGCGTCCTCCACTTCCGCGACCGGACCCGACATGGACTTCCTCTTCGGCCCCGAGCCCATCGCCGCGGTCCAGCGGATCTTCGGACCCGGGTGGGTGCCCTTCTTCAGGCTGGTGTCGCTGCTCGGCTCCAACTGGGGCGTGGTCCTTGGGTTGGGGATCGCCGTGTGGCTCGGCGGCCGGCGCACGGCGTACGCGCTGGCCGGCGCCCTCGCGGTGGAGGGCGTCGTCAACGTGGTGCTCAACCGGCTCGTCGAGGTCCCGCGCCCGAGCCATCCCTCCATCGTCGTGTACGAGCAGGTCCCGCTCAGCTCCTTTCCCAGCGGCCACGTGTTCACCGCGGCCGTGGTCTGGGGGGCGCTCTGGCTGTTCGGCGGGGTCCCGGCGGCGGCCGCCGCCCTCACCGTACTCGCGGTGGGCGTCGCCCGCCTGGGGCTCGGCGTGCACTTCCTGGGCGACGTGCTGGGCGGCCTCGCCTTCGCCGCGGTCCTCCTGCTGGCGTTCCGCTGGCTCTGGCCGCGGGTCCGGGCGTGGGCGGCGGACCGCTCGTTCGGCCTCTTCGCGGGGGCGGGCGCGCTCGCCGCCGCCGCCGCCGCCGCGCTGGCCTCCACCCGGGTGATCGGCGACAACGAGTACGAGTGGGGCGCCGTGGGGATCGCGGTGGGGATGATCGCGGGGCTGCTCGCCGAGGCGCGCTGGCTCCGCTTCGACGGCGGCCCGGGGTCCGCCGGGCGCCGGGCGGCGAGACTGCTGCTGGGGAGCGCGGGGATCGCCGCGGCCTTTCTGGCCGCGCGGCGCGCGGGCTCCGATGCGCTCGGGGTGCAGGCCGCGGCCGCGGGGCTCGCCACGCTCTGGGCGACGCTGCTGGCGCCGGCGCTCTTCGCCGCGACCGGGCTCGGCGCGCGCGAGGGGGCGGCGGGGCGGCCGGCTAGCGCAGGTGGCGGAGGTAGCGCTCCGGGTCCAGGAGGAAGTCGCGGGTGAGGTTGACGTGCTCCAGGTCGCCGTACGCCACCTCCTGCACCGGGGCCGCGTCGAAGCTGTAGATGCGGGCGCCGGGAAGGGCGAGCAGGATGGGCGAGTGCGTCGCCACCACGAACTGGGCCCCCTCCGCCACCGCGTCCGACAGGAGCGCCAGCAGCGCCAACTGCCGCTGCGGCGACAGCGGCGCCTCGGGCTCGTCCAGCAGGTACAGCCCGGTGCCGTCGATGCGGCGGGTGAACAGCTCCAGGAAGCTTTCCCCGTGCGAGCGGGCGTCGTACTCGCCCATGTACCCGGCGGACCCCGCCTCGTCCGGGTGCGCTCCGGCTCCCCACTCCACCTCCACGTCCGGTGGCGGCCCCGCCCCCAGCTCCCACAGCTCGCGGCGGATCCGCGCCCGGTCGCGCGAAAGCCGCTTGAGGTAGCCGAAGAAGTCCTCCGCGCGCAGGAAGAAGCCGTGCCGCGTCCGCTTGCGCCAGGTGAGCTTCAGCGTGGAGGCCAGCGCCCGCTGCGCCCCCAGCGACGGGTCGTGCTCCACCTCGTCGCTCCCCAGCGTCGGCAGCTGGGCCGCGGCGGCGATCCCCTCCAGCAGCGTGGACTTGCCGGAGCCGTTCTCGCCCACGAAAAAGGTCACGGGCGCGGACAGGTCGAGCACGTCCAGCGAGCGGATGGCCGGCACGGAAAACGGGAAGCCGTCGCGCGGCCGGTCCGGCGGCAGGACGGGCTCCCGGCGGGACACGTGGAGGAGCTGGGGCATGCGCCGGAGCGTGGGCAAAGGCGGTGCCGGGAAGCCGGTGCGCGACTCGCGCCCTCCCCCCATCTTACCGGGATCGCCGGCCGCTGTACACCCGGCGGCCGGACGCCGGACGCACCCCGCACGGAGGAACGCGCATGGCCCCACGGACCGGACTCGCGGCGCGGCTGGGGATCGCGCACGCCGTCATCCAGGCGCCCATGGCCGGGGGCCCCAGCACGCCCGCGCTCGCGGCCGCCGTTTCCGCGGCCGGCGGGCTGGGCTCCCTGGGCGCGGCCTACCTGTCGCCCGGGCAGATCGCGGAGGCCGCGGCGGAGGTCCGCCGGGCGACGGACCGGCCGTTCGCGGTGAACCTGTTCGTGGGCGGCGCGGCCGGCGGCGCCGGCGACCCCGGGCCGATGCTGGAGGTCCTGGCGCGCTGGCACACCGCGCTCGGCCTGGACCCGCCGCGGCTCCCGCCGGTGCCGCCCGACCCGTTCGAAGCGCAGGTGGAGGCGGTGCTGCGGGCCGGGGTTCCGGCGTTCAGCTTCACCTTCGGCGTCCCGGACCGCGCCGTGCTTGCGGAGCTGCGCCGGCACGGCGTGGTGGTGATGGGCACCGCCACCACGGTCGCGGAGGCGGTGGCGCTGGAGGAGGCCGGGGTGGACGCGGTGGTGGCGCAGGGGAGCGAGGCCGGGGGGCACCGCGGCACCTTCGCCGCCCCGTTCGAGGCGGCGCTGGTGGGTACGCTGGCGCTCGTCCCGCAGGTGGCCGACGCCGTGGGCGTGCCGGTGGTGGCATCGGGCGGGATCATGGATGGCCGCGGCATCGTGGCGGCCCGCGCGCTGGGTGCCGCCGCCGTGCAGCTCGGCACCGCCTTCCTGGCGACGGACGAGTCGGGGGCGCCCGCGGCGCACAGGGCGGCCGTGCTGCGCGCCCGCGACGACGGCACCACGGTCACGCGGGCGTTCTCCGGCCGCCCCGCGCGCGGCCTCCGCAACCGCTTCATCGACGAGGTGGACGGCGGCGGTGTCCCCATCCCGCCCTACCCGCTGCAGAACGCGCTGACCCGCCCGCTCCGCACGGCCGCTGCAGCGGCGGGCGAGGCCGACGCGCTGTCGATGTGGGCCGGCCAGGGCGTGGGGCTGGTCCGCACGGGCCCGGCCGCGGTGCTGGTGGCGCGCCTGGTCGCCGAGGCGGAAGAGGCCGCCCGCGCGCTCGGCGCCCCGGGGGCGCTCGACTGATCCTGGAGGGCACGGGCGGCGGCCGGGGGCTACTCGATGAAGCAGATGCAGGATCCGTCGATGCAGCCCCCCCCCGAGTTCCCCTGCGCGATGCAGTCCTTGCGGCACTGCCCGACCGCGCAGGCGAGCTCCGCGGACTCCCGGGGCTCCGCGAGCGCCTGCGTGGCACCGAAGCCGAGCGTCGCCAGGGTGGCGAGGCCGTACAGTGTGGCGGCGAGCCTGCTGCTCATGGGATCCTCCTCGTGGAGGGTGGAGGAGCGGCGCCGGGGATTCCGGACGCCGCGGGGGCCGGACGGACCGCTCCGCCCGACCGTTGCACGGCGGGATCGAGCTGCCGCCGCGCGGTGCTTTGGGGACGGTACTCCGCGGGTGCAGCGGGGACAATACCGCCGGGATGGACGACCACCCGCGAGGGCCAGGAGGCCGCGACGGGGGACGGAGCGCCGGGTGAAATGTCCCGACCCGCAGCCCGGTCAGGGCTGCAAAACGAACGCCCGCCGACGGCTCATGGCCATCGACGGGCGTTCACTTGATGCCCCCGGCAGGACTCGAACCTGCGACCTTTGGTTTAGGAATTCGCCGCGGCCCGTTACGCAGCGTCTCGGAGGGTGCTTAAATCTAGCATCTATGCGGGTTTTCCGCAACTTCGTGTTAATCGGCACAACTGGTTGTTACCCGATTTGTTACCGCGTTTTGTTACCGGACGGCGGCGGTTGAGTCTTCCGCCACCGCCTCCGGTATTGTAGATTTGGGGCGTGCCCTCGTAGCTCAGGTGGATAGAGCAAGACTTTCCTAAAGTCGAGGTCGCAGGTTCGAGTCCTGCCGAGGGCACCTGAAGCCGAGCGGTCCCCTTCCGAACTGGGAGGGGACCGCTTCTGTTTCCCAGCAACCGGCTACCTTGCAGCTTCCCGCCCGCTGCCCATCATCCGAACGGTGGGCGCGGCAAGGACTGACAACAATACTTGGTAGACGAGCACGCGCCGCTCCGGCGAGAATGGCGCATGCGAAACCGCTCTCCCCTCTCCGTGGCGTTCGGGCAGATCGTCCGGGAACTGCGCGTCGAAGCAGGCCTGTCGCAGGAACGGCTCAGCTTCCTTTGCAAGCTGAGCCGCAACTACGTGGGGCAGGTGGAGCGAGGGGAAAACTCTCCGACCCTGGACGCTGTGGCGGCATTCGCCCGCGCGCTAGGAAAGCCCGTCCAAGAAATGATTGCCGCGGCCGAGGCGCGCGCCGGCTGACTCCCCTTCCCCATCCCAGCGAACCCGACGGGGCCCATACAGCACGCTCCCGGGGCCCGTAGGCCCGCCCTGGCTGCGCAGACGCCGCCACATGGGCCCCTTCGCGAGACCTTACGGATCACAGAAAGAGTGGCACGGGCGAGCACGTTCCGGCCTTGAAGCACCGTGCGGGCCCATCTTGTCTACTTTGTCTACCGACCTCCAGTGGGGCCCGCTCTGCGAACACCTGTTGGGGCGACAACCCGCTCTCTATACTTGTCAGGCAGCGCCGCCTCTCCGACGCGGTGAAGTAGAGATGTAAGGACGGTTCCAGTCTCTCCCAATCAGCTCGGCGCGGGTGCCCGGCACTCTAGTCGGCGTCGTCAGCGCGCATTAGCATGGAGGCTTCCCAACGTCCTCCACCCTCTGCCCGGCTGGTGCCGATGCCCGATCCCCTCGACCGTTTCGTGGACGAGTGCGGGCTGCGCCTGACGGCTGAAAGCCTCAGCGTGGCGCCGCGTGACGTGCTGACTCCCATCGCCCAGGCAGAACAGCACTTCTTGGTTACCCTATCGCGTCCAGATGTAGTCGCGGACCCGGTACGCCTCGTCTTCGTCACCCCGCTCACCAGTCCCGAGCCCCCGCGGATCCGCGACGTGCTGTGGTGGGCGGCGAGTGATGCGTGGACGCTGGAGGAAGGAAGAAGGGAGATCCGGACCTGGGCAGCGGTCTTTGGTTACCCTCCTGACGACGCAGCCACCGTCCGGCTGTTCCAGCATCAGACCGGGCAGGCGGACACGCTCCTCAACCTCCTGGGGGAATCCGGGTACCGCCGGCTCCTCAACCTCTACGACCGAGACAGCTCCCCATCCAGCGACGTGCCTCACCCCGCCCCACGGTAAAACAGCCCGCACTTTCCTCGCTTACCTCCGACGCCCCAAACGGCGGCAGCGCCATGCCGGCGGTCTGCTCCACAACGCGCCAACCTCGCCCCTCCGCGCTACACCTGAATCGCCACCTGGGATCACTGCCCTGTGTACGAGCCGGAAGTAACGTTCCGGCAAGCACTGGGAAGAGACCACGATGCGCGCTGAGGCCAGATCCGATGAGCGACGTACCAGACCGGCTACGCGAGGTGATGGACCTTGTCGGCCAGGCCCAAAACTTGTTGGACCTGGCTGTAGGCAGGGCGACAAGGCTTTCCGTCCGGGACAGGGAGCTGGCCCGCGACTACCTTCTGCCTCCGCGGAACCATCTCCGCAGCTCGGCCGAAAGCCTTCGCCGGAAGATGGACACCACCGACCCTTCAGGCAGGGAGAGACGACGGGGTGGTTGAGCACTCACGCCGCCCAGGCAAGGCAGCGGAATCAACCCAAGCTCCTGCGGCGGCAGGCTTGAGCCTCCGAAAACCCCTGCGCGAGTCGCTGGTCCAGAAAGTACCAAGTTGTCAAAGTGGACACACCGGGCCCACTTCACCGTCCGGATCGGCCCGCCGCCTGCGGCGGGTCTCGCGGTCAGGGCGGGACTGCCGGGCCCATCCGGTGCTCACGGCTGCAACGATGGGCCCGGCTGCTCCGCCGGATGGGCCCGAGCGCGCGATTCACTTTGGGGAGGCGCCACGCTCCAGGATCGCGCGGATCTCCTCTCGCACGCGGGCGCGACGGCGCTCCGGGATCCGCCGCAGGAGCGCGTCCAGAGCTGCTTCGTCGGTCATGGAGAAATCTCCTGCCTGCCGCCGAGTCCGCCATCCGCGGAGCCTGATCAGCGTCCGGCGGTATGGGAGAGTTCCGGCGAGCAGCTTGGTGAGGCCGGTCGGACTCATTCCGACCGCGCGTGCCACGCTCCGCAAGCTGGACGTTCCCAACGCCTCCTCCAGCTCGGCGCGGATCTCATCCAGTTCGGCACCGGTGCCAGCTCCGGGCAGGGCGTCGCCTCTGGGCATGGATCGTCCTTCCGGCGGCAGGGAGAGCGATTCCTTGGAACGGGAAACCTTACGGCGGTCGACGCAGCGAGCAACTGCGCGATCCCACTACGCCGCTCCTTTGCCGTCTCCCGCTCGCACATTCTGCAAACGCTGCGACTGCTCCTGCTGGCCCCCACCTCTGGACGCCAGCGCAAAAACTACCCTTCTGCCCAGTGTCCGCATGTCCAGCCGGTGCGTCCTGGTGCAGTGCGGAGTGGGAGAAGGAGGCCAGAACCCGCCATGCGGGATCAGCGCGGGCCCCTCGGGTGGGCTTTAACCTTCCAGAGGTTGGTTTCCCATTCCCCGGGTCCCGCATGCGATCCTTCCGGCCCATCATCAGCGCGCGGCTACGTCCTGACCTAGCCGTCAAACGCGATTTCGAGATCATAGCGGACGCCCGCCACCTGGAAACGCTGCGGCAGGCCATCCGGCGGGAGGTGACAACCCAGTCGAGCCTCCGCAGCCTGGCGCAGCACATCGGCATAAACCGCGGGTCGCTTCGGAAGTTCCTGACGATGGAATCCGTCCCCGGGTTCGAGAAACTGGCGAAGATCGAGGACTGGTCGGAGGAGCGGCCGGAGATCTGGACGCCGCTCGGCGCGGTGGCTCTCGCATTACTGGTGCTCGACCTGCCCGGACCGCGGCGCGGTCCCGCACGCCAGCAACTCGCCCGCGTGCTGGCGGCGGCGTTCTCGGAATCGGACCTGCCCGTGCCTGAATGGCTCGAAGCGGAATGCGGTGGGTAGGGATGGCGATCACACCGGACCAGCGCAGGCCCGGTATACCTACCGTGAGGTCCGCAAGACCGTAGAACGGCGACGGGGGCACTCCGGGGAGTGCCCCCGCTTGCATCTTGGATAGAGGCGCACCGAGTCCGGGGGCGCAGGCGGGATCGGCTACCAAGAACGCGCCGCAACCCATGGCAACTCAAAGTATGGCGCGTCTCACGCTGGTGAATTATCGTGTCCGGTAACGTTCTGTTTTGGCTACTCCGGCCACTTTCTCGCTCCGAGAGTCAGTGATGGACGACACGACGCCGGCCGACGAACAGTCGAAGCCGATAGAGAACCATGGGCGCCACAAACGGAAGCCGCACACGATCCCGCCGATTCCGGTCGCACCTAACTGGCGGGAGGAAATCGCCGCGCTGAAAGACGTTGGCGGTGAGCTGGCCGTTGCTCTTTGGCGCGCCCTCCGCAACGTGCGTCTTTGGCTCGACACCGCCCCGGAACGCCGGAAGGGGTTGTTTGATTCACCCAGGCGCCGGACACAGGAGCAGATTGCGTACGCCTGCCTCCGGGCGCCGGAGCTCATCGAGCCATTTGGCACCTTCGCCTTCCTGCTCCGAGCACCAGCGAGAATCGAAGCTGTCCAGGTCGCCGAAGCTTGCCACCAGGTCTATACGTGGGCTGAATCGTACTCGCTGCTCACGACGGGTGTGCACTTCGCAGAGGCAGCCGCCACAGTCGCTCCCGATGATCCAGCATACGCCAACGACGCTGGGTGGATCTGCTTCAAAGCAGCGTTCCATGAACGCGCGGAGACTTGGTACAATCGCGGCTATGGCCTGGCGGTGCGGGTGCGGCACAGTGACCTGACGGTGAGCCGCGATCAGTCCATCCGCTCTCTGCTCAGACTTGGGATTCTGATGCAGACGATTGGCAATCACGATCGAGCAAAAGAGTACTACGACCTCGCATCACGTCGAGCTGCTCGAACAGGGAGACGCCCGCTCGCGGCGAAAGCCTCCCACGATCTCCTTGCCTATATGGCTGAGGTGGGGAGTTACGCGGACGGTGAAGCATACGCCAGTCAGGCACTCGACTTATATGCTCTCGACGCACCACAACTCCCTGCACTTGCTTCCGACTTCGGCTTTCTCCTGCTGCGATTCCATTATTACACCTATGCGATTTTGCTCCTGCAGCTCGCACTCCCTTTAATCGAACAGCCAGAGCACAAGGTAGTGGTCTGGAGCGCACTCGCTCGGGCCGCGGCTGGTGCTCGGCGCTGGGATCTGTTCCGGAGTGCGGAAAAGAGCACCCTTCCTCTCGCGGCACTCTACGAGCAATACGCGCCCGCCGCTTTCGTACACCTCGGGGAGGGGGCGCGGAGCGTCGGAGATTGGGATCACGCTGAAAGTTACGCGGCCATGGCCATTGAGGCCGCACGGCAGCGACAGCAAGGATTCGTGGAGCGCGTCGCGGTGGAGTTGATGGATCTCATCGCGGCTCGAACACCTGCTAATCCAGAAGAAACGCCGCCGAACCCTGACCAACTGCGGCTACTGACCCGACGGTTTGCATCCCGTCTCCGCAAGTGGAAGGCCCCGGTCCCGGGCTCCTCCGAGCCCGGGACCTACAAAGCCAGCATGAACAGCTAAGCACCACCTGCCTCTCACCCACCGGAACCAATTGTAAACCCGCCACCACGCTGCGCGTCGGTAGTAGTAGTAGACGGAGCGCCTGTGCTGGTTGTGTCGCTCGTCACACGGTGCCCTCCTCCCGTCGTGAAGCCCCCGTCGTACCTGGGTGCTTCAGGAGCAACGAGGCTGGTGGTGTCGCTGCAGGCTGCGAGCCCCAGACCGAATGCACAGGCTACCAAAATGGTGCGCAGCGTCTTCATGGCTTTGTCCTTTGTGTAAGAGGGGGCGAGCGGAGATGATTCCGCGTCTCTACGTTAGTCGTACCACACCCAATCCGCCACCAAGAACCACCACCCCGGCGGTCACTTGGCGCACTTGCATACATGGATGGACTTGATTCCGGGTGGAATCAAGACCTTTGGGCGCACCGCTAGTAATCCGCCACGTGGGAGCACTGCCCTCCGGCGCACAGGAACCGTACCGTCCATATATGCGCACCGAAAACGACATAGTTCAGTAGCTAGGCAGATTGGTGAGCTGCTGCAAGGCCAGGAGCGGTTCTGGCGCGGAGAGTGAGGACGCGGGTGAATCGGTCTCACGGGAGTGGAAACGGCAGAAAGCACCATGCCTCTCACGCGCGCCGACCTGTGTCCCCGGAGGGATCGTCGGACGCCGAACTACCTAACTCGGGCCACCACTTCACCCGGCCCGGTGATTGACGACTTTCATGGGACAGTCGCAATAGATCGCGTGGTGGTGGACGCCGGTGGATCGAGCGCGCAACGTCGGGCGCGTTAGCCGGCCGGAGGTGGACGGGCGCTGCCGGCGCGTGAGCCCCCTGCCCTACTCCTGTCCTTATTCTGAGCCGCCACGAGCAGCACCCACGCGCGCCGTGGTGGTGGTTGTATGCTGCACCCTCATACTCCGTGGCCGGCGCCTGATGCCCTCACGCGCCTCGTAGTCGAGGCGCAGCGCGGACCCGCTTCGGCGGTCAACGCGCTGCTCGCGGCGCTCTGGCCAGCGCTTGTGAGCTACTACGCTCGACGTATTGGTGGAGATCTCACGGACGATCTCGCCCAGGCCGCTCTGCTCCGCATTCATGGAGCGCTCCCCGAGATCGAGCCGGAGCGCGCAGACGCCTTCATCGCCACTGTTGCCCGCAACGTGCTCCGCACAGGATACGCACAACGGGGACGGGCGCTCCGCCGCTGGGCCCCGGAGCAGTTCGCCGAGGACGAGGCCGCGCCGACTGCGGCTGACCGTCACCTGGAATACCGCGAGTTGGCACGAGCAGTCCACGAAGCAGCGAACTCCGCGCTCACCCCGCAACAGCGGGAGATCGTCTTGGGCCTGCTGCGGGACGAGTCGCCGGCAGAGATTGCGGTGCGGCTCAACATCAGCCCCATCACCGTGCGGACACGCCTCCAGCGCGCACGGGCTGTTCTCCGGCGGGAACTGCGGTCGTATCCGGATAACAATTCGTCCGAGGACAGACAGGACCGGATCGGCTAATCGGCAAAGGCAAGCGTTGGCTGGTCACTCCCAGGGGCTGGATGGCTGTTGGCGTGTAGCTCAGTCTGCTCAATTCCATCTGGAATCGAATCCAGACCGCTACGTGCTACCACGCGGTCCACCGCGTCAGCAAATCCGCTCTCACGCCCCAGCAGCAGGAGATCGTACTCGGCCTGCTGGCCGACGAAAGCCCATCAGAGATCGCGATTCGACTCGGCATCAGCCCGGTAACGGTACGTACCCGCCTCATGCGGGCGCGCGCAGTCCTCCGACGCGAATTGCACTCCTACCTTGACTCTCCAGAATCGGGCGAGAAAAAGGACCGCGCAGGATAATCAAGGCAAGCCCGGCATGGCCCATACTCGGTTTCACATGGAGTTGAGTTTTATTCATTTTACCACGCGCTGGGCACTTTCGAGAGGGGCTATTAATACCGAAGCAAATCTCCGGAATTCTCATTCAGCATCCCACTCGTTCTGCTCACCTTCCTCAGCCACGGCCTTCGCATCCTGCTCTCCTTCCTCCATAACAATTAGATAACGCATGAGAGCGCTGATAGACAGGAGATAACTCTCAAAATCAGGTAGGATGTTCCCTGGCACTTCCATCTGTGCAACAACATAATAGCCAACTTCAGCACCATCTATAGGATAGGCGAGGCGCCGCGGTCCCCATATATCTACAGCCCCCACTGTGCCTCCCAAAGAGGAGAAATAGTTGTGAATGTCCTTAAGCTGTCGTGCAATCTCGTCGTCCGGAGAATCGAAAAAGATGTAGACTATCTCTGCGTCCCTCTTTTCTTGGTCGGAGACGGATTCCACTTGACGCCGGTCGAACTCCGCTCCTTGCTCGATCTGTTTCCCGTAGAGCCTCACCTTGACGGCAATAGTTTCATCCGATATTTGAGCCAAGAATAGCAAGTAAGCAGGGAGCACCTGCCGAGGGACAGTCACAGTAGTAGGGAGTGTCTCTCTTGTGACTGGAAGAGTATGGGCAAGCGAAGGGAGTAGGAGTCCTGAGGGTGTTATCTTGTACTCCACAGAAAACACCACTGAGCCGATATCCAATTCAAGCCGTCCGTCCGTGGTGGGGCCCCGCCCCTGCTCACAACCACAGTTTGGGTCATCATTTTCTCGGGTTGAATAGTCGCGAATGCGATCAGTGCGGTCGTGAATAACTCTCCTCCAACTCTCTAACCGCCACCACCTTTTTCGTGAATATGTGAAGGTATAAACGCGCATCAAACGAAATATGAGAATATGATGGCTCCCGCAGTCTGGAGCTGAAAACTCGTAGTCATCTACGCGCTCTACCGCATCTTCGAATCTGACTGTCTCACCCGTCTTTTCTTGCAATTGGCTCTCCAGCTTCGCAATACCGAGGCTCACTGACCCTTTAAGGTCCGACGCGAGGTCACTCTTCTCCTCGGTTGAGACCCCTCGGCGACACCGAAACTGAAACGAGCGCCTCGCTCCGCACCGTATCACCTCATCAAGTATCACTTCCCAGACTTCATCAATCACACAACGGAAATGGACATCAGTTCCACTTGCGAGATCAAGATCAACCATTCTACGCGATTCAGGAACACGGGTGATCTCTCGCATGAGAAGCGCCTCTGATAACAGTTGCAAACGGTTTCAAGTAGAGCTGATCAGTGCAACGCTTAGTCCAACCTAAATCGCGTTTTGAATATGAGCCAGATTAATAGGAGCCGCTACTACTTTCCGTCGGAAGGACAATGCGATCTACTCACCCGATTGCCATCTACCTTCAACGCGGCACCCTCGGACTCGATTCCATCTGGAATTGCCTCCGCTCCACAGACCCAAACAGCCACAACAATCTGAACCGACTATAGAACGCTCTTGCGAATGGTGAGGTACGCTCCTGTAAGCGGCACCATCGCCTGACCCGCCCCGGTGGGACGGGCACTCCGCGGTGCCCTTCACCCCGGAGCGTGCTTCGCCATGCTACAGCCTGAACTCGTCGCGCCCGGAGAGGCGGAGCTCAGTCCTATTGAGGCGATGCGAGGGCCCGAGCGCCCCCAGCAGCCGCACAAGTACACGCGGCAACTCGTCACCTACTTGGCCGGCTCGCCGGCCGGGCGCGCGATCCTCGACGCCTTGGAGGACGGTGACGTAACGGAGGTTTACGTCAACCCGGACGCCAGGGTGTGGAAGGAGACCTACTCGGCGGGACCGGTGGACACCGGGCACGAACTGGAGGCCTCCTACGCTCTGATGTTCCTGAACGCGGTCGCCACCCGGCACCGCCTCTCGCTGGACCGCGACACCCCAGCTATCGCCGCGGACCTGCCCCGGGAGTTCTTCAACGGCGCCCGGCTCCAGGGCGAGGTCCCGCCCCTGGTGGAGGGCCCCTCCTTCAACATCCGCAAGCCGCCGCTGCGCACCTCCACGCTGGACGAGCTGGAGGCGCAGGGCGTCCTCGCGCCCGGCTACCGCGCCGTCCTTCGTGAAGCCGTGCTAAGCCACTGGAACATCGTGGTCTGCGGCCACATGAACAGCGGCAAGACCTTCCTCACCCGCTCCATCCTCAAGGAGATCGCCGAGCTGTGCCCCCGGGACCGGCTGGTGATCCTGGAGGACACGCCGGAGCTGCGGTCGGAGTCCCCGAATACCTGCACCATGCGGAAGCCGGAGAGCTGGGACCTCACGGCCCTGATCACCATCGCCTTCCGCAAGAACGCGAAGCGGATCTGCGTCAGCGAGATCCGCGACCGCGAGGCGCTTCCTCTCCTGGACGTGTGGACCACGCACCGGGGCGGGATCGCGACCACCCACGCCGACACGGTGGAGAACTGCCTGGACCGGCTGGACCGGCTGGCGATGCGCAACGGCGTCCCCTCGGACCTGGTGCTGGTCGCGCAGGCGGTCCAGCTCGTCGTGCTGGTGCAGGGGGACAACGACGGGCGCCGGGTGGCGGAGGTGGTCCGGGTGGTCCGCACCCAGGACCGCACCGCGCCCTACGTGCTGCGGCGCTACGGCCCGTCCGGAGAACTGGAGTGAAGCTCACCCCCCCCGGCCCGGGGCCGATTCCACCTGGAATCGGCGGGGGCGGCACGCGCAGCCGGGCACCCGTCACCGCAACCACCGGAGGGACCGATGTACACAATCCCGCGAAGCACCCATACCCGGCCCGGCGCGCTCCTGCTCGCGCTGCTGGCCGCCTCGCTCGTGTTCGCCCCGGAGCTGTGGGCGGGCGGCGCCGGGGCGGACATGCCCTGGAACACGCCGCTGCAGACGCTCCTCAACAACCTCACCGGCCCCACGGCGCGCACCGTCGTCGGGATCGGGACGGCCATCGCCGGCTACCAGTGGATCTTCGGCGGGCACGAGCAGGGGACCAAGTGGCTGAGCCGCGTGGCCGTGGGCGGCGCCGTCGCGCTGCTCGCGCAGACGGCCATCTCCTACCTGTCGTTCGGCGGCGCGCTGCTCTGAGGAGGGAGCCATGAAGACCGACGCGCCGGAGCTGGACCTGATCCACCCCTCGCTGACGCAGCCGGTGCTGTGGGGCGGAGTGGAGCGGCGGGTGATCGCCCTGGAGTTCGTGATCGTGGTGCTGCTCTTCACCTGGAAGGGCATCACGCCCTACTCGGTGGTGCTGGGCCTCTGCCTGGTCCTCCCGCTCCACTTCGTGGCGCGGCGGATCGCGCGGGAGGATCCCCGCATGTTCGACCTGTTCCTCCGGAGCCTGGGCTGGCGGCGGTTCTACCCGCCGCACGCGACCTTCCACGCCCCCACGCCTCCGGTCAGACCCTCCATCCCGGGAGCGAGATGATGATGGACGTGCTATCGCTGCTGCCGGGGATCGCCCTCGGGGCGGCCGGGGCCTCCCTGCTCCACCGGACCCGCGAGCGGGAGCGCTGCGGGGACGTGGGGCTGGCCGACAAGCTCAACTGGCGCGCCCTGGTGGACGAGCGCGGCGAGGAGGGGAGCGGCCGGCAGGCGGTCATCGAGATGAAGGACGGGGCGCTCATCGCCGGCTGGCGCTACCGGGGCCCGGACTTGGACGCCGACACCGCGGAGGGGCTGGAGCTGCTGACGCGGCAGGTCAACTTCGCGCTCCTTCCCTTCGTCAACAACTGGATGTTCCATGTGGACGCCATCCACCGGGAGGCGCCCGGCTACGCGCCGGAGGGGGCGTTCCCGGACCCGGTGACGCGGGCCATCGACGCGGAGCGGCGGGCGGCGTACCAGCAGGCGGGGCGTAACTTCGAGACGGACCATTACCTCGTCGCCACCTACCTGCCGCCGCAGGACGTGTACTCCCGACTCGGGGAGTTCCTGGTGACCCGCCCCAGGCGCGCGGAGGTGGACGCGGCGTTCGCGCTGATCCTGGACCGCTTCTGGGCGTACCTCCGGGAGCTGGAGGACCGCTTCCCCTCGGCCATCAAGCTGGAGCGCCTCGACGCGGATGCGCTGCTCACGCACCTGCACACCTGCCTGACGGGGAAGCACCACCCGGTGCTCGTCCCGGAGGACGCCAGCGACCTCACCCGGGTCCTGGTGGAGGACGAGCTGTGGGGCGGTTTCAAGCCGGTGCTGGGCGGCCGGCCGTTCCGGGTGGTGGGGATCACCGACTACCCCCTCCGCTCCCGCCCGGGTCTCCTGGCGGACCTGAACCGGCTGGGCCTCGCCTACCGCTTCTCCAGCCGCTTCATCCCCGCGGACGCGGCGGAGGCCGCGCGCCGCATCCGCTGGCAGACCAAGGGCTACGCCCGCAAGACCAGGCCGGCGATGCAGCAGTTCCGGGAGGCGCACGGGACCGTCGCGCCCAAGGACCCCCGGCTCGACTTCTTCGCGGACCAGCACGCCGTCCGCATGGCGCAGGACAGCTCCGACGCCGCGGCCCTGGCCGTCAGCGGCGTGGTGCGCTTCTGCGACTACACCCCGGCCATCGTGGTGCGGGAGGACACGGACGAGCGGGCGGAGCTGGTCGCCGCGGAGATCGTGCGGGTGCTCAACGACAAGGGGCTCACCGCGCGGATCGAGGACGTGAACAGCCTGGACGCCTTCGCCGGGTCGCTGCCGGGGCACGGCTACTACAACGTCCGCAAGCCGTTCGTCCACACCAGGAACATCGCCAACCTCCTTCCCCTCACCTCCAGGTGGCCGGGGCTGCGGGAGAACCCGTGCCCCTTCTACCCCAAGGGCTCGCCGCCGCTGCTGTGGGGGAAGACGGACGGTCACGTGCCGGTGCGGGTCAACTGGCACGTGAGCCCCAGGGACGTGGGGCACCACCTGATCGTCGCGCCCACGGGGATGGGGAAGAGCTTCCTCCTGAACCTGATGATCGCGCAGTTCCGGCGGTACGAGCGCGCGCAGGTCTTCTTCATCGACAACGGCTACTCCGGCTACGCGCTCTGCCGGGCGGCGGGCGGGACGCACTACGACCTCTGCTCGGGGCGGCCGGACGCCATCTCCTTCCAGCCGCTGGCGGAGGTGGACACCCCGGCCGGCCGAGCCCGCGCGGCCCGGTGGCTGGACATCGTGTGGGACGTCCAGGCCGTGCGGCTCACCCCGGAGATGCGGGAGGGGGTGCGGGATGCGCTCCTCCTGCTCGCCCGGATGAAGCGGCCGGAACGGACGCTGACGCAGCTCTTCTTCCAGCTCCAGAACGACGCGCTGCGCTCCGCCATCGGCTACTACACCGCCGACTTCGGCAACTACGGCCAGCTCCTGGACGCGCCGCGCGACGACCTGCGCACCGGCGACTACCAGGTGTTCGAGGTCAAGCACCTCCTGGCCTTCCGCGACGACAAGATCACCGCGCCGGTGCTGGCCTACCTGTTCGGCGGGATCACGCGCCGCCTGAACGGGCGCCCCACCTACATCGCGGTGGACGAGGGGCGGATGGCGATGCGGGAGGGGCGCTTCGCGGAGCAGGTGGCGGAGTGGTCCATCTCGATCCGCAAGGACAACGCGGCGCTCGGGCTCGCCACACAGGACCCTTCGGACCTCGCCAGCTCACCCTACCGGGCGCAGCTCATGGAAAGCTACCCCGTCCACTTCTTCCTCCCCAACCCCCGCATGACGGAGGAGGGGCGGACGCAGTACCGCGGCATGGGGTTGGGCGAGCGCGAGGTGGAGATCGTCCGCGCGGCCCAGCCGCAGCGCCACATCTACTACAAAACCCCGCTCGGCAGCCGGCTCTTCGAGCTGGCGCCCGGCCCCGTCGCGCACGCCTTCCTCTCCGCCCCGGAAGGGCGGAGCACCGCGGACCTGCGGGAGGACGTGGACGCGATGATCGCCGAGCACGGTGACGCCTGGCCCGGGGCGTGGCTCCGGCGCCGCGGGCTGCACCGGTGGGCCGACTCCATGACCGTGGAACCCCAGCAAGGAGCGGACGATGAGACTCTCGACCTCTTCCCGGCGGCTGCTCGCTAGCGCGGGTCTGTTGGCGGCGGCGCTGGCGGCCCCGGCCGCAGCGCACGCGCAGATCCAGATCCCCGGCGTGCCGCAGATCGTGCTCGACCCGCGGAACCTAGTGCAGAACGCCCGCCAGGTCGCGCAGGCGGCGCAGCAGATCGAGAACCAGCGGCGCCAGATCCTCTACCAGATCCAGTCTCTCCAGAAGCTCCGCAACCCGAACTGGAGGGAGATCGGCGGCCTGGTGGGGCAGCTCGACGCGCTGATGCGGCAGGGCGAGGCGCTGGCGTACAGCGCGGCCGACCTGGACGCGCAGTTCCAGCGCACCTTCCCGGGGCACCAGCTCCCCACAGGCTGGGTGGCCTCGCAGGCCCAGCGCACCCAGGCGACGCGGGCGCTGGCGACGCTGCGCGCCTCCCTCAACGCCACGCGCCGGCAGATGCAGGACCTCCAGCCGGGGATGGCGCGGCTGGGGCAGATCAAGCGGCAGATGGGCGGCATCCAGGGGACGCAGGAGGCCATCGAGCTCCAGAACACCCTGCAAGCATACGCCGCGGAGGAGCTGGTAATGCTGCGGCAGGCGGTGGCCGTGCAGACCAACGCGCTGGCGGTCGCCCAGGCGCGGGAGATCCAGCGCGAGATGCAGGAGCAGGTGGTGCTCGACCAGATCCTCCGCAACACGCTGAGCCGCCCGCGCACCCGCTCGGCCGGGTTCGACGGGAGCTGGAGGCGGCCGTGAGGCCGGCGCGGCGGGACCGGCGCGGGACACCCTGAACCAGCGGGAGCAGGACCATGTCTCTGACATCACGCAACCGACGCCTCGGATGGGCCGCCGTCGCGGCCGGCGCGGCCCTGCTGCTGGCGGCGGCCGCCGCCGAGGCGCAGCAGCCGGGTGTCCTGGACCGCACGGCGCTGACCTACAAGCGCGCGTCCTTCACCTGGATGGACCGGCTGCACCCCATCGCGATGGCGACGTTCATCCCGCTGGCGGGGATCGAGTTCGCCATCAGCGGCCTGCTCTGGATCCTGAACGACAGGGAGAACCTGGAGGACGTGGCGGGGCAGTTCGTCCGGAAGTTCACCTTCCTCGCCTTCTGGTTCACGGTGCTGTTCAGCTGGGAGCTGTGGATTCCCTACCTCCTGGACGGGTTCAGCCGGGCGGGCGTGATCGCGTCGGGGCGCACCACGCTCAATCCCTCGGAGATCGTGGACATCGGGATCGACATGCAGGCGGCCATCGGGATCGCCGCCACGGACTGGCTGCGCTTCAACCCGCTCTCCGGCTTCACGATCCAGCTCGCGGGGCTGATCGTTCTGACCGCCTACGTGGTCGCGGCGGTCGCCATCACCTACACGCTGATCCAGAGCTACCTGGCCCTGGGCGCCGGGGTGCTGTTCCTGGGCTTCGCGGGGTGGCGGTCCACCGCGCAGCTCACGGACAACTACCTGAACCTGCTGATCTACGTCGGGATCAAGCTGATGGTGCTCTTCCTCCTAGTGGGGCTCGGGACCACCATCGGCGCGGACATGGTGGGGATCACCGCGGGGATGCGCTGGACCGACATGGCCCCCGCGGGGGAGATCTTCTTCATATCGCTGCTCTTCATGGCGCTGGTCCTCGGGCTCCCGGTGATGATCGCCCGGCACATCACGCAGGGACACAGCTTCGGGCTGGTCAACGCTATCCGGGCGAAGGACCGATAGCTTCTGGCAAGGATGAACTATGCGTCAACGGCACAGGGCCGGCCTGGCGTAGCACTTCGCTGGGGCGGCCCCGATGCTTCGGAACTTCCGGTGCGATTCGACTCCACTATTGAGCGACTTCAATACGGCCTGTGGTAGCAGCCGCTCCATTATCCAGAACACCCTCAGTTGCTGCGCTGAGAGGTGCGGGAATGATGGAAATCCCAATCCGCGTCCCACGTTGTAACGCTTCTCTGCGGGTTAATAGAGCTGCCTCCTCAGCAGCAATTATCTGCTCGAACTCGTTCCCCGGTTCGAGCAGCCGATCTCCGACATGAATAGACCCGTTATTGCGGATGATTGTACGGTTTTCGTTGCTTCCCTGCGGGCCGAACGGATTCCATAGAAATACCCCGGATCCTGTCACCCCAGTGATTGTTTCCGTGGGGCCGCGGAATTTGGTGGAGGTTCTGATTCGGCCAGAAGAATCCGGCTCCAATAGGCTCGAACCACAGGGAATCGTCTCCTTCGTCGTAGTTATGTGCCTCCCAGCAAACGAGCCATAAGGTTGTATCATCCAGCCGAACGCTCGATGCCTGCCCATCCCCGCTTCCCGTAAGGGGGTGTGAGGACTGGAATGTCGTGGCCCTGGATCACAGGGTACGCACAGCCGCCAAATCCAACGTCTTGGAAGAGAGGTACGCCCGGCATCAGTCACCTCGCTTCGCAAAGGGAAAGAGTGCTCACCACTCTGGCCGACGACCCAGGGCCTATAGCATCTGGCAACTCCATCTTAACGTGCGATCAACTACCGACCGCGGATAGCATTCGCTCCGTAGAGAATCCGTACCGCATCGATCACTCCCTTTTCCCCCCACCACACTGATAGTCGGCTCGGTGGTGAAGCAGGCTGATCCGTACCAAGTTCTTTGGTGAGCTTGACGATCTCGTACATGGGAACGAATCCCGCGACGAGGACGATCTGTGCGGGATGCTCGAGCACCCATGTCAGCGCAAACAGGTAGTGATCGGCGGCAGCCAGATAGATGTCCTGCCCGATGCCACTCGACGGGTTGCTGTTCCGAAGGGTGATGATGTCATCCAACGCTCGATCGTAATTTCCTCCCACCAGGAATTGATCCAAGATGGCTTGAACGCGCGCGTCCGCTGCCGGGCCGAAGGGTGGGATAACTGTGGGTGTGACGAGCAACTTTGCCGTCTGCTTCGAGCCGCATGCTGTCCCCGTTATCGTAGCGACAAGCGGGTAGTTCACTGCATACGTGGTGATTGGGAATGTTGCCGAAACCTGTGCGGACGGAACGGTCACGGATCCCGGTACCGAGACAACCTGCGGGCTCGGCACATTAAGTAAGGGCCAGTCGGCCTCCCCTTTGAGCGAGACCATTTCGCCGGATGCCTGAGCCAGACTCTGGAGCGTAACCGTGCCAGCGACTCCGCGTGGACTGGCAACACCTCCCACCACGGTAGCGGGACTCAGCATAAGAGATTGCAGAGCCACACATGACTGCGGGGTGTACGTGAGACGAACGCCGAGATTCCTGTTCCCGTCTGCGTTGTCCTTGTACCAGCTATCTGGCACACCAATGAAGAGGTATGCGCCTCCCGCGGGGACGGGGATGGTAAGGTCCGAGAAGAAGAAATCCTCCGGGATGTCAGTAGGAAGGCTGGTGAACAGAGTCGCCGGCGAGGGCGAGTTGATCCCAATTCCAATCGCGCCGGGGACTCTGTTTAGGGTTGTGGCTCCGAGGAGCGTACTCGAAGAGCTGAACACAGCCTGTAGTGCGGTCGCACTCTCAATCCCGGAGTTGATGTACTCCGGTTCGTAAATCGAGAGGGTGTAATCCCCCAACCGCTCCAGGCGAATCTGATCACCAGGTCGTATCCCCAGACTCGCAAGATTCACGACCAAGCTCGGGAGCGACTGATCGTTGGTCTCTGTCCGAAGGAAGGTCTGCTGGGGACTTATGCTGTAGGTGCGAATCTCGGTGGATCCAGAGGTTGCCACGTCTCCGGCCGGCTGATGGGGAGTAGCCACTGGTCCAACGACAGTGGAGGCGTCCTGGCAAGCAGCCCCGAGCCAGACCAGCATTAGCGCGACCGTGATCTGGAGTGATGCGCGAAGCTTGTTCATGGAAACCCCTTGACCGTTAGTTGGGAAGGTGCCGAGACGAACGACATTGGTCGGGGAAAGGAAAAAGCGCCCCATGAACTGTGAGCGGTTCATGCTGCATCTGCAGCAATCGGATGCGCCACCCCCTAAAAGGTTGGGCACAAACGCTTAGTGGCCCTATGAGGCGAACAGATGAGCACGAGTCCGGCCGGGATCGCTGACGGCGCTAGGTAGATGCTTCACGCATACAGCCGACTGGGTGAGCCGCCGAGTCGCGAACACGATCAGGCATACAGTGCGGCCCAAAGCTATCGGGCGCAAGTATTTCGTTCGCTTAGAAAGTTTTATCAAAGCTCACTAGAAGGCCGTTGACAATATGTAGGGTGAACGAGAACGAAATGTTAACAGTTTGAGGGCCATCCAAGACGGCTCTCTCCTCGCTTCTAACGCATGATACACGTAAAAAGTGTCTTTCAGCCGCCCCACATATCGTATTCAGCAGGGATAGAACGCTTTCGGCGATCCCAAAGTACGGTTAATAGGGCTGAGATGTCATAACCTGGTATCCGCGGGGCTGTAGCACGAATTTTAGTTCCTCACCCTTTAACAGCGTCACGTAGATGGAGTGAGAGAGATGCCGGCCGTAGCGCAGCAAACCAGAGAAATCGAGATCCGGCACATCGCCGACGCGGCCCGCCGGCGGAACGGGGACCGAGTCGAAGACGCTCGGCGGGAGGGGCGGTCGTGGAAGACCGCGTTCTGGGCGGCGCTCGCGCTGCTGGCGTGCGCGGTGGGGGCGCTGGCCTACGTTGCCCTCCAGCCGCGGTTCGTCCCCTACGTCGTGGCGGTGGACCAGCACGGGGTCGCGCTGCCCATCAGGCCGGCGGCACGCGCCGGCCGGACCAACCCGGACGGCGTGCGCGCCGAGCTGACCCGCTTCATCACCAGCGCGCGCACGGTCTCGTCCGACCGCTACGCACAGGCCGAGATGGTGGAGCGCGCCTATGCCTACGCCACACCCGCGACCGCCAACGTCCTCAACGCCTACTTTCGCCAGCCCGGGAACGACGCGCGGCTCATCGCCCAGCGCGCGGTCCGGCTGGTCCGGGTGCTCCGGGTCACTCCGCTGCCCCCGCCCCGCAAGGACACCTGGAACGTGCTGTGGGAGGAGACGGAGATCGAGCATGGGAGCGAGGCGCGGAGCACCACGTCGTGGGAAGCCTTCCTCACGGTGCGGCAGGCCGCCCCGGCCCGGGGGGAGGATCGCCGGACCGAGAAGCAGATCAGCCAGAACCCGCTCGGGATCTACGTGACCGACCTCACCTGGTCGCCCATCGCGGCCCCGGGCCATGACGCAACGAGGTGAACCATGCTGAACGTGCACAGAATGATCGCCCTCGGCCTGGTCCTGGGCGGCACCCTCGCGGGGCCGCTCGGGGCGCAGAGCGCCGCGGCTCCCGGGCGGGAGCTGCTGGGGGTGCCCGTCGCCTCCGCCAGGACGCCGCTGGAGGTGGCGGTGGAGGAGTTCAAGACCACCGGCCGCGCCCGAACCCTCCCCCCGGCCCGGCCGGGGGACTTCACCGCATTTCCCTTCGGCCACGCGCGCGCGTACCTGCGGTGCGCCGCCCTCAAGCTGTGCCAGGTGGAGTTGCAGCCGGGGGAGGCGCTGACGGACGATCCCCTCCCGGGAGACCGGGAGCGGTGGGACGTGGATCGGACGGTGAGCGGGGGAACGACGGTGGTGCTGGTGAAGCCAAGGGAGTGCGACGTGAGCACCAACCTCATCATCCCCACGGACCGCCGCCGGTACGTGGTGGACCTGGAGGCGCCCCCCTGCCGGGGAACCAACCCCCGCGGCGAGTACATGGCGGGGATCCGGTTCTGGTATCCCGACGAGGCGCTGCACCCGGAGCGGGAGCCGGGCGCCCTGGACGGGATGATGGTGGACCTGCGGAACGTGAACACGGACTACCGCTGGCAGCGGAGCGGGCGCATCGCCTGGACCCCGGCGCGGATCTTCGACGACGGGAAGCGGACCTACATCCAGTTCGCCCCGGAGGCCCGCAACGGGGAGATCCCGGTGCTCTACGCCGTGGCGGACGACGGCACGCGGGAGTTGGTGAACAGCGTCCCGCGTCCCGACTCCGCGGGGGACTACCTGATCGCGGACAGGGTGCTCAAGCGGGGCGTGCTGGTCCTGCGCGACGGGAAGCGCGAGCGCAAGCTCGACCTGGTGAACATGGTCCTGCACCGGCGCGGGAGGTGAGCGATGGAGGAGATCACCAGCCGGACCGAAGACACCGCGCCGGCCGCCGCCCCCACGCGGGCAGGCGAGCGCGAGCGCCAGGTGACGATGTTCAACCGCAAGGCGGTGGTGGTGCTCGCCGGGATCGCCGCCATGACGGTGATGGTGGTGAGCTTCGCCTTCAACGTCCCCGGCCGGAGCGCGGCGGCCGACGAGGCGCTGGTCCCCGCAGAGCAGGTGGGGGCGGATGCCGCCCGGCGCAACTACCTGACGGCGCCGCCCGATACGGCGCACCTGAGCCCGGCCGCGCCGGCGGGCCCGGTGCCGGTGGACCCGGCGGCGGGGTCGTACCCGGTGGACGCGGCGGGCGCTGGCGCCTTCGAGCCCTCGTACGACCCCTACGGCACGCAGGCGTACACCGCCCCTCCACCCGTCGCGGCGGCTCCCGTGGAGCCGCCCCAGCCCAGCCGGCGGGAGCTGGCCTTCCGGCGGGCGATGCGCTGCGGCATTCGGAGCTGTGCTCCGCAAGCAGGAACCGGCGCCGCGCCCGCGGAGGGAGCTGGAGGCGGCTGGGAGATCCCGGTGGAGCAGGCCGGCGGTGTGCCCCCGCAGGCGCAGGCGCTGACTCCGGGTGGCGGACCCGCGCCCGCGGCGTCGCGGGACCGCCACGAGGCGTTCCTGCGCTCGGCGGCGGAGCCGGAAGGGCCCTACGTGGCCTCGCGGGTGCAGCGGCCCGCCTCGCCCTACCAGCTCATGGCCGGGACACTGATCCCGGTCACGCTGGTGACGGCCGTCAACAGCGACCTTCCCGGGGAGGTGGTCGCGCAGGTGACGCGCAACGTGTACGACACACAGCAGCGGCACCTCCTGATCCCGGCCGGCTCCCGGATGCTGGGGAAGGTGGACAACCAGGTGGGTCTCGGACAGGCGCGCGTCAACATCGCCTGGCACCGGCTGATCTTCCCCAACAACAACAGCGTCGCCCTCCCCGGCCTGGGCGGAGTGGACGGGCGGGGCGCGGCCGGCATCCGGGACCGGGTGAACAACCACTACGGCCGCACCTACCTGGACGCCATCCTCCTGTCGGCGATCACGGCGGGCGCGCAGGTCAGCCAGCCGCAGGCGGGGGGCTACTTCGCGCAGCCCACGCCGGGCCAGGTCGCAGCCGGCGCGCTGGGGCAGCAGATGGGCGAGGTCTCGGGCGAGGTAATCCGTCGCAACATGCAGGCGGGGCCCACGCTGGAGGTCCGGCCCGGGTTCCAGTTCTCGGTGTTCGTGAGCCGGGACCTGGTCCTGGAGCCCTACGACCACTACGAAACACGCTGAGCGCGAGCGACACCGGCCGGGACGATTCCACCTGGAATCGCCCCGCTCTTCTTGGAGGACCGCATGGGAGCACCACGCCTCACGCAGACCGCCCGATCCGCGTCACCGGGGGCAGGCCGCATCTTCCTGCTGGCGACGGGTCTCTGCCTCCTCTTCGGGAGCTGGTGCGCGGGGGAGTTCGCGGCGTACCGGCTGGGCTTCGCCCCGGTGCTGGGCCCGCCCGCGTTCGTGCTCCCCCCGGATCTGCACCTCTACGCGCGGGCGGGGATCTCCCTCTGTCTCGGCGTGGCCGTCCTGCTCCTCCTCTTCCCGGCGGGGCGCCGCTTCTGTCCGCTGCTCCTGGTGGCGGCGGGCGCGCTGTACGTCCTGGCCCGCTGGCCGATCTACAGCCCCGTGCACTTCCTCCTCTGGAGCCTGGTGCACGGGGACCGGCCGGAGTTCGCGGACGCGCTCGCCGCGGGGCGGATCGCCTTCGGGTTGGGGAGCTTCGCGGCGGTGGTGGCCGTCACACCCCTGCGGCGGACAGGACGGCTGCGCCGTCCTTCCGGGGCGTTCGGGACCGCTCGCTGGGGGGATGGCGCCCGCCTGGCCGGCGCGGCAGAGGGGGTGGAGCTGGGGAGCCGGCTGGAGGACGGGGCGACGCTGCGCTACCCCTCGGACGGGCACCTCATCACCCTGGTCCCGACTGGCGGCGGGAAGGGCGTCAGCTCGGTGGTCCCCACACTCCTGCACTACCCCGGCTCGATCATTGTCCCCGACGTGAAGCCGGAGTTGTACGCCATGACGGCGCGGCGGCGGCGCGAGCTGGGGCAGAAGGTGGTCTGCATCGACGCGTGGAACGAGGTCGGCGGAACGGACAAGATCAACCCGATGGACTTCATCGACCCCGACAGCCCGGACGCGCTGGACGACGCGGAGATGGTGGCCGACATGCTAGTGGCGGTCGGCGAGCAGAGCGCCAAGGACAAGCACTGGAACGAGGAGGGGCTGGCCCTCCTCACTGGCCTGGTGCTCCACACCAAGACCACCGCCCCGCCGGAACTCCAAAACCTCCCCTACGTGCGCAAGCTGCTGATGCTTCCCCGCGGCACCCCGGAAGACCCGGGGCGCTTTGAGCAGATGCTGGCTGAGATGCTGAGGAACCCGGCCATCTACAACCTGATCTCGCAAAAGGCGGCGGCGCTCACTCAGAAGGGGGAGGCGGAGCGGTCCGGGGTAATCTCCGCAGCGCAGTCGCACACGCACTTTCTGGACAGCCCCCGCATCCAGGAGGTGCTCGCCCAGACGTCATTCGACGTGGGGGAGTTGAAGACCGGCCGGATGACGGTCTACGTGGTGATCCCAGCTCGGCGCCTGTCACGCTACAACCGCCTCTTCCGGCTGGTGCTGGGGAGCGCGCTGACGCGGATCAGCTCGATCCCCGGGAACCCCCGGCACAAGGTCCTGGTGCTGCTGGAGGAGTTCACCCAGCTCAAGCGGCTGGGGCCGGTGGAGGACGCCTTCCGGCTGCTGCGCGGCTTCGGTGTGCAGTTCTGGCTCTTCATCCAGGACCTGGCCGCCTTCGAGGAGGTCTACCCGAAGACGTGGCGCAGTTTCCTCGCGAACGCAGGGGTGCTGCAAGCCTTCAACGTGAACGACTGGTACACGGCGGAGGAGCTGAGTAAGCGCGCAGGAGAGACCACGGTGTTCGTGGAGTCGGAGAACCAGTCCCGGGGGATCAGCCGCGGCAAGCTGGACAACGTGCAGGAGGGCGCGGGGCAGAGCACGTCGGAGAAGGGGCGGCGCTTGATCTTCGCGCACGAGATCCTGACGCTGGACCCGGAGGAGGAGCTACAGCTCCTCTTCGTCCAGGGGAACGATCCCATCCTCGCCCGGCGCCTCGTCTACTACAAGGACGCGGCCTTCCAGGGCCAGCACGACGCCAACCCGCAACGGGAGGAGGTGGCGGCATGAACGGGCGTCTTCGCCGGGCGCGCGCCAACCTGGCCGTGCTTCGGGAGGTCTGCCGCGAGTGGTGGGTGCAGGCGGCCCTCTTGGCGGTGGCGCTCCTGGGCGCCGGAGTGCTGGCGGGCTTCCGGGTGAACGTGACCCGCTCCTACCCCCTCGGCCTGTACCGTGTGGTGGGGGACGCTTCGGCGGTGGAGCGCGGGTCGGTGGTGATCGTCTGCCTGCCGCCGGACTGGGCCCGCTTTGCGCTGCGGAGGGGAATCCTGGGGCCGGGGCACTGTGAAGGGGGGAGCTACGGCCTGGGGAAGATGGTGCTCGCCGTGGGTGGCGACGTGGTGGAGCTACGTCGGGACCGGCTCGCAGTCAATGGGGTGCCGGTCCGCGGCAGCCGGACTCTGGAGCAGGACTCCCGCGGCCGGCCAATGCCACATTACGCGTGGGGACGCTACGCTCTGCGGCAGGGGGAAGTGTGGCTATACTCCTCGTACCACGTCGCCGCCTTCGACTCGCGGTACTTCGGCCCGGTCACCGTCACGCGCATTCAGGCGGTGATTCGGCCCGTGTGGGCGGATGCCTCGCCGCATGAGCCAACTGCAGCCTTCCGGATATCGTGTAGAATCGGCACGTCCACCGGAATTATCTCCCGATAGCGACGGGCGAGTGCGGCTCCAGCCGTCGCAAGCCCTTCCCTTGCCGGCAGATGCAACCATAGGTGAGAGCTTGCGGGGATGTTATCATGAATGCCGCGTGTTCCAGAGAACACCAACGCCACATGGCGACTAAGAAAGAATGCCGAAGGGAGGTGCGTCCGATTCCAGTTTGCTTATCTGGAGGGTCGTCCACTTACTTAGGAGTTAGGCCGCAGGGCAAGCATCGCGGCAGCCACGATGCTCGCGGGGCTCTACTGGATTCCTCTGCGCCTTGAGCAGCGGCTCTCGGTCGGGCCATCGATGGCGAGAGCGAGATTTGTTGGGCCCCTGCTCGGTTTCACGATTCCTGGTTGAGAAACACCGAGACCCGACAAGATCTCTCATCCCCAACCCATACGATCTCCATGTGGGACGTATTCATCTCACACGCCAGTGAAGATAAGGAAAAGATCGCGGCGCCGCTGGCTGATGAACTCCGGAGGCGAGGGCTTCGTATCTGGTACGACGACTTCTCGCTGGAGCTGGGTGACAGTCTCCGCCGGTCCATCGACGCAGGGCTAGCACAGTCCCGGTTCGGCGTGATCATCCTCAGTCCGCGTTTCTTCGCGAAGCACTGGCCGCAGCGCGAGCTCGACGGCCTCACTTCGCGCGAGATCTCAGGAGAGAAGGTCATTCTTCCTGTCTGGCACGGCGTAACGCACACCGAGGTCGCCGTGCATTCACCGTTGCTAGCCGATCGGCTCGCGGTCTCCACCGACCGGAGCATCGCGCAAGTCGCGGACGTGATCGAACAGGTCGTCCGGCGTGGAGGATCGGCTGCCGAAACGCCCCAGCGCGCCCGAGCCAGGACACGTGTCCTTGAGTCGCGCCGAACCAAACTCTTCCTGCTTGCTTTGGGTTTGGTGGCGGTCCTCGCGCTGGTGATTTTCGTTGTAATCATGCGCAGACCTGGAACGGCATCAACCGAGTTGCCCGATTGGCAGGCGGCGGACACTTCGCATGCGATCGTTCGGCCGCCGCCCTCTCCGGCTTCCACCTCAACGTTTTCCAGCTCGCTCATTGAGCATTTTCATGCGGAGAAGAACATCGGCTGGGCGAGCTTCTATCTAGGGATGGCCCAGACTGAGGCAGATTCTTACGTCGGTGGACTTACCATCACGACAGGGTACGATGAGATTGCGGAGCAAACCGCGTGTTACAGCGAGTTCGTGTACAATGGTGTGAACGTGCGTCTGGAGTACGCGTCCCACTCGGGCCCGCCGGAATGTACCAATCCCATTACTCTTTACGTAGCTACGATATTCGTGAGCTTCACTCCAGTCGAAGCCTCCATGTCCAAGGAGGATCTCGTGCGAAGCCTGAAGAATCAGCTCCCTGGCCTGCGCTACACACCGGGCTTTCATGACCCCCAACGCACCGAAGCAGACAACGACAAGCCGATCTACACCCTGGGCGAAACGGGGACCTACCGCATCATCGTTGACTGGACCGAGCATCAGTTCATAGTAGCGGATCGTAACTGGGGTGATTGACTAGAACTTGGTTGCGCCGCACGGCCGTACCATTTAACGGTACAGCCGTTTTTTCACCGGTACGCGACGGTGCTCGCCTATCGTACGGGCGACAGAATGCCACCGCCGGAGGTGCGTACCCGTTTGGCGGCCTTCATGCGGAACCATTCGGCTTCGCTGCTCCAGGCCGCTGATGAACTCGATCCACCCACGTGACGAGTCCGCAGTTGCTGGAACTGAACCAAGCACTTGACGCAGGCGGGGGCGCGGCCTAACAATCGGCAGCAGGGAATGCGAAGCCGTCCACGCTTTCGTGGGGCGCAAGACTTGCGCGCAGCCCCACACCCCTGACCCTTGGGCGTTAGACTATCGTTGCTCGCGCAGACTGTCCCGGTACAAGAGCTGAATAAGCTTGTGTAGAGATGTGCACGGCTGCACGCGTTTCTTGCCAGTCCAGAGTTCCGAAACATACCCCTGCTTGAGCCCGAGAACTTCGGCCGCCTCCGACTGCGTGCGGAAGCCGAGCGCCTTGAACAGCGCGTGAAAGTTCTCGGTGGGAATCTCCTCGTCGTCTCGGATCTCGATCACGGAAGCGGCTCCGCTGGCGGTTCGTCTCGGCGTGCAACGGTCGGTCGCAGGTCTAAAGGTAACTTTCGCGCGGGCGGCGGACCACTCGTCACCGGGCCGCCGATTCCAGATGGAATCACCGCCGCGCGGGTCCGGGCTCCCCCGGCGGGCGAGCGGGGGGCTTGTCCCCCCGAGCCCGGCGCAACGCCAGCGCCAGGGGCCCGGCCTTGTGGCCAAGCCCCTGGCCTCGGCACTCATGCTGCGGCGCCGTTCCCCTTCCCGTGGCTCCCCCTCCTCTGCCTGCCGCGGCGGCGCGCGGTCAGTTCGTCGGCCGGCGGCTCGGTGGCCGCGGCGGGCGCCGCCTCCGGCACGGGCGCCCCTTCCGGGGCGCCCTCCGTCTTCACCGCGGCCGGCTCAGGCTCGCCCGCGGGCTGCTCGTCCGCGTCTGAGGTCCCCTCCCCCTCCTCGCCGATCCGGGCCGCGTACGCCGCGGCCAGCGCCTCGAACAGGGCGCACTCGGCGGAGCAGTCCACCGCCTCCGGGTCCACGCCTTCAGCCAGTGCATCGGCCTGGATCGCCTCCATCTGGTCCACGATCTCTTGGAGCGTCTGCACCAGTTCCCCCGCGCTCTCCGACAGGTCGCCGCTCTGGACGGTCCCGGCATCCGCGACCGGGTCGTAGACGGCGTGGAAGCGGTCCACCAGCGCGGCCATACGCTCGGCGGGCGACGTGCCGGGGATCTGCACCGCGGCGCGGAGGGCTTCCAGGCGCGCGCCGTACACCTCCAGAAGCCGCCGGGTGGCCTCGGCTTCCACCGGGTCCCGGTGGCTCTCGAAGGTGCCCGCGCGGATGCGCAGGACGACGATGCGGGCGAACAGTTGAAGCTCCTTCTTCCCGACCGCGAGCCAGTGCGTCCGCTCGATGCCGTTCTGCGGAAGCTGGACGTTGTGCTGGTCCGCGATCCGGTGCAGGGCGTAGTCCGTCACCTTGGGGAGCGCGGTCAGCAGGTCCGCGATCACCTCCGGGTGCCGGAGGTCCAGCCGGGCCGCATCCTCTCGCTCCTGGGCGTTGCGCTCCTCGGTGAGCCGCCGCAGCACCTCCAGCCGGGTCTGCGACGCCGACAGCTTGGCCTTGTTCACCGCATCCCGGTCGATGCAGACCAGGCTGTACCGGGCCCGCAATTCCTCATGGTTCTCGATCACGCGCAGCGAGTCCACCGGGATCTGCTCCGGGTCCAGCAGGGTCCGCAGCTCCCGGAAATCGCTGGCGGAGTCCGTCAGAACCTCGGTGAAGGCGTACAGGGTCCGCGCCTCCGCGGCCGCGACCGGCGCGGCCGGGGCCGCCCCCGCCTTCCCGGCCTGCTCGGCCTCGGCACGGCGCCGCTCCACCTCCGCCCGGCGCTCCTCCTCGGCGCGCTTCTGCGCCTGGCGGGCCTTCGCCTGCTTGGCGTTCCACCACGCGGCGTTGAAGCACCGGCGCTGCGGGTTGCCCCAATTGCGGTAGTTCCACACCGGGCCGTTGCATCCGCACTCCTCGTCGTGCCCCTTGGGATCGAACAGGGGGCGCTCCTCCGTGTGCTCGGCATCCGCGGCGCTGAGCGGCCTGGACCACTTCACCGCCGCCCGCCCCACCGCCTCCTTGAGGCGGGCCAGGTTCAGGTGCTCGCCGGGGTTGTCGCGGTAGTGCTCCCGGACCCGGGTCTGCACGGTGTCGAACACCTTCACGCGCACGTCCTCGGGGATGCCGGCGAAGGGCACGAAGGCGTCCCGGGCCTGGGTAGCGGTCACCAGTTCGTCCTCCACCAGCTTCTGCGTTCCGGCGGGAAGCCGGAGGAGCGCCAGGCGGTTGGCGATGTACGGCTGAGACTTCCCGATCCGCTCCGCGAGCGTGTAGGTGCTGTCCTCGTCGTACGTGTCCAGCCAGCGCCGGAAGCCTCGCGCCTCCTCGATGGGGGTCAGGTCGCTGCGCTGGATGTTCTCGATCAGCGCCAACTCGAACGCCTCGGCCTCGGAGTAGGTCCCCACCACGGCCGGGAGCATGCGCCCGGTGTTCTGGCAGGACCGCCAGCGCCGTTCACCGATCACCAGGAAGTGCGGCCCCTCCTCCCGCAGGTGGACCACCGCCGGCTGCCGCACCCCGTTGCGGCGCACGGAGCCGTCCAGTTCCGCCTGCTGGTCGGGGTCGAAGTGGGTCCGGGGGTTGAGACCGGGCCAGGGCACCACCTCGTCCGGGCGGAACATGCGGACCTCGGGCGCCTCCTCCTGGAGCACCGCCGGTGCGGCCGGCTGCTCCTGCTCGCCCTCCCGCGGGGCCTCGGCCGGGGCCTCCTGCACCGGGGCGGGCGCCTCCCCGGCGGTCGGGTCGGCCGCGGGGGCGGCCTCCTCCGGCACGGTGGCGGGCTCCTCTGCGGCGGCCGGCATGGGCTCGGCCGTGACGGTGGCCGGCGCGTCCTCGGTGACGGTGACGGCGGGCGCCTCGGCGGCGGTCTGGTTGCGGCTGCGGTTCTTGCGCATGGTCGTTCTCCTGTGTGCGTGATTCCGGATGGAATCGGGGTGAAGGGGGAGCGCCGGGGTGCGCCCCCCCGGCTTGATCACGCCGCAGCGCTCAGCGCGGGCGCGTCGCTCTCCTCCTCCGCCATTTCGGACGCTGGCGGCACCGCTCCCAGGTACTCCGCCGCCTGCCGCGCCTGGCTCGCGGCCCGGAAAATCGCCTTCTTGTCCTCGCGCAGGACGCCGAGCCAGTGGCCCACGTACTCCGGGTGCTGGAGCTGCCCGCGGATGCTCAGCGCCGCGCAGAGGAAGGCGGCGCCCATCTCCGCCACCAGCTCCTCCCGCGCGTAGGCCGGCGAGCCGAATCCACCCGACTGGTCCCGCTCCAGGCGCGACGGGTGGCCGGTCCAGTGCACCAGTTCGTGGAAAAGTGTGGCGTAGTAGCTGCCGGGCTGCGCGAAGTCCTCCAGCGCCGGGACCCGCACCACATCCGCGGACGGGCTGTAGCTGGCGACGGATCCGCCCACGATCACGCGCGCCCCGGAGTCGCGGACGAACGCTTCCGCCTCCTTGATGCGCTCCCAATCGTGGCGCGGGGCCTCATCGGGTGAGTTGGGCAGCCCCTCGATCTGCTGCCGGTTGAAGACGGTGAAGTGTCGGAGCAGGGGAATCCCCCGGGTGCTCTGCTCGCCGCCGGTGGCCTCCTCCTCGCGGGGGGGCAGCACCTTCCAGAAGGTGACGAGCGTCCCCCGCTCCCCCGCGCGCACGTGCCCGCCCGCGTCCTGCGCCTGCTTGAAGGTGAACCACTCCTGCGACCGATAGCCGCGCTCCTCGGCGGTGAGCCAGAGAAGAAAGACGTTGATCCCGTGGTACGGGCGCCCCGTCCGCCCGTTGCGGGGGAAGCCGAACCCGGCGCTCCACGGCCGGACCCAGGGCGCGACGCCCTGCTCCAGCGCGGCGATGATCCGGTCGGTGACTTCCTGGTACAGGTCCCGGGGCTGCTGGCTCGGCGTGCGCATGGGTGCTGCTCCTGCTGGGGTGGATCGTCTCTCAACCTGTCTATAATATAGCTCAGCTATAATACCGGGTCAATAGCTCAGCTATAATCGTTACAGTTTAGAGCGCTTTAAACCTTTACTTACCTATCATTTATCCCACCTCACCCGAGGCTCGCCGGATCGGCTCCCCAGCCCGCCCACCCACCACCACCCTCTGCGATGCCAAGACGTGGGGGCGTGGGGGGCGCTGCCCCCCACACGTGCCCGCCGCAGGCGACCTACCCGCCGGAGCGAGCTTGCGAGCGCAGGTGATAGCGAGCTTGCGAGCGTAGCCTAGAGAGCTTGCCTAGCCGGGTGAGCCGAGGAGCAGTGGGCGACCGTTCGCCGCCGGTGTGTGGGTTGGAGGAGGGGGATGGAGGAGGCGGGAGCGTGCTGTTGGCGGCGTGCCCGGCCCCGCCGGGCGCGGTGCCGATGTCGTTGGGGGCGTCGGCGCCGCAGGCGCGGTCGCTTGGAGGGGAGGGGCACGGATGCTGCCGCCTGTAGGGAGCCTGACCGGCGCTCCGATGCTCTCCCTGCCCTTCCCCAAAACATGTTGCGGAGGGAGACCCCGCAGCGTCGGCACAGCAGTACCGTGCCGACCGAGGAGGCTCCCGGAGCCGGAGCGGAGACCCGGGGGCAGTTTCCCGGGGCTCCGCGACCGCCGGAGGAGACCGCGCAGCGGGCTCCATAGGCGCCCCAACGTGACGATTCCCTTGCGTTTACGGAGAAAGCACGGCACTATGGGAAGAGCACCCGGAGGTACGCATGGACCCTCGCTTGTGGCAGCACCAGACCCCAGATCCCGGCTTCCCGGTTCCCCCGCCGGTGAGCCCGTGGCAGAGCTGGCTGAGCATCCTGCTCGTGGCGCTCGTCCTGGTGGCGTTCGCGCTGTACGCGCACCGTCAGTTTCGTGCCCCCTCCGCGGGCGGGCGCCGTCCCATCCTGACCGGCGGCGGCGATCTGCTGGGGCTGATCGGGGCGGTCGTCCGCGGCGTCTTCTACCTGGCGTTCAGCTTCCTCCTGCTCGGCAGGCTCCTCTTCTGGCCGCGTGGCCGGCGCTGGTAGCGACAGGGCGGACCGATTCCAGGTGGAATCACGGCCGCAACGAACCGGGCCGGGGAGTTGATCCCCGGCCCGGTGTACTTTCCGCGCCCGGCACAGCAGCGCGGAGCTACTGGCTTCCTCTTTCCATCCCGCGGTCCTGCATCAGCCCCTTGAACGCCTGAATCGCGCGGGTGGGGAGCTGCTGGTGCGGAGCCCGCACCCACTGCACCAACTCGCGGACGTAGTCCGGGGCCATCTTCCCTACCGCCCGCTGCATCTCGGTGGCGAGCTGCCGGTGCGGGGCGGTGATCCAGCGCTGGAGGTCGTTCACCTCGCGCGGGAGGAGCCGCTGCATGGAGACGCCGATCCGCGCGCGGGACCGGGTGGTGTCGGGGCCCCGCTCCAGCATCCGGCCGAGCCGCTGGACGCGGCCCTCCGCCTGCCGCACCGCCGCACTCGCGCGGCTCAGCTCCGCAGGACGTGGCAGCGCCGCGGCGGCGGCCGACGCCTCGCGCCCCAACTCGGCGGCGTTGCCGGCGCGCTCCCTCGCCTGCGTGGCGTCCAGGGTGCGCGCGAGCCCGAAGAAGCGCCGCTGCTCCACCTCCTGGAGGTGACCAAACTGTTCGGGGCGCTCCCGCAGTTCCCGGGCGGCTTGGTCCGCGCCCTTCGCGCGGGCCAGTTCGTCGTATGCCTGGCGCGCCCTCGCCGGATCCCTGTACACCTCGGCGAGCGCGCGGCCGAAGCTACGGGACGCTTGCTCCGCCCGCTCCCTCCGCCACTGGTGGTCCGCCACGCGCGCCCGCGCCGCCTCCAGGTCGCGGGTGGCCCTTGCCAGGTCTTCCTTGAGCCACCCGCGCCGATCCAGCGCGAGGAGGTCGCCCACCACCTCGCGCACGCCGGGGCTCACCCCCTCGTACTCGCGCCGCTGGACGCCGCGCTCAGTCAGGCTCATCCCGAAACGCTTCTCCAGCTTCGGGCGGGAGGCATCGCGGTCCACGCTGGACGCCTTCACGTGCCGCCGGCCATCCGTAACGATCATCCCGGCGCCCCTCGCCTCGACGCGGAGCCCGTGTCGCTCCAGGCGCCGCTCCAGCTCCTCCCAGGACCGGGCCTCCCGGAAGTCGCGGCCGGCCGCGGCGCGAACCTGCTCCAGGAAGGTGCCGGCCGCCGCTTCCCTGCCCTCCCGTCCGGCCTGCGCAGCAACCTCGCGGCTATCCCAACGGGGTGCCAGCTCCTGGGCGCCCCGCCGGGTCCGCGGAGGGTACTCGGGCCGCTGCTGGCGCTGCCAACCCTGGCGCTTGGCCTCGCGGGTCTGCTCCTTCTTGACCTCGCGCTCCCGCGGATCCCGGCCCATCTCCCGCGAGTAGATCTGATTCCAGGTGGAATCGAGCCCGCGGTGCTGCCGCCGGGAGAGCTGGATCTTCTTCCCGTCCACCTGGCGCGCCTCAATCCACACGTGCACGTGCGTCTGGTCCGTGTCGCGGTGGACGGTGGCGAAGCCGCGGGCCTTCGGGAACTCGCGCTCCAGCCACTCGCGCGCCATCCCCAGCGCCTGCTCGCTGCTCACGTCGCGCTCGAAGCCGAGCGTCACGCGGTAGTGCGTGCGGGGCTCGCCGCGCGCCTTGTGGCCGGCGATCTCCAACTCTTCGCGCACCCCGGCGTGGGCGGCCAGGTTCTCGCGCAGTTGGTCGTAGTCGCGCGCCGCGGCGACCTCGGCCGGCATGTTGTGGAGGACGATCCCCTGCTCGCGGTCCACCACCGCCCGCTCGCGGGTGATGTACCCGACGTGCTGGGCCGATGCCCCCACGGTGCCGCTGCGGAACCGGATGAAGGTCCCGCCCTGGGCGCCCGCCGCGGGGCTCATACCAGCCGGTCCCGGATCAGGCGGACGGTCTCCTCAACCGCCCGCGCGGCCTCCGTCAGCTCGGCGTCGGTGGGGGGCTCGGCGGGGCCACCCACGTCGGCGGAGTTCTCCCGGTGGGCGAGCTGGTTGAGGTTGATCCCCACCTTGCGGAGCTGGTACATCAGCCCCTCCAGCACCTCCACCTCCCGGCCGGATGGGCGGGCCGGAAGCCGCTCGGCCGCATCCTCCAGCGCACCCAGCTCCGCCAGGAACCGGGTGGCGGGGCGCCCCGCCCGCTCGGCGTTGCGCTTGATCCGGTGCCCCTCCTCGTCGGTCGCCCGCACGAAGAACGGGACCGGGTACTGCCCCGCCAGGCGGCGCCTCTTCCGCTTCTCCAAGTCGTCGGACATACGCCTTCGCCTCCGCTGCAAGGTGCCGTCTTCCCCTTGAGCGCGCAGCGCGAATGGGCAGGACGGGCCGCCGCGCCGGCGGCTGGACCGGTATCGTGCTAGCACGATACGTATCCTGCATTCGCGTTTCCCCTCCCAAGCGGAAGTACCTGGCGATGCGGCTGAGCGTTCTACGTCTCCTGTTCTTGCGGTTGAGTGGCGCGGTGTCAGAAGCGCTGCGGCCAGCCGATTACCTCCTGTGCGCTCTGTGGGTGCGTCCCCGCCAGGGTACGCCGCACCAGGATGCGCTGCACCGACTCGCCAGTTTCAGCCAGCTTGTACCCAGAGGCGTGAATAGCACCATGACCCTCCAGCCCATCAGCCACCCAGCAACTGCTCCCAGTGATGACACGCGCTGCCCGCCGCAGCGCGGACCGCCTGGGGGGGGCGGCATAGTGCTGGCCCGCAATCAGGGGAGGGGCAGTAGGGGCGACATACTCTGGACTGGTGTTCTCGGTTACGTCACCCCAACGGCCCTGTTACGTTGAAATAGAAAAGTCCGGGGTTTGGTTGCTTTAGAAATGTCCTCCTGCCAGGGTGCCTGAGCGCCGCCACGGGTGGTGGGGCGCGGGTTTGTTCGGGGTTCGAATCGGTTTCTCTTCCGCCCT
>JBEVLE010000605.1:0-12082 GCA_040509335.1 Longimicrobiaceae bacterium | reverse complement strand
CCCCGCCGGGATCTCCCGGCGGGGGCGCCATTCTGTATGCCGGCTGTTCCCTATTCCCTGTTCCCTGTCGTCACCGCCGTCCACTCGCACGCCTGCGCGCCGCGGGCCTCGCACGCCGGGTGCTCCAGCAGGTAGCCGCGGCCGGTGTAGCGCTCCATCAGCTCGGTGAGGACGCCGGCGTACAGGGCGCAGGCGGCGCCGCCGGGGTCGGCGCGGGCGGTGAGCGAGCCGGAGATGCGCATTCCCACCTGGCGGCGCGGGACCTGGAGCCGGCCGTTGCCGGCGATCTGCCGGAACACGCGCAGCGAGGCGCGGCGGGCGGAGCGGAGAGCCAGGGAAGGGGGGAGGTGGCGCACCAGGCGGCGGTAGGTGTTGCTGCGCTCCTCCCACGCCAGGCGCGCGATGCGCCGGCCGGCCTCCTCGAAGATCTCGTCCGCGTCGGGGCGGCGGATCACCAGGCGGATCAGGTTCTCGATCTCCGCCTCGCCCTGCATGCGCTTGCGGCGCACCTCCTCGCGGAAGCGGTGGATCTGCGTGTGCACCACGTCGTTGAGCCCGAACCGGCGCGGCAGGCTGGCGGACAGGTCCTCGCCCTCCAGCACCTCGGCGGGGCGGTCCATGTCGCGCATGGTCTCGAAAAGGATCAGCGGCAGGAGCGGGGTGATCCCCCCCCTGCCCGCCGATCCCGCCGAGCGTCCCTGCCCCAGCCGGTCCTTCTTCGCCATGTCGCGCCCGGTGAACGGTTGGAGTGCAGACGGGGGGCAGAATTTCGCCCCTCCGCCCCTTCACCGCAACCCCGCGCGGGCCCCGGTCGGCCCGCCTCTTGCTTGCCCGGGAGCGCAGCACGGGCACAGTCTCGATTCACGGAACCGCGGAGGCCGGAGTGGACCCCAACCAGCACCCCGACTGCGTCTTCTGCCGCATCATCGGCGGGGACGAGATGGTCAGCGTCATCTTCGAGGACGAGGAGGTCATCGCCTTCCTCGACGTGCAGCCCCTGTACCGGGGACACGTGCTGGTGCTCCCCAAGGCGCACCACAAGAACCTGTTCTACGTACCCGAGGAGCTGGCCGCGCGCACCTTCGCCACGGCGCGGCGCATCCTCCCGGGGCTGCGCCGCGCCACCGGGTGCCGCGCGGTCAACCTGTTTTCCCCCAACGGGGCGGACGGCGGGCAGGACGTGTTCCACTTCCACCTGCACCTGATCCCCGTCCCCGAGGGGAAGCCGTTCCCCCTGCAGCTTCCCGACCCGGGTGCCCCGGTGCCGTCGCGCTCCGAGCTGGACGTGATGGCCGCGGTGATCGGCCGCTGCATCGCCGACGAGAACTGCGGCCAGCCGGCGCCGGACGAGGCGCTGCAGGCGGCGGTCTGAGCCCCTGCGGCGCCGGGCGCGCCCCATTGCGGAGCGGCGGCGGGCGGCGTATCCTCCCGCGTCCACGAAAGATGACCCCTCCCGCCACCGCCGTTTGACGGGCCCATGAAGCGCTTCGCCGCCTACGATCCCCCCGAGTACGCCAGCTGGACCGCCGATCCCGGGGTGGTGCGGGAGTTCCGCGAGCGCGTGGACGCCGACCCCGAGCGCGCGCGGGTGATCCGCGACCTGTCCGAGGACCGCCTGCTGGAACTGTACGCGGGGTTGGTGCGCAACCGGCTGCACGACGTCGCCCTGAAGCGCTGGGTCAAGAGCGGCACCATCTCCAAGGCGTGGCTGGGCACCGGCGAGGAAGCCGCCACCATCGGCCCGGTGCACGCGCTGCGGCGCCGCGGCCCGGACCACGACGTGGTCGCGCCCATGATCCGCAACGCGGGCGCCTGCCACGAGATGGGGATGCCGGTGGCGGACATGCTGCGGGCCTACCTGGGCACCGACGACTCGCCGTCCGGCGGGCGCGACGGGCACGTGGGCGAGCTGCGCCACGGCGTCGTCGCCCCCATCTCCCACGTGGGCGACATGGTGCCGGTGACCGCCGGGGTGGCGCTCACCTTCCGGCAGCGCGGCGAGGACCGGGTGGCGATGACCTGGGTTGGGGACGGCTCCACCAAGACGGCCGCCTTCCACGAGGGGATCAACCTGGCCGGGGTGTGGCGCCTCCCTGCCGTGGTCATCATCCACAACAACGGGGTGGCGCTGGGCTCCCGGCCGGAGACCGGGGGGATCGGCTCCTTCTCCGAGTGGCCGCGCATGTACGGCGTGGCCGGCGGCACCTTCGACGGCAACCACGTGCTGGACGCCTACGCGGCCGCCCGCATCGCCGTGGACCGCGCGCGGGCCGGCGGCGGCGTGACGCTGCTGGTGGGCGAGACCTTCCGCATGGGCGGGCACGCCACCCACGACGAGCGCGAGGCCCGCACCCTCTTCGACGCGGCGACGTTCGCGCGGTGGGGGAAGCGCGACCCGGTGGGGATGTACGAGGCCTGGCTGGAGGGCGAGGGGATCCCGCGCGCCCGCCTGGAGGAGATCGAGGCCGCGGTCGCCGCGGAGGTGGACGCCGCGACGGAGGAAGCGCTGCGCAGCCGCGACGCGGCCATGCCCCGGGGCGAGACGGTCACGGACGGCGTGTACGCCTGAGCCGCTCCACGGAGGGTGACTTGCCCGCCGGGGCCGGCGTGCCCATATTCCATTCAGTTCCCGCCACGAATCGCCCGGCAGGCGAGCGTCTGCCTTCCCGGAGGCCCACATGCCGCTCCAGATCCCGAAGACCCTCACGCTGACCCGGGAGACCCTGCGCGACCTCGCCAGGGCCGGGGCGCCCATGCAGTTCGCGACCAGCGGGTACTCCTGCCTGCTCTGCCCGCCGCCCGCCCCGACGGTCGAAAGGAAGTAGCCACGCCCGGCGGTATCCGGCACGCGGTTGCGGGATCCCGGTCTTGTGGCCCACTATCTTCTGCGATCACAATGCGTCTGCAAGTATGCAGAAGCCTTGTGTGACGGCCGTTCGGTCAAGGCCGTCTCCAATGCGGAGCCGCCGCCCGGCGCTCCGACCCACCGCGCCCACCTCCAAAGCGGCGCGGGATTTCCCACCCTCCTCCAGGGAGAGCACACCATGCAGAAGACGTCCCGCAAGAAGCTGCAGCTCAACAAGGAGACCGTGCGCCAGCTCGTGTCCGCGTTCGGGACCGACACCGTGCTCGTCGTCGACACGGGCGAGCCGACGCTCTGCCCCACGGACGGCACCAAGACCTGCGTGATCGGCCGCTAGAGGACCGTGTTCCGGGTGCCCGGCGGGTGCCGGACGCCCCTTCCATCCTTCGCAGGAGAGCACGCCATGCAGAAGACGTCCCGCAAGAAGCTGCAGCTCAACAAGGAGACCGTGCGCCAGCTCGTGTCCGTCATCGGGACCGACACCGTGCTCCTCGACCCGGGCACGGAGCCGCCGCTCTGCCCCACCGACGGGCGCGGCACCTGCCTGATGGGCCGGTAGAACGGCAGGAGGTGTGTGCGGGGGCGTCCGGCGCGTGCCGGGCGCCCCTTTTTGCATCGGTCCGTTCTTGAACGGCTACGGCTTACGGCTACGGCCATGCACGGGGTTCGGGCGTGCCCCCGGCTGCGCCGGGGTCGGGCTGCGGCTCCGTAACGCACGATACAACCGTGCGTAACGGAGGCGAGCCCCGGCAAACTGCCGCCGGGTCTCGCCGCTTCGCGCTCGCATCCCTCACGCGGGGATCCACGCTGGCATCCCGTTCCGAGCGAGCCCCAACGCAGAGCGGGTCCCCGCCGGGTGGCAGGGACCCGCTCCGTTTTCGACCGGCCCGTCGTTACTGCTCTTCCACGTCGCCCCACTTGATGAACTCGAAGGCGGTGCGGCACGCGCGGCACCAGTACTGCGCCACCGACAGCTGCCCGCCGAAGGGGTTCACCAGGTGGGTTTCGCGCCCGTCGCAGAAGGGGCACGGCGCGCTCTCGGGGAGCAGCTCCGGCTCGCTTCCCCCGGGGAGCGGGCCGCGGGCGTCGATGTCGCGCTTCATTCCAGCAGCAGCGCGCGGTTCTTGTCGCCGCGGGCGCGGGACGCCGTCGTCTCGTCCAGCGAGCCGCCGGCGCGGCGGGTGGCCTCGTCCCAGCCGCCCCACTCCAGCGCCCCGGCGTACTCGCCGGCCGCCGAAAGGCCGGCGTCCTCCGCGAGGCCCGTTTCGGCGAGCAGCGGCGCGACGCGGGCCAGGAAGCGGGCGCGCAGCTCCGTGGGGCCCGCCGTCACCAGCCCCTCCTCCACCAGGCGGCGCGTGGCGGGGGCGTCGTCGTCGCCCAGCCAGCGCAGCGCCTCCGGGAGGTAGCGGCGCAGCGACGCGGCCAATTCGGCGCGCACCTCGGGGACCGTCGCCATGCGGCGCGTCCAGCCGGCGGCGTACTGGAAGTGGAAGCGCTCCTCGTCCAGCATCTTCTGCACGCGGTTGTGCGCCGGCGAGTAGCGGCTGTCCGCCAGCGCCGAGTACTGCACGGCGAGCGCGGTGTCCACCAGGAGCCCGGCGGCGATCATGTCCGCCCACGAGCCGAAGCCGGCGTCCAGCGCCGGGTGGCTGCGGTACTCCGCCGCGGCCCGCTCGTGCTCCAGCGCCTTGGGCTCGTCGCCGAAGTCGCCCAGCAGCGCGTAGGTCAGGCGCGCGTGGCCCCACTCGTCCTGCGCCATGGAGGACGCGGCGATCCCCGCCTCCAGCGTGGGCGCGCCCAGCATGCGGTCGCTGTAGCGCAGCCCCAGCACCCGCTTGCTGTCCGCCAGCGCAAGGAGCAGGGCGCGCAGCGCGGCGCGCGCGTCCTCCGGCAGCCCGGCCGCGCTATCCAGGCGGGCCTCCGTCGCGGGGGCGCTCACCGGGCCTCCTTCACGGCCAGCTCGCCGCCGCCGTACGAGCCGGTGCCGCGGGCGTGCACCAGCTCCTGCTCGGCGTCCTCCTCGTGCCCAAGCAGCGTCACGAACTGGCTCTCGCCCGGGTCCACCGGGATGATGGCCGAGCGGGGGACCACGCACATCTCCGCCCAGTTCTGCTCGTCGTACGTCTTCCAGGCGTAGACGCGGGCCAGGTCGCCCGTCTCGGCGTTGATGAAGCCGATGTGGCGCAGCGGCTCGCCCCGGGCCTTGCGCGCGAACACTTCGAAAACGGGCTCTCTCAAGGGAGTGCGAAAGTGCGTGAGTACGTGGTGCGAGACCGCCCCGTGCGGCTCGCTACATCGAGACGCCGAAGCGGCGCAGCGCCTCGCGCCCCTCGGGCGAGATGCGCGCCTTGGTCCAGGCGGGGGTCCACGTCTCCACGACGCGCACCTCCTCCACCCCCGGCTCGCGGCGCAGCCGGTCCTCGATGTCGAAGTGGATGAACGCCATGCACGGGCAGGCCGTGGCGGTGAAGGTCAGGTCCACCTCCACCGCGCCGCCGTCCCGCCGCACGTCGTAGATCAGCCCCAGGTCCACCAGGGAGATGGGGATCTCCGGGTCCATCACCTCGCTCAGCGCGTCCCACAGCGGGCCCGCGCGCTCCTCCGGCGGCACCGGGTACGCCGCGGGCGCGTCCAGGACGGCCGCCGCCCCGCCCCCGCCGAACCGCTCGGACGACGTGGCGCAGGACATCAGGCGGCCTCCAGCATGCCCCGGAAGGCGCGGCCCTCCTGGATGGACTCGATGAACTGCTTGTTGGCGGGGCCGCGCCCCTTCCAGCGCTCGAACACCTGGCTCCACGAGATCTCGCCCTCGCCGAAGAGCCAGCGCTTCTCGTCCTCGTCGTACTGGCAGGGGAACGGGTAGTCGAGCACGAACTTCTGCTCCTCCTCGCTCCAGTGCGCCGGCACCTCCACGCCGATGGACTCGCAGAGCGGCACCGTGCTCTTCATCCACGTCTGGCGCAGCTCGTCGTTGGTCATCCCCTTGAGGCGGTACTCCAGCTGGCCGGAGTGGCGCTTCATGTCGTCCGGCAGGCCGAACCACTCCACCGCCATGGGGAACATCCAGTCCACCGCGCGCTGCACCTTTTCCTTGGCTTCGCCGCCGGCGCCCGCCAGGCGCTTCATCCACATCTCGCCGTGGCGCAGGTGGAAGGTCTCCTCCTGGTCCACCTTGACCAGGGCGCGCTTGAGCGGGCCGTAGCTGGTGTTCTTGAAGACGTCGCCCAGCAGGGTGATCCCGGCGCGGTCGTACAGCCCGTTGGCCACCACCAGCTCCGCCCAGTTGTCCAGCGGGTGGTCGAAGCCGTAGGGGTGCTTGAACTCGTGCGGCTGCCGGCCGTACACCAGCTGCTCCTTGTCCATCCCCAGGTCCTCCAGGAGACGGTAGGCGATGTTGGCGTGCGCCAGCTCGTCCTGGATGATCGCCGTGGCGGACACCATGGTGTTGGTGGACGGGGCGTCCTTGGCCGCGCCGAAGTACGCCGGCGCCGACACCAGCTCGGTGTCCGCCTGCACGAGCAGCTGCACGATCAGGGCGTTGCGGTACCCCTCCGTCATCTCGTCCGGGTACTCCACCACGAACCCGTTCTGGACCTTCTGCTTCAGCTCCTCGTCCGTGTACCTGGCCATGTGCCTTTCTCCGTTGCCATGAAATGGGAGCGCCGCGCGCCGCTGCAAGCGCCGCGCCCCGTCCCGCCCTTCTCTACGCAGCTCCGCCGCGGAGCTGCTCCCGCTGCACCCCGAAGACGAACCGGGTGAGCTCCCGGCGCGCCGCGGGCGGCACCGAGGTGAACTCCACCGCCGTCCAGAAGCGCCCTTCCGGCGCCGCGTCCCCGCTCTCGCCGCCGCGCACCGCCCGCCCCGCGCACTCCACCGGCGGCCCGCCCCCGGGAAGGTGCAGCCGCGCCTCCAGCTCCGTCCCCGCCTCCACCGGCTCCGGGACGGCCGCGCGCATCCCGCCCTCGCTCAGGTCCAGGGTGGTGCCGGCCAGCTCGCGCGCGGGTCGGCCGGGGAGTGCCACCCGCACCTCCACCCGCACCCGTGTCTCCACGCGGACCGAATCGCGCCGCTGCACCCGCTGCGCGCTCTCCGGCCAGGTGATGACCAGCGCGGGGCCGGGCTCCTCCGCGCGGCGCAGCACCGTCGCCGCGAACACGTGCACGCCGTCCGGGTGCGTGCTCTGCACGTCCAGGACGGTTCCCGGCTCCACCCGCACCTCGTCGCCGCGGAGCAGGGGCGCCGCCACCCGGATCTCCCGGCCCTCCTCGTAGTCCAGGACCCGGCTGGGGTACCACCCCGGGCCCTCGCCCCCGCCGACGCGGAGGGACACCGGCTGCATGGGGTTTATGAAGCGCTGCGGCATCGGCGTGTCCATGCGTCGGACCGGCGGGGCGGAGCGCCTCGCCGGCTGCCGTTCGAACGATCGTTCGGCAAGGAAGGTACAACCTTTCCGTGCCCCGCGTCAACCCGGCGCGGGCGGGTGAGCCATGCAGGGTGCGTAAGAGTGCGCCGGGTCGGTAGCCAGAGAAGCTTCCAGCAGGTCGAGGCGCTCACACCGGTGGCTGCGGCCCGGATGCAACCAGTTGCTGGAACTCGCGGATGATCGGAATGCGCGCGTAATGCGAGGGAGTGAAAGCCATCCTCACAAAGTCTTCCTGGGCGACGCGCGGACCCGATTCCCCTTGCAACAACCCTTTCGATTGAAACTGTTCCTGCAGTTCTCCCACCAGGCGAACCAGGGCTCTCCCTCGCGAGGTAAGCGGGGCAACGAAGGTCGGCTGCATCTCCTGGTCGTACCAGTAGGTCAGGCAGTCCGACACGTTGACGTCGGCCAGGTGCTGCTCGACGAGGAACAGGACGTATCCAAACAGGAAGTCGTGCTCCCGTGGCCCGATGTCGATACCCACATCCACGCCTGTGCCGGCAAGGATCTCTTCCGCAACCTCCACCGCGAGATCCATCCCGTAGTAGACGGAGCGGGCGATATTCGTCAGCCCGTTGGCGAACAGGTCGAAGTACGAGAGCGGAAACGAGGCGTTGCCCGGCGTGGTCACCACCATCTTCAGGAGAACGTCTTCCAGTGGCAGGAACGGGAGCGATGATGCGCCTACCGTGGAAAACAGCTGCTCTCGAGTGGCGTCCTGAAGCCGGTTGCTCTTCGGAACCGGAACGTACGCGGAAGACGATGTTCCCGGACTCCTGAGGGCCTGCCGCGCGTCTACCCAGTAGGTTGTTCCGTCCGCCGGGGAATGCAGGAAGACGAGAACCGGGATCGGGAACCGCTCCCAGTAGAACCGGTGCTTTGCTTCCGGGTAGAACCGCCACTCGCTCCCATGATCGTGGAAGTAGGAGGGGCCGCTCTTCACCTGCGCTGCGGCCAAATGGCCGAGTGCCTCACCTGCCTCGTTGACGAACTCGATCTGCCCGTCGATGCCGACATCGACCATGATGGTTTCCCGCCAGATCAGGCCCAGCCGGTTAATTTCGGTGGCGACGGCCAAGATCCCTGCGCGCTCCTGCAGCAGGTTCTGGGGCGCTCTGGGCATGCGCACGGTATGGCGCCGTTCGGGTCCGTAAGCGCAGGCTCGTCAAACCTTTGAGTTGACGGTCTCCACGACCTCGGTGCCATCCGCGTGCCGCACCAGGTGCATGTCGCCGAAGATGTGGGGGGCTTCCCCCTGGAGCAGCCTGAGGACCACCGCCGTGAGGCGGCGAATCTCCTTGTCGGCGGAGCCGCTTCCCCGCATCTCGCAGAAGTGCCGCCAGGCCCGCGCGTTCCCCGTAGCGACGATCTTGGTCTCGGCCGCGTTCGGGAGCACGGAACGCGAAGCCTCCCGAGCACGCTTCTTCCGCATCGTCGCCGGGCCGTCCCCGCCTACTTTCTCCGTCAACTGTTCGAGCAGCTTCCGGTAGCCTGCCAACGAGAGCTCGCACGCCTCCCTCCAGGTGTCGAACTCCGGGGTATTCTCTTCGATCTCGGGCGGCAGGACGAAGCCGATCTGCGATTCGTCCACGTAGCGCTGGCTCAGCTGCGAGTATCCCATACCTGCTCTGTGCCGGATCAGCTCGTGCGTGAGTGAGCGGCTGACGCCCTCCAGCAGAAGCGTCCACACGGCGTGCTCCAGCACGCTTCCGTGCTTCGTGTGGAGGATGTTCGCGAGATACGCCTCGTTGCTGGTGCGCCCGGGAATGGTCCGGTGGCCTCCCTCCAGCCCGGCGTCCTCGCCGAAGGAGAGATAGCAGAGACGCCCGGCGAACTCCGCCACCACCTCGCCCGCGACGTCGCTGTCGCTCTCCCAGCGGATGTGCTCGGGGTAGACGAACTGCTGGCGCGCGATGAGGGTGACGCGGGGCTCGCGGATGATCTGCATGGGCTCGTCTCCGGGTGGGGTGCAGGACGGGCGGAAAGCTAGACCGTCGCTCCCCCCTCCACAAGGAGCCCCGGCGGGCGGCGCACCGTTGCGCAGGCGGGGGAGGGCGCGCATCTTCGGGATCGCGCGCACCCCCACCCAGGAAGCCGTCTTGCGGATCGTATCGCTCCTTTCCAGCGCCACCGAGATCGTCTACGAGCTTGGCCTCCAGGACCGGCTGGTAGGGATCTCCCACGAGTGCGACCACCCGCCGGAGGCGCTCCACCTCCCGCGCGCGTCGCGGTCCCGCTTCGACCCGGCGGGGCTCACCAGCGGCGAGATCGACGCGGCGGTGCGCCGCTGCATGGCGGAGTACGGGAGCGTGTACGAGGTGGACCGCGCGCTTCTCGGCGAGCTGCGCCCGGACCTGGTGCTCACCCAGGGGGTGTGCGAGGTGTGCGCCGTCCCCACCGGCTCGGTGCTGGACGCCGTGGCCGGGCTGCCGGGCGCGCCGGAGGTGCTTTCGCTGGACGCGCACACGCTGGAGGGCATCCTCGCCACGGTGCACCAGGTGGCCGACGCGGCGGGAGAGCCGCGGGCCGGGGCAGAGGCGGTGGAGCGGCTGCGCGGGCGGATGGACGCCGTGGCGGAGCGCGTGGCGGGGCGGGCGAGGCCGCGGGTGCTCGCGCTGGAGTGGCTGGAGCCGCCCTTCGCGCCGGGCCACTGGGTCCCGGAGCTGGTGGAGCGCGCCGGCGGGGAGAACCTGCTGGGCACGGCGGGCGGGCACTCGGTGGAGGTCCCCTGGAGCCGCGCCGAGGAGCTGGACCCGGAGCAGCTGGTCCTCCTCCCCTGCGGCTACGACCTGGAGCACGCCCGCGCCGACGCCGACCGCAGCCGTGCGCGCCTGCGCGCCCTGGCGGGCGGGCTCGCCGACGCGGGGCGCGCCTGGGTGGGTCACAGCGCCTTCTTCAGCCGCTCCGGCCCGCGGGTGGTGGGCGGCATCGAGGCGCTCGCCGCCGCCTTCCACCCGGACGCTTTTCCCGGCGCCGACCCCCGCGGCGTCCTGGAGCGCTGGAGGTAGGCGCGTCGCTTGCACCCCCGCCGCCGAGCGCGCCGGCTCGCGGCGCGCCCCAACCCCCCGCCAAGGAGACGGTCCACATGCGGCTTTCCACCCGGGTACACGGCGTCCTTGACTACCTGGTCGGCGCGCTGCTCGCCGCGTCCCCGTGGCTGCTGGGCTTCGCGCGTGGCGGTGCGGAAACGTGGGTCCCCGTCGCCGTGGGGGCCGGCGCCGTCGCCTACAGCCTGTTCACCGACTACGAGCTGGGCGTCGTCCGGCGGCTGCAGGTGAGCGTGCACCTGTGGCTGGACGGCATCGGCGGCGTCGCGCTCGCCGCGTCCCCCTGGGTGCTGGGCTTCGACGACCGCGTGTGGGTGCCGCACCTCGCGTTCGGGCTCTTCGAGGTCGCGGCCGCCCTCCTCACCGACACCATCCCCGCCTACGAGCGCCGCCGTGCACAGAGAGCTTGAGCTGGACGCCGACGTCTGCCGGGTCGTCGACGCGCCGGAGGCGCGGGCCGAGACGCGCGCCTGGGCCTCCGGGCCCAAGGGGATCCACGCCGTGGCGATGGACGAGGCGCTGCGGCTCTACCGGCAGCGGAGCGGGGCGGAGTCAAAGGACGAGGGGGAGCGGGAGGGCGAGGCCGCGGTCGTGTGGATCGACGTGGTCAGCCCCGGCGACGCGGAGGCCGCCTTCCTGCGCGACACGCTGCGCTTTCACCCGCTGGCGGTGGAGGACTGCATCCGCGGGCGGCAGCGCCCCAAGGTGGACCGCTACCCCGGCTACTTCTTTCTGGTGCTGTACGCCGCGCGCATGGACGCCGCGCCCCGCGACGGGCAGAGCACGCTGGCGCTCAACGAGCTGCACGTGTTCCTGGGCGAGCGCTTCGTGGTCACCGTGCACGACCGCAAGGTGCACGAGGTGAGCGAGGTGGTGGCGCGCTGGCGGTCGGCCCCGGGGCGCCTGCACGACACGGGGACGCTGGCGCACGCGCTGCTGGACGCCGTGGTGGACGCGTACTTTCCCGTGCTCGACGACTTTTCCGAGCGCGTGGAGGCGATGGAGGACGCCATGCTGGCCGACCGGAGCGAGGCGGACCACATGCAGGGGATGCTCGCCCTGCGCCGCGAGCTGACCATCTTCCGGCGGGTGGTGGCGCCGCAGCGCGACGTGCTCACCACGCTGCTGCGGCGGGACATCCCCTTCCTCCGGCCGGAGCTGGTGCCGTACATCCAGGACGTGCAGGACCACGTCATGCGCGTCACCGAGGAGATCGACGGCATGCGGGAGCTGCTCGCCTCCGCGGTGGACGCGTACCTGTCGTCGGCGTCCAACCGGCTCAACCACACCATGCGCGTCATGGCGGCGTGGTCCATCATCCTCATGGCCATGGCGTGGATCGCCGGGGTCTACGGGATGAACTTTCGCGTCATGCCTGAGACGCAGTGGCGGTACGGGTACGGGATGGCTCTCGGGTTGATGCTGGCGGTGGGGGGCGGGCTGTGGGTGTTCTTCCGGCGCTGGCGGTGGATCTGATGTGTTGAGCGTCTTCGGCTGGGTTCTGTGGGGGCCGCTCCGGAGCCGGACGATACAGCCGTCCGTCTCCTGCGCGGGCTCCGGGAGCCTCGCCAAACAGCCGGCGAGTCTCCCTGCGCCGGAGTGAGCCAGCCGAAAACTGCCCGGCTGTCTCCCTCCGAACAGATTCCGGGGGGTACTGCGGGAACTGCAACCCCCTCCCCCCGGCCCCCCCCCGCAAGGCGGGACGGGGAGAACGGCACGCCAGGAATCGAGGCACAGGAAGCCCTCCCC
>JBEVLE010000604.1:0-7818 GCA_040509335.1 Longimicrobiaceae bacterium | reverse complement strand
AGGTGGGCGCGGACGTAGGCGCGCCGCAGGCGCGCGGGGGAGCCCTGCTCGGCGCCGTCCAGCAGGGGGCGGATGCGCGCGGTGTCGCCGCGGTCCTCCAGCGCCTCGGCCATGAGCGTGGCGGCCCAGCCGGACAGGGCGGGGTCGTGCCGGCGGACGCGCTCCAGCGCGGCGGTGCCCTCGTCCACCCGCCCCAGGCGGAGGAGCACCAGCCCCTGCCGCAGCCCGGCCACCACGCGCCGGTCGCCGGCCCCGCCGGCACCGGCCGCCCGCAGGTAGGCCGCGTACGCCGCGGCGGCGCGCTCCCACTCGCGGTCCTCCTCCAGCGCGCGGCCCAGCAGCTGCCACCCCTCCCCGCCGGCCACGCGATCCAGCCAGGGCTCCCCTTCCAGCAGTACGCGCACGTTGTCCCAGCCGCCCCACCCGGCCTCGGCGCGGGCGGCGAGGAGCACGGCGGAGGGCGCGGGGCGGTCGCGCCGGCCCAGGTAGGCGCGCATCGCCCGGGCGGCGCGCCAGCTCCGGCCCGTCGCCAGGAAGGCGTGGACCTCGTCCGGCAGGTCGGCGGGGAGGGCGATCCCCGAGTCGGCGCGGGCGGCGGCCTCCACGCGGTGCGGGGCGCCGGGGGGAGCGTCGCGCGCCATGCCGGCCAGGCGGATCAGCACCGGCACGGCGAGCAGGCAGGTGAGGACGAGGAGGTGGCGTCGGTTCATGGCCCCGGACGGATCGGGTGGGTCCGTTCGGGTCGTGCGGGACGTCGGAACGGACGGCGTCTGGGGGGACCGGCAGGCAGGAAGCGCACCACGCGTGGAGTGCGGCGACTCCGGAATCCAGCAAAACGTCGAAGGGGCCGCCCCCGCGGGACGGCCCCTTCCTGGCAACGGCGTCGCTCGCTCGCCGCCCTACTCGCCCGCTCCCAGCGGCACCTTGATGCAGGCGGCGAAGTGCCCGCCGCCCTTGTCGGCCAGCGGGGGGACGATCCTGGCGCAGTCCGCGTCCTTGAGCGGGTGCTGGCAGCGCGGGTGGAACGGGCACCCGGACGGCGGGTTCGCCGGCGAGGGGACGTCGCCCTGCAGGACGATGCGCTCCCGCTTCACCGTGGGATCCGGGACGGGCACCGCCGAGAGCAGCGCCTGCGTGTACGGCATCAGCGGGTTGCGGTACAGCGCCCTGGAGTCCGCCAGCTCCACGATGCGCCCCAGGTACATGACCGCCACCCGGTCGGAGATGTGCTCCACCACCGACAGGTCGTGCGCGATGAACATGTAGGTGAGCCCGAACTCGCGCTGCAGGTCCTGGAGCAGGTTGATGACCTGCGCCTGCACCGACACGTCCAGCGCCGACACCGGCTCGTCGCACACGATCAGCTCCGGCTCCACCGCCAGCGCCCGCGCGATCCCGATGCGCTGCCGCTGGCCGCCCGAGAACTCGTGCGGGTAGCGCACCGCGTGCTCCGGGCGCAGCCCCACGATGCGCAGCAGCTCGGCGATGCGGTCGTTGGCCGCCTTGCCCTTGGCCAGGTTGTGGATCCCCAGCACCTCGCGCAGCATCTCCGCGATGGTCATGCGCGGGTTCAGCGACGAGAACGGGTCCTGGAAGACGATCTGCGCCCTGCGCCGCAGCCTGCGCAGCTCGTCGCGGTCCATCTCGAAGATGTTGCGCCCCGCGAACTCCGCGCGCCCCTCCGTGGCGTCGATCAGGCGCAGGATGGCCCGCCCCGTGGTGCTCTTGCCGCACCCCGACTCGCCCACCACCCCCAGCGTCTCCCCCTTCCGCAGAAAGAACGACACCCCGTCCACCGCCTTGACGTCGCCCACGTGGCGGTTGAAGAAGCCCTTGCGGATGGGGAAGTACTTCTTGAGCCCGCGCACCACCAGGAGCGCGTCCGCCGGCGGCTCCATGTCGTCCGGCGTCTGCCCGCGCAGGTCCGAGTCGCCCTTCGCGGGCGGGAGCTCGCCGCGCTCCGGCGCCTCGCCCCTGCGCGCCACCCCGCCGGCCGCGCGGCGGCCCCCGCCCCCGGTCGTCATGATGCGCTGCGTCCCCGGCCCCGTCATCGGGTCCGGCTCCGCGTCGTGGTGGTTCCCGTCGCCCGCGCCGCGGCCGCCCGCGGGCGTCCGTCCCTCCGGCGTGCTCGCCATCAGCCCACCTCCTCCCCCGCCGCGCCCGCGGAGGGCGGCGCCACGTCTTCCGGCCGCCCCGCCACCGGCGTGGCCGCGCCCGTTCCCGTGGCCGCCCCCGCGGGGGTGAACCCGCCGCCCGCGCGCCGCACCTCGTCGCGGCGCTCCGGAAACTCCACCAGCCAGCACTTGTTGCGGCGCCCCCCGCCGATGTCGAAGAGCGGCGGGTCCTCCCGCTCCGTCTTTTCCCAGCCGTACGGGCAGCGCTCCGCGAAGCGGCACCCCACGGGCCAGGCGGTGGGCGCCGGGACCACCCCCGGGATCACCGCCAGCCGCTCCACCTCCTCGCCCAGGCGCGGCATGGAGCGCAGCAGCCCCTCCGTGTACGGGTTCTGCGGGTCCGCGAAGATGTCGCGCACCGGCCCCTCCTCGAACACCTGCCCCGCGTACATCACGATCACCCGGTCGCAGGTTTCCGCCACCACCCCCAGGTCGTGGGTGATGAGGATGATGGACATCCCCAGCTCCTTCTGGAGCCGGTTCAGCAGCTCCAGGATCTGCGCCTGGATGGTCACGTCCAGCGCCGTGGTGGGCTCGTCCGCGATCAGCAGCTTGGGGTCGCAGGCCAGCGCCATGGCGATCATCACCCGCTGCCGCATCCCCCCCGAGAGCTGGTGCGGGTACTCGTCCACCCGCTGGTCGGGGATGGGGATCCCCACCAGGTGAAGCATCTCGATGGCCCGGCGCCGCGCGGCCCGCTTGTCCATCTTCTGGTGCAGCCGCAGCGACTCCATGATCTGCTCGCCCACGGTGAACACCGGGTTCAGCGAGGTCATGGGCTCCTGGAAGATCATGGCGATGTCGTTGCCGCGGATCTGGCGCATGCGCGACTCCGGCACCGCCGCCAGGTCCTCCACCCCCGCCGCGCCGCGGAACAGGATCCTGGACCCCGGCTCGATGCGCCCCGGCGGCTGCGGGATGAGCCGCATCACCGACAGCGAGGTCACCGACTTGCCGCTCCCCGACTCCCCCACGATCCCCAGCGTTTCCCCGGGGTTCACGTGAAAGGACACGCCGTCCACGGCGCGCGCCACCCCCGCGTCTGTGCGGAAGTAGGTGCGGAGGTTTTCCACCTGCAGGATCGGCTCAGGCATCAAGTGCTAAGGCTCGGGATGGCTTGGGCGAATCCCGGCTTCGCCGGGACCGCGCTCTATTCTCCTGGACACGAAACTACCGTGTCCAGGAGAACGGAGCCCCGGCAAACTGCGCCGGGTCTCCGCCCTTCGGGTCACGATCGCTTTCGCGGGGGATCGGCATCTCGGTCACGTCCTCAGGCGCGGGTCCAGGGCGTCGCGCAGGCCGTCGCCCAGGAGGTTGAAGGCGATCACGGTGAACACGATGGCCAGGCCGGGGAAGGTGGCGATCCACCAGGCCGTCACCAGCGCGTCGCGCCCGTCCGAGACCATGTTCCCCCAGCTGGGGGTGGGCGGCTGCACGCCCAGCCCCAGGAACGACAGCGACGCTTCCGTGAGGATGGTCTGGCCGATGCCCAGCGTGGCGGACACGATCACCGGCGCCAGCGTGTTGGGGATGACGTGGCGCAGGATGATGCGCGTGTCGCCCATCCCCAGGGCGCGCGCCGCCTGCACGAACTCGCGCTCGCGCAGCGAAAGCACCTCGCCGCGGACGATGCGCGCCGTCCCCATCCACCCGGAAAGCCCCAGCACCGTCACCACCAGCCAGATGGACGGCTCGAACAGGGCGATCACCACGATCAGCAGCACCAGGCGCGGAAAGGAGAGCATCATGTCCGTGAGGCGCATGAGCACCCCGTCCGTGATCCCCCCGAAGTAGCCCGCCACCGCGCCCAGCAGCGTTCCCAGCGTGATGCTGATTCCCACCGCGATGAAGCCGATGGAAAGCGAGATGCGCGCCCCGAAGAGCACCCGCGAAAAGATGTCGCGCCCGAACTTGTCGGTGCCCATCAGGTGCTCCGCCGAGGGCGGCAGGTAGCGCGTCAGCACGATGTCGCCCTGCGCCGACGGGTCGTACGGGGCGATCAGCGGCGTGATCAGCGTGACCACGTACAGCAGGATCATGATGACCAGCCCGCCCATCGCCATGCGGTTCCTGCGGAAGTGCCGTCCCGCGATGGCCCACTGCGAGTCGCCGCGCACGCGCGCCGCGCGGCTCCGCTGCCGAGCCACGCTCCGCACCGTCCACAGCACCATCCCCAGCGCGAGCAGCGCCAGCGTGGCCGCCGCCAGGTACATGTCCACCGGGACCCGCCGCATCCCCGGCATCCCGGCGATCCGCCCCCACGACAGGTACACGAGCCCGGCCACCAGCCCCCAGGCCAGCACCAGCCCCGCGACCGCGGTCCACGCCAGCCCCTCCCCCCGGACCGGCGCGCCCCCCTCCGCCCCCCGGGTCTCCGGGAGCGGCTCCGGCGGCGATGCTTCCACGTCAGGCGATGCGCGCATCAATCTTTCCCGGCGATCAGTTGCAGTGGCCGTCGCATTTGCAGTCGCAGTTGCGAAAGCGATCGTAACCCGAAGGGCGGAGACCCGCGGGGCAGTTTCCGCGGGGCTCCGTTCTCCTGGACACGGTAGTTTCGTGTCCAGGAGAATAGAGCGCGGTCCCGGCGCAGCCGGGATTCGCCCGACCCCAAGCCGTAGCCGTAATCAGTCATTGCGAATCCGCGGATCCACCACCGCGTACAGCACGTCCGAGATCAGGTTGCCGAAGATCACGATGGCCGCGATCACGAACGAGGTCGCCATCACCAGCGGGTAGTCGCGCTGGAAGATCGCGTCCACGATCAGCCGCCCCATCCCCGGCCACGAGAAGATGGTTTCCACCAGCACCGCGCCGGAAAGCAGGAACGGCAGGTACAGCCCGAGCAGCGTGATGATGGGGATCAGCGCGTTGCGGAGCGCGTGCTTGAAGATCACCGTGCGCTCCGACAGCCCCTTGGCCCGCGCCGTCCGGATGAAGTCCTGGTGGATCACCTCCAGCATGGAGCCGCGCATGTAGCGCGCGACGCCCGCCGCCGAGCCGATCCCCAGCGCCACCGCGGGGAGGAACAGGTGCTCCAGCCGGTCCACGAGCTGCGCCCCGGGCGGCAGGTACTCCGCCCCCACGCTCATCATCTGCGCGGCGGGGAACTGGAGCCAGGTGGGGAGCCCCCACTGCGCCGCCTTGAGCGAAAAGACCAGGATCAGCATGAGCGCGAGCCAGAAGCTCGGCATGGAATAAAAGAACAGCGCCAGGAAGGTGAGGACGTTGTCGGCCAGCGAGTACTGGCGGACCGCCTGCACGATCCCGATCAGCATCCCCAGGATGAAGATGATGACCAGGGAGATGAGCGTGAGCTGCAGGGTGTTCCACAGCGTCTCGGGGAGGATCTCCGAGATGGGCCGCATCTGCCCGAAGGAGTACCCGAAGTCGCCGCGGATGAAGGCGCTCAGCCACTTGAAGTACTGGACGTGGAGCGGCTGGTCCAGCCCCAGGTTGCGGCGCATCTGCTCGATCACCTCGGGCGACACGTTGGGGTTGAAGAACCGCGCCGTGGGGTCGCCGGGGGCGAGGTGGATGATGAAGAAGATCAGCGTCAGGATCCCCAGCAGGAGGGGGATCGCGCCCAGAAGCCGCCGCAGCAGGTAGCCGATCAAGCGAGTTGCTCCTCTCCCGTCCACGTTGCCAGCGCGCGGCCGGACCGCGCGTTTCCCCCCGCTCGCAGAATTCGGACCGGAAGATCCGGCGCGGCGGGGATCCCCCGGAAAAAGACGCGGCCCCCACCGTCCGGTGGGGGCCGCGCCCGGGTGCCGTCCCGGTGCTACCGTGCCGCGGTGTCGGCGGGCGGCGGGGCCGCGGCGCCGCCCGGCTGCTCGCTCCGCACCCACCACTGCCAGGCGTTCTGGTAGGCGCCGTAGGTGTCGATCTTCATCCCCTGGAGGCGGTCGCGCACCCCGTCCACCTGGTCGAAGTAGTACAGGAAGGTGTACGGCTGGTCCCGCGCGATCTGCTCGGCGGCGGCGCGCCAGTACGGCGCCGCCGCCTGCTCGTTGGGCTGGGAGAGCGCCTGCTGGAAGAGCTGCGTGACGCGCGGGTTCCTGTACGACACGATGTTCTGCGGGCTGCCGTCGCCCCACAGCGGCGTGATGTCCGCGCTCAGCCCCACGATCCAGGTTCCCAGCAGGGCTTCGTACTCCTTGCCCATCTGCCGCTCCTGGAAGGTGTTGAACTCCAGCTGCTGCAGGCGCACGTCCACCCCCACCCGCTTGAGCTGCTGCTGGACGATCTGCTGCACGTCCGCCTTGCGCACGTTCCCCGCGTTGGTGAGGAGGGTGAAGCGGAAGGGCTTGCCGTCCTTTTCCCGGATCCCGTCTCCGTCCGAGTCCCGCCACCCCTTGGCCTCCAGGATGCGCTTCGCCTGGAGGGTGTCGTAGGCGATGGGGGGCGTCCGCTGCGGGTCGTACAGGTCCCGGAAGATGGGGGCGTACGGTCCGCCCGCGGGCACGGCGAAGTCCTGCATCTGGAGACCGCGGATCAGCCCCCGGGTGTCGATCGACAGGCTGAGCGCGCGGCGGATCTCCGGGTCGGCGAACGCGTCCATCGCCCGGGGATTGTAGGCGATGTAGTCGTAGCTCCGCTGGCGCTCGCGCTCGAAGCGGATCCCCGGCTGCCTGCGCAGGTTGGGGATCTGGTCGTGGGGGATGGGGCGGGTGAAGTCCAGCGCCCCCCGCTGCAGCTCCACCAGCCGGGTGGTGGCCTCGGGGATGATGCGGATGACGATGCGGTCCAGGTTGGGGCGGACCGGGAAGTGGGGGTTGGGGACGAAGCTGATCTGCTGCCCCTTGCGCCAGTTCTCCACCATGAAGGGCCCGCTCACCACCAGCGCCCCGTTGTCGGGCGTGAGCAGGCGGCGGTGCGAGCGGATCTGCGCCGGGTCCGACCCCTCGTAGGCGTGCTTCGGGGCGATGGGCAGCCCGGAGTGGAACAGCATCTCCGGGTAGCGCCGCTTGAAGTGGAAGACCACGGTGGAATCGTTCTCCGCCGCCACGGAGTCCAGGTTCTCGGCATAGGACTGCTGCGGCGAGGCGACCCTGGGGTCGGCGGTCATCCGGTAGGTCCACACCACGTCGTGCGCGGTGAGCGGCTGGCCGTCGGACCACCTGAGCGCCGAGCGCATGCGGTAGCGGATGGCGGACGAGTCGGGCCCCGCGTACTCCCAGTGCCAGGCGATGGCCATGGGGTTGTCGTGCGAGGTCAGGTACACGGCCCGGCCGTCCCTCCACTCGGTGCGGAGGAGGGGGAGGTACAGGATGTCCCCCAGGTCGGTGTCCACGTTGCCCTCGTACAGGAACGGGAGCGGCTTGCTCATGTCCGACAGCTCGGAAAGCACCGCCGTCCCTCCCCGCTGCACCTCGTTGCGGTCCCTGGCCGCACCGCCCTTGGCCGCTTCCTCGCCGCCCTCGCGGTCGCCGCAGGCGGCCGCCACCGTCGAAAGCACCAGGGCGAGCGCCGCCCTCCGGAACCACGTCTGCGCGAGTCGCATCATCTGACGTTGAAGTCTCGGGTTGTCCGCCCCGGCAGGGAGCCAGGGCGGGATCCACCACGCCGTCCGCGCCGGGGAGATCGCGCCGCCGCGGGGCCGCGGCGGGAACAGGGCGGGGTGGAAGGCCGGCCGCCGGGGCGCTCC
>JBEVLE010000603.1:0-5835 GCA_040509335.1 Longimicrobiaceae bacterium | reverse complement strand
TCCGGCGCCCCCGCCGCGCATCCGGCCTTCCGCAGCCGCGCCATCCGGCGCGCAGGCTACTCCTTTTCCAGCTCGCGGAACAGGCGGTCGCGCGTTTCCTGGATCATGGCGCTCACCCGGTCGCGCAGCGCGGCCACGTCGGCGAGCGTCAGCCCCTCCGTGGAGATGGGCTCCAGCACCCGCACCTCCGCGGTCGCCCTCCCGAAGAGCATGGAGCCCTTGGGGAGCGCGTTGCGGGTCCCGGCCACCGCCAGGGGGAGGATGGGGACGCCGGTCTCGATCGCCAGGCGGAAGGCGCCGTCCTTGAAGGGAAGCATCTCCCGCGTGCGCGAGCGCGTGCCCTCCGGGAAGATCATCACCGACACCCGCTTCCCCAGCCGGTCGCGGCATTCCTCCAGCGCCTCCGCGCGGCTCGCCCGCTCCCCGCGCCGCACGGGGATGTCGCCGGCCATGCGCATCATCCACCCCATGAAGGGGAGCCTGAAGATGGACTCCTTGGAGAGCCACTTCATCTCCCAGGGGAGGTGCGAGATGAGGAAGATGTCCGCCATGGACTCGTGGTTGGACACGGCCACGTACGGACGCCGCGGGTCGCGCACCCGGAAGCCCGAGGTGCGGAACCGCCAGAGCGGGTTCAGGGCGACGGCCGTCACGGCGGCCCTGCGGAACCAGCGTCCCGCCACGTACCGCCCGGGATCGAAGGGCGCGGTGGCCAGCCAGACCAGCGCGAGCCACGGGACCCACAGGATGGCGACCAGCGAGTTGGTGATCCAGATCCAGGAAGAAACCAGGTAGCGCATGCCCTAAAAATGGAGCATCCCGGGCCGGAGCGCTACCGCTGCACGATCTTTGTGCAGAGCTGCGCCGGTTTCAGCAGCCCTTGGCGCAGGCGGCGCAGCACTTGGTCTCGGGAAAGATGGCGAGGCGCTCGAAGGGGATGGGGCCGCTGCACGCGGTGCAGGCGCCGTAGTGCCCCTCCTCGATGCGCCGCAGGGCGTCGAGGATGCTGGCGAGCTGCGCGCGCTCCCGGTCCTGGAGGCTCTGCGCGAGCCCCTGGTTCTGGATGGCGTCGATGCGGGACAGGCGGCCCACCGTGTCCTGCTCCAGCTCCTTCAGGGGGGCGGCCTCGCCGCTGATCTTCATGCTGCGCTCCAGGCGCGTCAGGGTGCGCAGGAGGTCGTCGCGGATCTCGCCGATCTGGGCGGGCGAGAGGGGGGATCGGGCTGCGATCATGGCTTGCTGCTGTTGCTGCGTGAGGGGGCTAGCGAGTGGCGACACGGTCCAGGGCGATTCCCCAGGTGGCGCCGAGTAGGCCGGTGGGACGTCCGCCGACGCGCTCCGAAACCTCCCGGAGCACCTCGGCGATGGTGCGGTCGACGGCGCGGAAGACGGGCTCGGTGGCGGGGTCCGCCCCCTCCTCCATCAGGTAGCTGTAGGCGCGCGCCATCCCGCAGTTGGCGATCACGTCGGGGATCACGGTGAAGCGCCGGTCGGCCGCGCGCTGCACGCGGGTGGCGCCCAGCGCAGCCTCGCGGAAGGGCTGGTTGGCCCCGCAGGCGATCATCCGCACCCCCTGCGCGGCGAGCCGCTCCAGCGCTTCCTCGTCCAGCGAGCCGGAAACGGCGGCGGCCACGAACACGTCCGCGGGCACCTCGCCGAAGCGCGAGCGGTCCGGGGTGCAGCGGGGGTCGGCGGCGGGGAGCAGCTTGTCGTCGTCGCGGCCGCGGAGCAGTGCCTCCACCTCCTCCGCCCCCATCCCCTCCGGGGCGAGGAGCGCCCGGTCGCGGTCGGTGATCCCCACCACCAGGGCCCCTTCCTGCGCCAGGTACAGCGCGCAGGGGGCGCCCACCGCCCCGAAGCCCTCCACCAGCACGCGCGCGCCGCGGATGGGGCGGCCCTGCTGCTCGTAGGCGTGGATGATGGAGCGCGCCACCCCGTACCCGGTCACCAGGTCGGCCAGGGGGAGCGGCATCCCCGGGAGCCCCAGCTCGCCGCGCACCGGCGTCGCCAGGCCGCGGTCCAGCGCGGCGAGGACGCCGCCCACCGCGTCCGGGGCCGCGGCGGCGTGGCCCCGCACGATCCCCTCCTGCGGGTGGCGGATCCCCAGCTCGGCCAGGCAGGGGACGACGTCGCGCACCTGGTCCACGTTGAGGTCGCCGCCGGTGCCGTAGCACTGGCGCAGGTACGGCGCGACGGCGGCGAACCAGCGGCGGAGGACCCCGTCGCGGCGCGGGTCCCTGGGGTCGAAGTCGATCCCGGACTTGGCCCCGCCGATGGGAGGCCCGGCGAAGGCGAACTTCAGCTCCATCGTCTTCGCCAGGTACGTCACCTCGCGGCGGGTGAGCCCCGGGCGCATGCGGGTGCCGCCTCCCGCGGCCCCGCCGCGGAGCGAGTTGACGACCAGCCAGCCGCGCGCCGGGGTCTGGTCGTCCGCCCACTCCACCACCAGCAGCGGGGGACGGCGCAGGTACTCGCCGTAGCGGCTCCAGGCGGCCCCGGACGAGGCGCGGGACGACGGGGAAGGTGCGGCGGCGGCTGGGTTCATCTCTGCGGCATTCGTGTAGACGGGGGACGACGGGCGGCCGTCACCGCTCAGATCGGTTCCAGGAAGACGTCGAACACCCCGCCGCACACGGCGGGGCTCCAGGAGAGCAGGTCCTCGGTGAGGTCCACGCGGACCAGGCGCGCGGTCCGCGTGCGCACCACCTCGCGCGCGGCCTCGATCACGGCGGCCTCGCCGCACCCGCCCCCCACCGTGCCCACGAGCCCGCGCTCCGGGTCCACCAGCATCTTGCTCCCCACCCCGCGCGGGGTGGAGCCCCGGCATCGTACGATGGTGGCCAGCACGACCGGGCGTCCTTCCCGCGCCGCCTCGCCGGCGGCGTCGAACACGGCTTCGCTCTCGGTCATGCGCCTTTCAGCCGGGCCAGGGGATCGTCGGGGAGCGCGTCGGCGATGGCGGCGACCTCCTCGGCGTCGCGCCAGGCGGCCTCCAGCACGGCCAGCTCGCCCTGCAGCGCGCGCCGCTCCGTTTCCTCGTGCAGCGCCATCTCCAGTGCCAGCGCGGGGGTGGGGGCGAGCTGCCTGTCCTCCATGTCCCGCCGCTTCCCCAGCACGTACTGCTTGCCGGCCGCCGAGCGGAGGAATTCCTCGGCCGAAGCCGACTCGGCGAGCAGGCGGACGGCGTGCTGGATCTCGGAGGCCGCCGCGCCGCTGCTGTTGACGTGCACCATGGCGCGCCCGAGCACCGCGCGGGCCTGTACGTCCGGCAGGGCGACCACTCCAGACTCCGAGAAGCGGGGCCGGCCGCGCCAGTCCGGCTCCGGCTTCTCGCGGCCGACGTCCGGCACGTGCAGCACGATCCCGTCCCCTCCCGCGTCGTCCAGCCAGGCCCCCTGCACGTGCCAGCGGCGCACGGCGATCTCCTGGCCGGTGGGCGAGTCGGCGGCGGGGACGCGGTGGATCACCTTCTTCCGCTTGTGCTCCTCCCAGGCGCCCACGACCGCCGACCAGAAGGGGAACAGTCCCGCGCCGATCCCCAGGGCGGTGAGCCCGCCGAGGGCGACCGCGGTGCCCGCGGCCGCCGCCGCTCCCACGATCAGGTACTGCCGGCGCCGCCGGACGAGCTGCCCCCCGTAGCGCCAGGCCGCCAGCTCCCCCGGCATCGCCTGGCCGATGCGGATCAGGCGCGTGCCGTCCGGAAGCTTCGCCAGCCCCACGTTCTCCGACTGGGCCCGCAGCCGCGCGCCGCGGAAGCGCTCCTCCGCGGCCTCGGTCGCCTCCCAGCGCTCCTCGATGGGCGCCAGGTTCCACCGCGCGCACCGGGGGCACACCGCCCACAGCCGCCCCCGCGCCGCGTCGAATGCCAGGCACTTTCCCACCGGGAAGGCCTCGATGGCCTCGTTCGCTCCCAGGGCGGCCGAGCAGAAGATGCAGGCGCGGTACACGGCTACTCCCGCCCGGACGACGCGGACCCGCCCAGCCGCGCCCGCAGCCGTCCAACCGGGTCGTCCGGGAGCGCGTCGGCGATGGCGGCGATCTCCTCGGCGTCGCGCCAGGCGGCTTCCAGCGCGGCCAGCTCGCCCTGCAGCGCGCGCCGCTCCGTCTCTTCGTGAAGCGCCATCTCCAGCGCCAGCGACTCGGGCCGCGCGAGCTTGCCGTGGGTCTGCCGCACCTCCACCGGCATCACGTCGCCGCGCAGCCGCCCCAGCATCCGGCGCCGGCCGCGCCGGCGGCCGAAGTTGGCGACCCGCCGCAGCGGGATCCCGGCCTCGCGCGCCGCCACGGAGCGCAGGTAGTCTTCCGCGCTGGGCTCGCGGGCGAGGAGCTCCAGCGCGCGCTCCACGTCGCGGCGCGATGCGCCGCTGGCGTTGGCGTCCACCATCACCCGCGACAGCACCGTGCGGGCCGCCGGCCCGGTGACCGTCATCCCCGGCATGGACCAGACGGCGCGCCCCTCCACCGTGCGCTGCGGCTCGCTTTCCAGCGCGTTGGGAAGGTGGAGCGCCACGTCGCCCTCGCCGTCCACCACCTGGGCCCCGTTCAGCTGCCAGCGCCGCAGCTCCAGCGGCGCGCCGGTGGGGGAGTCGTCCGCCCCGAAGCGGTGCACCACCCGCTGCGCGCGTTTCCGCTGGTAGAGCAGGTTCCCCACGTTGAGCAGCGGCTGCATCCCCGAAACGGAGATTCCCGCCACCGCCAGGAGCGAGGGGACGCCGAAGACCAGCGCGCCCGCCGCCACGGTCACGCCCGCGGTGACCAGGAGGTAGCGGTTGCGCCGGCTGACGAGCTGCCCGCCGTAGCGCCACGCCGCCATCTCGCCGGGGAGCGCCTCCCCGATGCGCACCAGCCGCGTGCCGTCCCGGAGCTTGGCGAGCCCCACGTTCTCGGACTGGGCGCGCAGGCGGGAATCGCGGAACTGTTTCTCCGCGGCCTCGGTCGCCTCCCAGCGCTCCTCGATGGGCGCCAGGTTCCACCGCGCGCACCGGGGGCAGACGGCCCACAGCCGCCCCTTCCACGCGTCGAAGGCGATGCTGCGGCCTACGGGGAACTCCTCGATGGAGTCGTTGCTCCCCAGGTCGGCGGAGCAGAAGAGGCACGTCCTGTACATGGCACCCGGTCCTGCAAGGGGGATCGTCGAAACTCCCCGCTCCCTACGACCTTCCGGCCTCCGGGGTGTCGGAGAACCACCGCTCCATCACCCGCTCGCGCTCGCGCAGGGAAACGCCCGTCCCCCCGCGGCGCACCCGGACGATCTCCGCGGCGATCGCGACGGCGATCTCCTCCGGCGTTTCCGCGCCGATGTCCAGCCCGATGGGGGCGTGGACGCGGAGCAGCCGCTCCCGCGGAATTCCCTCGCGCACCAGCTGCTCCAGCGCGGCCCGGACGCGGCGGCGGCTCCCCACCATCCCCACGTACGCGGGGAGCGCGCCCCCCAGCAGGAGCCGGCGGAGCGCCTCGTAGTCGTAGCGGTGGCCGCGCGTCACCAGCACCAGGTGCGTGTCCGGCCCCACGGCGAGGCCCCGGAAGGGGTCGGCGAAGTCGGCGCGGCGCACCTCCTCGGCTTCCGGGAAGCGCTCGCGGGTGGCGAACTCCGGTCGGTCGTCCAGCACCCGCACGCGAAAGCCCAGCATCGCGCCGATGCGGCAGAGCGGCCGGGCGATGTGCCCCGCGCCCACGATCACGAGCTCGGCGGGCGGGCGGTGCGCTTCCAGGTAGAGGGTGCAGCTTCCGCGTCCGGTCTCCACCGTGCGCGGGCCGTCGCGCGCCTCGCCCCTCAGCAGCGCGCCCGCCAGCTCCGTGGCCCGCGCGTCCAGCGCCGGCTCGCCCAGCGAGCCG
>JBEVLE010000602.1:0-5871 GCA_040509335.1 Longimicrobiaceae bacterium | reverse complement strand
GGATTTCGGCCCGGAGGGGCGAGACCGCGCGGCTGTTTGCGCGGGCTCGACTCCGTTACGCAGCGTTGTTTGCTGCGTTACGGAGCCGAAGCCCGACCCCGGCGCCAGCCGGGGGCACGCCCGAACCCGCCGTACGCAGTAGCCGTTTCCGTTCTTGAACGGAAAAAGCGGAGCCGAGACACCCTCGACTCCGCTCCGCCACAAACCCCGCCGCCCCTCAGCCGTCGCCGAAGTCCACCTTGAGCGGACGCGAAGTACAGTGCTCGCCGCAGCCGAAGCGGTAGCGGTTCCGGGCGAACCAGCGGTAGAACCGGTCGATCAGCGCGCCCATGAAGGGCACCCTGAACACCCACCCCAGCAGCCCGCCCCGCGGCAGCACCTCCAGGAGCTGCTCGATGGCGGCGGCGCCCTGCCAGGTCCGCCCGCCGGGGCCCACCAGCTGCATCGCCCTGGCGTACTCCTCCGCGGGGATCCAGGGAAAGCGGTCCAGCACCGTGGTGTTCTGGAAGGGGATGATCTCCAGCATCCCCCGCGTGTCCCACTTGCGCAGCAGCGCCACCAGGCGGTTGCACACCTTGCACACGCCGTCGTACACCACGGTGTACGGGCGCCCCGCCCCCGCCGCGGCGGCCTGCTGCCCGCCGTAGACGAAGTGCACCACCGGGAAGCTCACGCGGACCCCCCGGGTGCGGCGGCGGCCGGGGCGGCCGCCGCGACCGTGGTGGACACCGTGGGCGGCTGCTCCAGCGTCTTCTTGACGGTGCACAGCGCCGCCACCCGCTCCGCCGCCGCGCGCCGCGCCTCGGGGAGCGAGGCCCAGTCCACGTGCACCTGCATGCTCCCCACGCGGTGCGGCTCCTCCACGAAGCTCCACCCCACCTCCACCGCCAGGTCGTCCACGGCGAGCCTGGCGTTGGTGGCCCACGACGCCAGCACCGAGTGGGTGCAGGTCGCCAGGCTGCTGGCCAGCATGTGGAAGGGGGAGTACTGCATCTCCGGCGAGTCGGCCTCGATGGTCATGGGCCCCGCCGTCCCCTCCAGCCGGATCCGGTCCTCCGCTACGAGCAGGATCTTCACGTTGGTGGTCGCTCCGGTCTATGGTCCGCGGCGGCGCGCGTCACGCGCCCGGGTGCTGCGGCGAGCCCGCCGTGGACCCGCTCCACGACGGCGGGTCGCTGGCGGGGAAGGACTCGTCGCTTTCCTCGTCCACGATGTCGAAGGCTTCGCGCCCGGCGTCCGCCCCGCCGGCGTCCACGGCGGTCCACCCGGTGGCCGCCTCCGAGGTGTCCATCCCCGCGGCCCGGTACACCATGCAGTGCCCGGTGGCGCCGCGGTGCACCAGCGCCGCGCCCAGGAGCGCCAGCAGCACGCCGCCCGGCGAGCGCCGCGCGAGGCCGCCCGCGGCCAGCGCCGCGCCTCCCGCCACGGAAACCCAGCGCTCCGTGCTGCTCACGTTGACGGGGCCGGGGTGGATCAGGTCGTCGAGCGTCATGGCGCGGCTCCGTGCGTGAGGTGCGGTGGCGGGGGGGGATCGCTCACCCCTTGAGCCCGAGCAGCGACTCCCCGCCGTCGATCCAGATCTCCGTGCCGGTGACGTGGCGGGAGGCATCGGAGGCCAGGAACAGCACTAGCTGTGCCACCTCCTGCGAGCTCCCCGGCTTGCCGGCCAGGGGGTGCGGCCCCTCGGGGAACTCCTGCGGCACCCCGATGCTGTCCAGGTCGCGCCGCTCGGTGTTGTCGTCGATCTCGGTGTCGATGGCGCCCGGGCAGATCACGTTGACCCGCACCCGGTGGCGCGCCACCTCCAGCGCCAGCATCTTGGTCATGGCGACCTGCGCCGCCTTGGTGCTGGCGTACGCGGTCGCGCCGGAGTTGCTGAAGACGCGGGTGCCGTTCACCGAGGCGTTGACGATCACGGAGCCGCCGCGCTCCTTGAGGTGCGGCATGGAGTACTTGAGCGTCAGGAAGGTGCCGGTGAGGTTGATGTCGACGGTCTGCCGCCACTCGTCCACCGTCAGCTCCTCGATGGGCGCCCACACGCCGTTGACGCCCGCGTTGGCGAAGACGACGTCCAGCCGCCCCCACCGGTCCACCACCCGGCGGACGGCGTCCTCCACTTCCCCGGGCTCCGAGGTGTCGGCGACCACCACCAGCCCCTCGCCGCCGGCGTCCTCGATCTCCTTGACCGTCTTCTCGAGCTCCTCGCGGGTTCGGCTGAGCGCGGCGACCTTCGCGCCCTCCTTCGCCAGGAGCACGGCGCTGGCCTTGCCGATCCCCGACCCGGCGCCGGTCACGAGCGCGACCCTGTCCCGAAGCTGCATCTTCCCCCTCCGTGTTCCCCGCGGTGTCGGTCCGAGCGGAAGGCGGGCGAGCCGCGATTGTCGTACCAGCGGGACGGAACCCACGGCGGGCTGGGCGGTACGTGACGGGCCGGAGGCGGAAACGATTCGCGGCGGCGCACCGTGCGCCGCCGCTGGCTTTTTTTCACGGACAGGCGGCGGTCCCGCGGGGACGGCCGGAGGCGGATACGGAGATGTCGATCGAAGCGTGGATCGGAGTGCTGGGCATCATCGGGACGCTGCTGCTGGTGGGGGTGGGTCTGCTCAACTTCTCGGTGTTCACCCGGCAGCTGCACATCGCCAAGGAGCAGATCGAGACGGCGGTGCGGCACCTGGAGATCGCCAAGCAGCAGCCGGACCTGCAGCTGATCCAGCGGGCGATCACGGAAACGTCGGAGCACGTGCGATTGTTCGTGGAGCGCCCCTACCTGCGGCCCTACTTCTACGAGGACGCGGAGTGGCGCCCCGGCGACACGGCGTCGCTGGACGAGGTGCGGGCCATGGCGGAGCTGATCCTCAACAACTTCGCCTCGGCGCTGATGCACTCGGCCGCGTTCCCGCAGTACCCGGTGCGGGGGATCGACCGGACCATCATGTTCCACATGCGCCACAGCTCGGCGCTGCGGGGGTGGCTGGTGGAGAACTTCGACCGGTTCCCGTTCAGCGGGCTGACGCTGCTGTGCTTCAGGAACGACACGCGGGAGGGGGTGGAGGCGGACTTGTGCCGGCTCATCGAGCAGCCCGGGGTGGACGCGCCGGAGCTGGAGCGCCGCCGGGACCTGCTGAGATTGTACCGGAGCGAGCCGGACCGCGCGCCCATCGAGTTCACCGCCTACAGCATGGAGAAGCGGCGCTGAGGAAAGACGGAATGGATCCGAGGCAGACGGGGAGGCCGCCGCGGTCGTGAGATGACAGCGGGGTATTCCGTGCGGAGAATGGGTGGGGTGTGCGCCGGGGTTGAGCGGATCGGCACTGGGGTGACCGGTGCCGGACGGTCGGGTCTTCGCCGACCGTCCGCCGGAGGCGGAGGGTCGAACATGCGCCACGGTCGGGCCTCGCCCGCGAGCGGTGCCGGACCAGCCGCAACATACGGGTGGAGGAGGAGCTACAACGCCAAAAGCTCCTTTCGGAGCATGTCTTCAAGGTGCTGGATGTTCTTGTACAGCAGGCAGCGTTGCCCGCGGACGTCGAACTTGAGGTCCCCAGGATCTTTGGCGACGAGCACGGTACGAACTCCTTTGCCCCACGCGTATCCGACTTCCAGGTATACGTTCGGATTGGCAGTGGACAGGTCTGCGACGAGCAGTGCCGCAGTCTCTATGCGGTCCTTCACCCAGGTGATGACGTCGCCCGTAAACGATGCCAGGTCGGCTCGCTCACAAAGGTAGCCAGCAGAATTGACCGCGCCCTGTATGCCGTAATGGAACAAGTCGTCAAAGTCGGCCGCGAAGGGCATCGCCACGAATACATGGGCTTTGTTCTTCGAGCCGCGGCCGGCGCTTTCGATCTCGTCCCGGGCTATCGTACCCATCTCCACTGAAAACTCTGCCTGGCCAGGCGCGTCCCGCCGGACTTCCAGCAGAGTCGAAAGCAGCCTCGACAGCCGTTGGGCCCGCCCCCCGCTACGCTCGACGATCGTTATCCGCTCCAGCGCTTCGGGGTAGTCCCTGGAAGCGATTGCGTCCATAAGGCCCGCCACTTCCGCTCGCAGCGCCTCCGACTCATCCAGTCCGTAGCCGGGGCCGTGCAGAGTCAGGCTGACATGCCGGGTCTCGGGAGCGGTCCCTGCAAGGACCTCCAATGCCCTCTGCCCGAACTCCCGGAGACCCTGGTAGTCGAAGCTGTGAAGGGGTGGCACCCCGAGAAAGAGGACAGACCTGGCTTCGAGGGTGCCCCCGGTCGAGAGGAGGCGGTGTCCACCGGGCGGGGGAAGCTTTGCTTCGACCTTCATACCTTCGTTCTCCAGCCTGCTCACGGCTGCACGGTCGGCCCCGTACAGGGCCTGCGCGTATTTCAGCACGAGCACGTCCGTCGGGAAGGCGAGCGCATCCGCCTTTTCAACAGCAATGTAGATGTTCGGCTTCACGGAGGTCATGGGGATCTCGACGAGACGGTACGGTGGTGCGGGGGCATACCGGGTCCGAGTACCCGGTCAAGCGTGGGTGGGGGGCAGTAAACAACCGGCCCGACGCCAGTACCAGCCAGACTTTCCCCAGCGCCCAGCGGCGATCCGGTTCGCTCCCGGCCAAGCCGCCCTGTCTGAATGAGTTGCGCCGCAGGGTGGGAGTCTGGGCCCAATCTGTGTTCCCCTGCTCCCACCAGCAAGAGCGATGACGCCGCCCGCCGGCCCGGGGCGGCCTCCGCTGCAGCCGCGAAGCTTGCCGCGCGGTGCCCCCGGCCGCATCCTGCGGGACGATGGTCCGCCCGTCGACCGACGGCGGAGCGTCTCCTCCCGGCGCGCGCGGTCCCTTCCGCGCCGTCCTTCCCCTGATCGGGCGCAGCCGCGCCCAGGAGACCCGCATGTCAGAGACCGGCGCAGCCCCCGCGGGGCTCCCCGACGCGCCCGCCGACGCACCGGTGGTCCTCGTCGCGGGGGGCACGGGCACGCTCGGGCGGCAGGTCGTCGCCCGGCTGGCGGCGCGCGGGCTGCGGGTGCGCGTGCTCACGCGCGACCCCGGCCGCGCCCGGCCGCTGGAGAGCGCGGGCGTCGAGATCGCGGTGGGCGACGTGCGGGACCCGGAGGCCGTGGCGCGGGCGTCCGCGGGCGTCCGCACCGTGGTCTCGGCGGTGCACGGCTTCGTCGGGCCGGGCGCGGCCGGCCCGCGGGAGGTGGACTGGCGCGGAAACCTCAACCTGGTCCGCGCCGCCGCCGCGGCGGGCGCCGAGCACGTGGTGCTCCTGTCGGCGCAGGGCGCGGCGGCCGACCATCCCATGGAGCTGTACCGCATGAAGCTGCGGGCCGAGGAGGCGCTCCGGGCGAGCGGGCTGGCGTGGACCATCCTGCGCGCGAGCGCCTTCATGGAAACGTGGGCGATGCTGGTGGGCGAGCCGCTGCTCCGGACGGGGAAGACGACGATCTTCGGGCGGGGGCGGAACCCGCTCAACTTCGTTTCGGCGCACGACGTCGCGGCGTTCGTGGAGCTGGCGGTCACCGACCCGGCGATGCGCGGCGCCACGGTGGACGTGGGCGGGCCGGAGAACCTCACCTTCCGCGAGGTCGTCGCGACGTTCGAGCGGGAGACCGGCAGGCGCGGCACGACGCGCCACGTGCCGCTCCCGGTGATGCGGCTCGCCTCGGTGCTGATGCGCCCGTTCCATCCGGGCCTCGCCCGCCAGATCCAGGCGGGCGTCGTGATGGACACCTTCGGCATGGCGTTCGACGGCACGGAGCGCGCCCGGCGCTTCCCCGCCATCCCGCTCACCACCCTCGCCCAGGTGGTCAGGCGCGACCATCTGCCGGCCCGCGCGGCGGCCCCCGCCGCCTGACCGGGCGAGCCGGGGCGCCGGGAACGCGAAGGGCCCGCGACCTCCC
>JBEVLE010000601.1:0-4225 GCA_040509335.1 Longimicrobiaceae bacterium | reverse complement strand
CGTGAGGGATTTCGGCCCGAAGGGGCGAGACCGCGCGGCTGTTTGCGCGGGCTCGACTCCGTTACGCAGCGTTGTTTGCTGCGTTACGGAGCCGAAGCCCGACCCCGGCGCCAGCCGGGGGCACGCCCAACCCTGCAGTTCAAAGCCGTTCCAGCCCCGCCGACACCACACCCCCAGACGGAAGCACCCGCCGCGCGACCACGAAATGCGTGCGATAGTACTCGCCGCGCCGGCTGGCCAGGTCGTCGTAGCGCACCCCCCTGCCGCTGGACGAGCTGTGCAGGATGCGCCCGTCGCCCACGTACATGGCTGCGTGGTCGATGTAGGCCCCGTCCCTGGCGAAGAACATCAGGTCGCCCGGGCGCAGCTCCTCGATGCGGGCGGGCACCGGCTCCCCCACCTGCGCCTGGTCGCGCGTGACCCGCGGCAGCTCGATCCCGTGCGCGCGGTACACGTAGCGCAGGAAGCCGGAGCAGTCGAACCCCTCCTCCGGGGTGTTCCCGCCCCAGCGGTACGGCACGCCCAGGAAGCCCGCCCCCGTGCCGATGGCGAGCGCCGCCACGGGCGCCGCGGCGGCGGCGGTCCCCGAGGCCGGGATGAAGATGGACGCGCGCTCGCGCCGGGCGGCCGTACGGCGCAGCGCGGCCGGGGCCGCGCCGAAGGCGAGCGCCACCCCGGCGCGCACCTCCAGGCGGGCCGGCATCCCCTCCGCGAACGGGGTGCGCCAGCGGGCCTCCCCCTCCAGCGCGAACGGGCCGGCGACGTGCCAGGTGTACACGCCGCCCACGCTGGCGGAAAGCGCGGCGCCGCCCGCCTCGGTCTGCTGCGCGCCCACGCCCACCAGCAGCCGCACGCCGTCCAGCCCGGGGACCAGCCTTCCCAGGTGCCCCGTCCCGTCCACGTCCGCCATCCAGCGGGAGGGCGCGCCCGCGTCGCGGGGCACCGCGTCCACCGCGGCGCCCACGCGGATGCCCAGGCCGTCGCGCTCGGTGCCCAGCGTGCCCCCCACCCGGGCCGCGGTGAGCCCCGCCCCGGTGGAGGTGAACGCCGAAACGCTGGTGCGGCCCTGCGCGGCCAGGGCGGCGGGAACGAGCAGCAGGGCGGCGAGGAGGGCGTGGGTGCGTGTCATGGCGCGGCGGGGGTGCGGCGGAAACGGCGAGTGTCCCACCGGCGCGCGTGCGCGGAGCCGGCGGGGCGGATGGAGGCGGACGTTTTTTTCGGGGGAGGGCCGCGCGCCGCGCGGCCAACCGCAAGTTTGGCCGCGGAGGGCCGCGGCGCAAGAGTGTCCTTGCGCGGCGGCCCGCGGCCCGCAGTTTTGGGGCAGCATGCCGTCCGGACATGGTTCATGCCTGAACGACAGGCGGAAGCTTCCGCCCGGGCGGAAAAAACGGCCGTTTCGGCAGCTCGCCGGAGTGCGGTTAAGTTCTGGTTAAGCCGCCACTTACGCAGACAATTGCAAGGCACGAACGGAGTTACGCCGGGTAACAGGGGCGTGGCAAGCGAAATGCGAAAGGGGGCCGCAGCAGCGAGGCGCTCGCGGACTGGCGCGGCGCCCCGGCGGACTACCGCAAAAGGAAGGGTATCCCGATGAACGAACGCAACATGCTTCCCGTGCTCCCCCTGCGGGAGACGGTGATCTTCCCCGGCGTGGCCGTGCCGATCTCGGCCGGGCGCCCGGGGACTCTGCAGGCGGTGGAGGCCGCGCTCGCCGGCGACCGGCGCATGCTGGCCGTGGCGCAGCGCGAGAACCGCGACGAGGTGGAGACCGACAACCTGTACACCGTGGGCACGGTGGTGCAGATCGCCCAGGTGCAGCGCGGCGTGGGCGGGGTGCAGCTGCTCATCCAGGGCGAGCACCGCGCCATGGCGCTCCACTTCGAGGAAACGCCGGACAAGGGGCTCATGGCCCACGTCCGCGACATGGATGACCTGCAGCCGGTCAACTCCGAGGACCCGGCGTTCATCGCCCTGTACCGCGAGCTCCGCGCCCGCGGCTCCGAGGTGGCGCGCCGCCGCGGCGTCCCGGCCGAGATGCTGGAGCAGTTCCTGAGCGGGATCACCGAGCCCGGCGCCTTCGCCGACCTGGTGGCGTTCTACACCGACATCGACACCGAGGCCAAGCAGAAGCTCCTGGAAACGCTTTCCATCGAGGAGCGCCTGCGCTCCCTGCTCCTCATCGTGCAGCGGCAGCTGGCGATGATCGAGGCGCAGGAGGAGATCCAGCAGCAGGTGCAGGAGGAGCTGGGCGAGCGCCAGCGCGAGATGCTGCTGCGCGAGCAGATGAAGGCCATCCAGCGCGAGCTGGGCGAGGAGGACGAGGGCGCCGAGGTGGAGGAGCTGCGCCAGCGCCTCGCCGAGCTGGAGCTTTCCGAGACCGCCCGCGAGGAGGTGGAGCGCGAGCTGGGGCGCCTGGAGCGCACCCCGCAGCAGAGCGCCGAGTACCAGGTGATCCGCACCTACCTGGAGTGGGTGGCCGACCTTCCCTGGAACGTGCGCACCGAGGACAAGCTGGAGCTGGGCACCGCCGAGGAGGTGCTGCACGAGGACCACTACGGGCTGGAGGACGTCAAGGACCGCATCCTGGAGTTCCTCGCCGTCCGGCAGCTCGCCGCGCGACGCGCGGAAAGCGAGGTCAAGGAGGAGGCCGCCGTGGAGGCCGGGGCGCTGGAGGGCACCGAGGCCGAGATGACGGAGGAGGAGCTGGCGAAGGAGCTCACCGAGGCAAAGGCGCGCGCCACGGCCAAGGGGCCCATCCTGCTCTTCGCCGGGCCCCCGGGGGTGGGGAAGACCTCCATCGCAAAGAGCATCGCCCGGGCGCTGGGGCGCAAGTACGTGCGCATCGCGCTGGGCGGCGCGCGCGACGAGGCGGACATCCGCGGGCACCGGCGCACCTACGTGGGCGCCATGCCGGGGCGCATCATCCAGGCGCTCAAGCAGGCCAAGTCCCGCAACCCGGTGATCCTGCTGGACGAGGTGGACAAGCTGGGCATCGGGATGCAGGGCGACCCGTCCAGCGCGCTGCTGGAGGTGCTGGACCCGGCGCAGAACCACGAGTTCACCGACCACTACCTGGGCGTGCCCTTCGACCTTTCGGAGGTGCTGTTCATCGCCACGGCGAACTACGTGCAGAACATCCCGGCGCCGCTGTACGACCGCATGGAGGCGGTGGAGTTCCGCGGCTACACCGAGCAGGAAAAGAAGGCCATCGCCGACCGCTACCTGCTCCCCCGGCAGACCGAGGAGGCGGGGCTGGAAAAGGACGAGCTGGAGGTCACCGACGACGCCATGCGCACCGTGATCTCCGAGTACACCCGCGAGGCCGGCGTCCGCCAGCTGGAGCGCGAGGTGGGCAAGCTGGCCCGCAAGGCCGCGCGCCGCATCGCCTCCGGCACCACCCTGCAGGTGACGGTGGACGAGGGGATGGTCAAGGAGTTCCTGGGGCGCAGCCGGGTGCACCCGGAGCGCGCCGGGCGCGAGGACGTGGTGGGCGTGGCGACGGGGCTGTACTACACGCCCATGGGCGGCGACATCATGTTCATCGAGGCGTCGGCCCAGCAGCGCACGCTGGGCGTGGGCGCCGCGGACGCGGAGAACGCCGCGCCGGGCTTCGGCAACCTGGTGCTCACCGGGCAGCTGGGCGACGTGATGAAGGAGTCGGCGCGCGCCGCGCTCACCTACTCGCGGGCGCACGCCAGCCGCTACGGGATCGACCCGCGCAAGGCGTGGGGGTCCGAGATCCACATCCACGTGCCGGCGGGCGCCATCCCCAAGGACGGCCCCTCGGCGGGGGTGGCGATGTCGGTGGCGCTGGCCTCGGTGCTTTCCGGCACGCCGGTCCGCTCGGACGTGGCGATGACGGGCGAGGTGACGCTCACCGGGCGCGTGCTGGCGATCGGCGGGGTCAAGGAAAAGCTCCTGGGCGCGCACCGGGCGGGGATCCGCACGGTGATCATCCCCCGGGACAACGAGCCGGACCTGGACGACCTGCCGCAGGACGTGCGGGACCAGTTCGAGGTGCACCTGGTGGAGTCCATCGACGAGGCGCTCGCGGTGGCGCTCCGCGGGGCGAGCATGAGCGAGGGCAAGGTGCTGTTTCCCCCGCTCCCGCTTCCGCCCACCGGCGGGAGCCGTGTCGCGGCCGAAGGGGCGGTGCGGCTGCACGGCACGCGGTGAGGGTTCGAGTCGGCAAGTGAAGCGAAGCCCCCGGAGGTCGGTTCTCCGGGGG
>JBEVLE010000600.1:0-18260 GCA_040509335.1 Longimicrobiaceae bacterium | reverse complement strand
CGCACCAGGCGCTCGGCCTCCATCTCCAGGTGGAAGCGCATCTCCTCGTCCATCTCCGCCTCCGCGCGCTCCCGGAAGAGCAGCCCCCGCACGCGCTCGCGCGCCCCCGCCGGCCACCTCACGCCGCGCCTCCGGCCCAGTCCAGGACCTGGTTGACCGCCGTGGACGAGCGCTCCCACTGCGAGCGCTCGCGGGCCAGCTCCCGCTCCCCCGCCGGGGTGAGGCGGTAGTAGCGGGCCCTGCGGTTGTTCTCGGTGGTGCGCCACTCGGCGTCGATCCAGCCGCGGGTCTTCATGCGCTGCAGGGCGGGGTACAGGCTCCCCTGGTTGACCTGGAACACGTCGCGGGACATCTGCTGGATGCGCTGGCTGATCCCCCAGCCGTGCAGCGGCTCCAGCGACAGCGTCTTGAGGACGAGGAGCTCCAGCGTCCCCTGGAGCAGCTCCGACTGGTCGTGCGCCATGCTCTCTCCTTTTGGCGGTCTGGAGGAGAAAGGTAGACGAGTTCCTGTAGACCGTCAAGAGAAGCGTGGGGACCGCCCGGCGCGCCGGCGGGGCCGTTTCGCACTGCGACGGCAAGGTTGCCGATGGCCGATCCCGAATCGACCTGCTTGGCGACACACTTTGTCCGTTTGACGGCACAGTTTGTCTAAGTCACGCCAAGTGTGACGTTTCGGCGTGTCATGGCACGTCCTTGCCGCATCCCCTCATGTTCCGTCGTTTTGAGCGATGCGCTCGCCTTCGCGCCTGAATGGCCGGGTCCTATCCACTCCGCGCGGCGAGGCGCGCGGCCTTGACGAGGAGGTAGTCGCGCTCGGGGGCGCTGGCGGTGCGCTCCGCCGCGGCGCGGTAGTGGGCGATGGCGCGCACGGGGTCGCCGGCCTTCTCGTGCAGGTGCCCGCGTACCGCGTCCAGGCGGTAGTGCCCGGCCAGCCGCGCGTCCGCGTCGAGCGGCGCCAGCAGCTCCAGCCCCGCGGCGGGGCCGTGCACCATGGCGGCGGCGACGGCGCGGCTCAGCGACACCATGGGGTTGTCGGAGATCCGCTCCAGCACGCCGTACAGCGCCAGGACCTGCGGCCAGTCGGTGTCCTCGGCGCGCGGCGCCTCGTCGTGCACGGCCGCGATGGCGGCCTGGAGCCCGTACGGGCCCACCGTCCCCCGGGCGAGCGCGTCCGGGACGAGCGCCACCCCCTCGGCGATCAGCCGCCGGTCCCAGAGCGTCCGGTCCTGCTCGTCCAGCGGGATCAGCTCGCCGCCGGGGCCGGTGCGGGCGGCGCGTCGCGCGTCGGTGAGCAGCATCAGCGCGAGCAGCCCCGCGACCTCGCCGTCGCCGGGGAGCAGGGCGCGGAGGGCCCGCGCCAGCCGGATCGCCTCGTCGGACAGGTCGGGACGGTTGAGCTCGGGGCCGGCGCTGCTCGTGTATCCCTCGTTGAACACCAGGTAAAGGACGTGCAGCACGGACGACAGCCTCGCCGCGCGCTCGGCGCCGCCGGGCATGGCGAAGCCCACGCCGGAGGCCCGGATGCTCTGCTTGGCGCGGCTGATCCGCTGCGCCATGGTGGCCTCGGGAACCAGGAAGGCGGCGGCGATCTGCGCGGTGGTGAGGCCGCCCACGGCGCGCAGCGTGAGCGCGATCGCCGACGCCGGGGTCAGCGCGGGGTGGCAGCACATGAACAGCAGCACCAGCGTGTCGTCGCCGTCCGTCGCCACCTCGCCGTCCGGCGGCGGCACGAAGGCCCACTCGGCCCATACCTCGCCCGCCACCGCGTCCTCGCGGCGGCGCCGGGCCATCTCGCTGCGCAGGTGGTCGGTGATGCGCCGCAGCGCGACGTGGTACAGCCAGCCGCGCGGGTTGGCGGGGATCCCGCCCGCCGGCCACTGCACGGCCGCCGCGATCAGCGCTTCCTGCACGGCGTCCTCCGCCGCGGCGAAGTCGCCGTGCCGCCGCGCGACCGCGCCGAGCACCTGCGGCGCGAGGTCGCGCAGCAGGAGCTCGACGGAGGTGCTCGACGGCTTTGCGGTCACGCGTCCTCGGGCGGCCCGCTCATCACGCGGCGCACCTCGATCGCCATGTTCAGCGGGACGCCGCCGGGCCCGGGGGCCGCGGAGGCCCTGGCCGCGAGCTCGTATGCGCGCTCCGGCGAGTCCACGTCCACGATCCAGTAGCCCGCCAGGAACTCCTTTGCCTCGGGAAAGGGCCCGTCCGTCGCCGGCGCGCCGTCCCTGCCCGCGCGCACCAGCTTCGCCTCGCCCGGAGGGGCCAGGCCCTGCCCGTCCACCCACTCGCCGGCCTCGACCAGCTCCTGGTTGAAGCGGTGCATGAACGCCATGTGGTCCTTGAAGTCGTCCGGGGACCAGTCGTTGATCTTGTAGTCGCCGGTGCCGCGCGGCGCGTGCATCATCATCATGTACTTCATGGCTCGTTCTCCCTGGAAGAGTGGGTGCCCTCGCCGGCTTCGCGAAGCGGCCGTCGCCGGCGCTCGCATGGACTAGTCGGAGCCGGCCGCGCGTTCTCTACATCGGCCGGCTGTGCGCGGTCACGCGTCCTCGGGTGGGCCGCTCATCACGCGGCGCACCTCGATCGGCGTGTTCAGCGTGACGCCGCCGGGCCCGGGGGCCGCGGAGGCCCGGGCCGCGAGCTCGTAGGCGCGCTCCGGCGAATCCACGTCCACGATCCAGTAGCCCGCCAGGAACTCCTTTGCCTCGGGGAAGGGCCCGTCCGTCACCGGCGCGCCGTCGCCGCCGGCGCGCACCAGCTTCGCCTCGCCCGGCGGGGTCAGGGCCAGCACGTCCACCCACTCGCCGGCTTCTTTGAGCTCCTGGTTGAACCGGTTCAGGAACGCCGCGTGGGCCTGGAGGTCCTCCGGGGCCCAGTGGAAGATCTCGTAGTCGCCGGTCCCGCGCGGCACGTGCATCATCATCAGGTACTTCATGGCTCGTTCTCCTTGCTGGGGTCGGGGCGTCGGGGTCGGCGCCCGCATGGAGTAGTCGGAGCCGCCGGCGCGTTCTCTACATCGGCCGTGAAGAGCCTAGCTCCCAGCGTCTTCGACTTCAGCCGCACCCAGAATACTTCCGCCACAGCTGGATCGACAGCCGCCGCGGCACCCGGGGCAATGGAGGCGCGGGCTTCCTTCCGGGAAGCGGACTCCGGCGGTATCCTGTCCCCGTACCGGCCGTACCGGCGGCGTGCGGACCGCGCCGCGCGCCGGGTGGACGCCCCGCTCCCCGACCATGGACACGCCTCCCGCCGACCCGCAGCCGTCCCGCCGCTGGCGCATCCTCCTCCTGCTGGCCGTGGCGGAGCTCCTGGGGATGTCCCTCTGGTTCACCGCCAGCGCGTCCGCGCCCCAGCTCCAGGCGCTCTGGGGGCTGTCCGCGCAGCAGGCGGGGTGGCTCACCACCGTCGTCCAGCTCGGCTTCGTCGCGGGCACGGCGGTCGCCGCGCTCCTCAACCTGGCCGACGTGGTGCCGGCCCGGCCGTACTTCGCGGTTGCCGCTCTGTGCGCAGCGCTCGCCAACGCGCTCCTGGTGGCCGCCCCGGGGCTCGCCGCGGCGCTGGTGCTCCGCTTCCTCACCGGCTTCTTTCTGGCGGGCGTGTATCCGCCCGCGATGAAGATGATCGCGACCTGGTTCCGGTCGGCGCGCGGCCTGGCCATCGGCACCATCGTGGGGGCGCTGACGCTGGGAAAGGCGTCACCGTACCTGGTCCGGGCGCTCGGGGGGACGCGGCTGGAAACGACCGTGCTGGCCGCGTCCGCGGGAGCGGTGGCGGCGGCGCTCCTGGTGGGGTGGGGGTACCGGGAGGGCCCGTTCCCCTTCGCGCGGCGGCCCTTTTCCTGGCGGCTGGTGGGAACCGTGGTCCGGCACCGGCCGACCCGGCTGGCGATCGGGGGCTACCTTGGCCACATGTGGGAGTTGTACGCTATGTGGGCTTTTGTCTACGTCTTTTTTGTGGATTTCTTCCTGGCGCGGGGAACATCAGAGGTTCGCGCCGGGGTGCTCTCCGGCGCGGTCGCCTTTGCGACCATCGGGACGGGCGCGCTGGGGTGCGTGGTGGCGGGGGCGTGGGCGGACCGGCTGGGGCGGGAGCGCGTCACCATCTGGGCGATGGCCGCGAGCGGGGCGTGCGCGCTGCTCATGGGCTGGCTGCTGCACGCGCCGCTCGCCCTGGCGCTATCCGTAGCTCTGGTCTGGGGTTTCGCGGTGGTGGCGGACTCCGCGCAGTTCAGCGCGGTGGTCACCGAGGTGGCGCCGGCGCACGCGGTGGGGACGGCGCTGACGTTCCAGACAGCGCTCGGGTTCCTGCTCACCTCGGTCACCCTCACGGCGGTGCCGTACCTGCGGGATGCCGGCGGATGGCCGCTTGCGTTTGGCGTCCTGGCGCTCGGACCGGCCGCGGGGATCGCGGCGATGCGGAGGCTGAAAATTCTCCGGATTGCCGCCACATCAGACTCGTAGGGTAGGTGCGCTCGACAAAATCATCGACAAATCATACAAATTGGAGCAGCTGGGACCCAGCGGCCTGTCCCCGGGAGGTGCGTCCCTGGACTCGGCCGCCTCATGATACTTGATACGCAATCGTGCCATGACTGGAAAGGCTCCAGGCGCGGGTTTCGACTTTCAGTCGCGACTGATCGCGTTCGTAGATGTCCACATCCTCGCGCGGCGGCCACTCCGCTGGACGGCCCTGTCGAGCGGAGACGTACCGCTCGCCGTCTCTGCGGAAGGTGGAGGGTCGGGCGACGACCTACGCGTGGAGATCGAAGGTACGACGACCGTCTACGAGTGCCAGGCTAAGCGCGGCCTCAACGCGGATGCGCGGCTCGACGGTGCGATCGACGCCTTCGCGGCCGGTCTTCCGCAGCACCCGGAAGAGCGGGGCATCCTGCTCGTCGAGCCGACCGCCTCCCGCCCGATCGTCGTGGACCTACGAAATGGGCTCGACCTGGTGCGACAGGGCGTGGCCAGCAAGAGCCCGACCGGCGCACTCCGACGAGTCATGCGGACCCTTCGCGCGCGCGGAGCGGAGGACGTTGCCGCGAGGCTGTACGTCCGGATGTTGGACGTCGAGCAGGACGCTTCCGACGGAGCGCTGTATGCGATCCTCCGCCTCGAGGCTCTGCTGGATGATCCAGATCAAGCTGGCGCGGCGTGGGCCGTCCTGGTCGCCGATGGCCTGCGGCTGTGCCGGGAAGGTGGGCGCCGCACCCGGGATGCGCTGGTCGCCCTCCTCGGTCAGGAGAACATCCACCTCAAGGAAAGTCTCTCTGGATCGGGACGTAAGCTCGACCGAGTAGTCTCCGGTGTCGAGCAGCTGCTCGCGAACCTGGGGATCGCGACCCCACCGTCACCCCAGCCGGCCGAGGCGGATCGCTTCACGAGCAAGATCCAGGCTGCGAAACAGCTGCTCGAGGAGGGCAGCGCGCGGGGCGCGCTGGACCTCCTCCGGAGTATGGCAAACGAGATAGCGGACGCGGCAGTGTCCACGCAGGTGCGTCACGGCAACCTGCTCGCCGCGGCTCTGCTTCACCTCGGCGAAGCGGCGGCAGGGCAGGACGAGCTGCTGCGGGTGCTCAACGTCGCCGAGAACGATATCACCGCGCTCTCCAATCTCGCGGTGGCCGAATCCATGCTCGGGAACGCGGACGCCGCAGTGGGCTACGCTGACCAGGTCATCGCAGTGGATCCCCACTCCGTCAGCGCCTGGGTCGTCGTGGTGCAGTTCCGACCCGATGCCGAACTTCCGGGCGAAGTCGCGGATGAGCCGAACGTGCTCGCCGCCCGCGCGTTCCGGCTCGTGGCAGCCCACTCCTGGGACGGCGCGATCTCGTTGCTGCGGCGTGCCACTGCCACTGCCACTGCCGCCGCCTCCGATGACGAGCACCTTCTCCTGCTGGCGCAGGCTCTTTACGGCCGCGCGTTTGACGCGCCGAAAGGGCAGCGGGACGCGAATGAGCTAGAGGAAGCCGGTGACATCCTGGAACGGGTGATCGAATCGGTCCAAGGAAAGCAGGACGATCTACTCTTGGAGCGGGCGCTGATCACGCGCGGGCAGGTCGCGAGGCTCACGGGGGATCTGTCCACGGCCGCGAAGTTCTTCTTAGCGGCGAGCCTGCGGCTCCCTGCCTCCCCGCGAGCGGCCCACATGCTTGCGTCACTTCACCTGGACGAGGGTGAGCCGGCGCGGGCGCTTTACGCGATAGACCGAATTCCAGCGGAGCAGGCCACGGCCGAGATTCACCTGATGCGCGCACGGGCGCTCCACGCACTTGGACGCCATGACGAGGTGCGAGGCGCCCTCGAACTGGCGGTCGGTGCCGAACCGGGTCTCCGCGGCGGCTCTGACATGCTGTACGCAGTTGTCGAAACCGCGATCGAATCCGGCGTCGTCGACTTCGCCGAGCAACAGCTGGCCAGGCCGGAGCTGGATCAGCCGTGGCTTACGCACCTGCTTCGTGCTCGAATCGCCGTCCGCACGGGTGATCACGCGGCCGCCACGCGGGAGTTCGAGGCTGCGGTCGGCGCTGCCGGAGCCGGCGAGCGGGGACTGGTGAGCGCGGAGTTCGCGGAGTACCTGCGCCAGCTGGGCGACGCACCTCGGGCGGTGGCCGTTCTCGAATCCGCCGACGCCGCTTCCGACGTTGAGCTCCGTCCGCTGTATGCGCGCGCCCTGCACGATGCGCAGGAGATCACCAAGGCCGCTGCCCTGGTTCAATCGGTCGAGGGCGATTCCGCCGTGATGCCGGACTGGGCTCTTCAGCTCGGAGCCAGCGTCGCGCTGGTCCGGGAGGACGTTACCGCCGCGATCCGGTATCTCGCGGCGCTTTGCGCACGCTGGCCGGACCTCCTCGAGCCTGCGCTCCGCCTGGCTCACGCTTACCTGCAAAACGGTGAGCGGGCCCGAGCTCTGGAAGTGCTCGACAGGATCAGGGCCCGTCCCGAGGTGGCGCCGCGGCAGCTGCTGCACCTCGCGGAACTCTACATCCGCGCCGGTGCGCCTGAGAATGCGCTGCCGATCGCCTATGAGGCCCTTCGCGCTGAACCGGATGCAGAAGACGTGCAGCTGGCGTTCACCAGCATCTACATGCGGCGCGATCAGGAGCAAGTCCTGGAGGCAGAGGTGATCGAGGTCGAGACCGGCGTCACTCTCCGCACGAACCGTGGCGACGAGTTGCACTACTTCATCACGGTGGAAGGGGGGGTAGGAGCTGCGCGCGAACTCGCACCCGACGAGCCGCTGGCGCAGGACCTCCTCGGCAAGCGGGTCGGCGAGGCCGTGGTTCTTCGCGCAGGCGCCCTCAGCGAGACACGCGCCGAGATCGTCGAGATCGAGAGCAAGTACGTGCACGCGTTCCAGGACATTCTCCTGCACTTCCCGGAACGCCATCCCGAGAGCACAGCGCTCCAGTCGTTCAAGCTGCCGGAAAACCCGACGATCGAAGACTTCGATTTCGTCAACGAGGCGGCACGGGCACGGGCCGAATCGGGCAACCTCCTTCTTGAGAAGTACGTGGAGATGGGCGGGTTGCCGCTCGGATTCCTCGCGAAGGCCAGCAACTCCTCCATTCCCGTGGCCTATGCCTTGATCGCCAGCGACAAAGCGCGCCCATTCCTGGTGGAGGCTCCCGGTAGTCTTGAGGCGTCCCGCGACGCTGCAGCGTCGGATCGTCCCGTGCTTGTGACGCGCAGCGCGCTCATCGCCGGGGGGCACTGCACCGTGCTCGGGCTGCTTCGAGAGCTGCACCCGCACCTCATCGTCCCTCGTTCGCTGATCGATGAGCTGCAGGAAGAGCGGTCGGAGCTCGTGGACGCCAGCCGGCGCGGAATCTTCGGCGTCATTCACGGGGTCGAGGGCCCGGTTCCGCAGGGCGCTCCCGCCGAGCACTTCCAGGAAGAGCTTGCCCGGTTCGACGAGATGTTCGATTGGCTGACGCGGAACTGCGAAGTCTTTCCTCGGCCGCTCCACAGCATCGGCGCGGAAGACGAGCGGCTTCGTGTGGTGCTGGGTGCCAGCTCCTATGACTTCCTGGTCCTGACCGAAGACGCCGGTGCCGAATTATACGCGGACGACTGGGGATTGCGGCGGTTCCTGCACAGCCGGACGGGTTCGTTGGGCTTCTCGACCTATGGCCTGTTGCTGGCCTCACGACAGGCGGAGCTTCTCACCCAGGGCCAGTTCGAGCAGCACGTCGCCGAGCTGATCCAGCTCGGGCAAGCCGGCTTTCCCATGACCGCCGGTGTCCTGCGCGCGGCGCTGGTCACCGAGGCGTTCCGGCTCGGATCACGGACGCTGCCGCTGTTGGAGCGGCTGCGCGACCTGTCGGTGGCCGTCGACACGGCCGTCCGGTTCTGTATCGACGTGCTCGTGGAGACGGCTGTCGTGCCTGACGGATCCCGTCACGTCGGGGCCGTCGCATTCGCTCTGTTCGAGGCGGTGGTTGCCGGCCGGGACCCCCGCCGCATCCTGCCGCTCATTGAGCACGTTGCGAGAACGAGGATGAAACTGCTGCCGGAGGAGCTGGATGCGACGCTCGCCGCACTCGAGCGGTGCGCCCGCATCCATGTCCTGGGTCAGCGAACACTGGTAACCGACGATTATCTGATCGGGAGGCAAATGTATCCCGACCGCGGGATCGTGTGATGACCGGCTCGTCCAATCCAAGGCCGATCCGCCGCCTGAGCCCCGCACTCAAACGCCGGTTCAGGATCGCTTGGCGCCTCATGCCCGATGTCGTTCAGGAGGCGCTGCACCCGTACGTCATCCGGGTCGAAGAGCGCGCAACACTGGCAGGTGCCGAGATCCGCGTCGGCGGGCAAGTCGTGGCGACGAGTGATGTGGACGCACAGGGGCGGGCCATGATCGCGTACATCGACGGCCGAATGTACGGCGCAGTGCTGCTCAGGAGCGACACGGCCCAGATCCCGGAGGGACCCGCCGTTGCGATCATCTGCCACGAGCTCGCCCATTGTCTTCAGCACCTGGACTGTGGAGAACGGGAGTGGCTCGCGAACGAGAGCGAGACCGAGCTGTCCGCGTGGTTCCAGGCGCTGGCCTGGCTGACCTTCCACGCTCAGCGGTACGAGCGCCACTACGAAGGGCTGGACGAGGCGATCTCGTATGGGCTCGGGTGCGTGGACGAGCTCGGCGATGCGTGGGGCGCTGAGCGGCGGCGCGGCAGACGCTCGGACTGATCGCCGACGAGTTCGCGCCTCTTCAACGTGGGCGCGAGGCGGCAGGGAGGCGGCGTGCGCGACGTTGTGTGCGAGGAACAAACACGGAACCTAGCCGGCTCCGCACACCTGGTTCTCTGGCGGCCCACTCAGGAGATGATGGATCGTTCAACCCGGCTCCTCGCGCTGGCGCGCGAGATCGCCTCCGCGAATCCCACGTTTCACGAGGTCCGTGGCCCCGGTGCCGGGGACCACGCGACGCGAGAGTTCATGAAGGAACTCCGCCGACGGGCTCTCGAAGCGTTCGGAGGTGATTACAGCGAACGAAGAATCTGCGGTGCCACTTCGTTCGCGGTTGACTTCTACTTTCCCGAGGAGCGCACCGTGGTTGAGGTGGCGCTCGGCCTCCCGAATTCGGCGAGCGAGTTCGAGAAGGACATCCTGAAGGCGATCATCGCGCAGGACTACGGCAACGATGTAGACCGCCTATTCTTCATTTCCCGGCCAGGGGCCGAGAAAAAGTGCTCGCAGCCCGGAAGGCGGGCAGTCCTGGAATGGGCTCGCACCAAACACAGGCTTGTCATCGAAGTGCATGAGCTGGAGGGGGAGCCGCGCCGACGACGGGGCCGGAAGTAGGACCCGCCAAGCGGATGAAGCGGTATTGCCAGCATCGGTGGTCTTCCGCTGGAACCCGCCGGCACGCGCACCATACCGTGACCTCGAACACCATGCCCGCCGAGTCGCACAAGGTCCGCTCCAGCGGAGTCCCGGCGCGATGACGGGCAGTCGCCCCGGGGAGGTCAGTGGTGCCCCCGCTGATTGTGACGGGGAAGACGAGGTCATGCTGCGGGCCGGAGAATCCGATGTCGCCACAAACTCCGGCAGGTCACGAACAGAGCGCCTACCACGGCTCCACTGGACAACCGGGCACGAACATCCATCTTGCTCCCCTGCGTCGTGCAGTTTATCCTGCGGTCAGGAGGGTCCTTGCACACGGCTTTCCCACACCTCCCGCCATGAACCGACCCATCGCCCTCGCGCTGGCGATTGCCAGCGTGCTCGCCTTCCCGCCGGCCGTCACCACTCAAACCTTTGTCAACCCGGCGCTCGCTCCGCGCGCGGAAAGCCCTGCTCCGCCAATCCCACACGCGCCGTCGGGTGCCGTATTCCGCATTAGTGGCGTCCCAACCGAGGAAAACCCGGAGCAGCGTGAATTCCGGCGTTGGAAGGATGCCTACGAGTGGACCCAGCAGAACCCGGAAGCCTTCCGGATCGCGGTCGACAGCGCGATGCGCAACCCGGGCTACGCCCGTGACCGGATGGCCCGGAACGATCCTGCGTTCGTGGCGGTCGGGCTGGCTGCCATCGCCGCCAGTCCGCTGGAGTGGGACGACGTGTTGGAGAACGTCTCGTCGCCGGCCCTGCGGGACTCCATCTCCCGCTACCAGGATCGGTTCGAGCGGAGGCTGCTACGCGTGCGCCGCCAGCTTGAAGGCTATCCCGTGGCCATCATCGCCACCGGGAGCGCGGTGGAGAGCGCCGGCGATCCCAAGGACAGGGGTGACGACGGCAAGAAGCCGCTCGGTACGGGATCGCTCGGGGTGATCGTCGGCACGCCGGTGGGCCGCTTCATGGGCCGGGTCAGCGTCCTCTCCACCGACGCAGTAGCCCCGGCCGACTTCGGCCCGATGATACTGACGCCCGGCTCCGGCCCCTCACTTTCCGCGGGTGTGATCGACTGGCGGAACCAATGGAGAGGCCCCAACCACTTCTATCTCTCGGGGTCCGCGATCCGGATGCGCTCGCCCGACACCGACTCCACGGTCGCCCGTGCGACGGTCTTCGGCGCCGGTGCACTCCTGGCACGTGACCTCTTTGATCGGCCGTTCTTCAACACTCACGTCGCGCTCTCGGTTGAGGCGGGGCTCGCCGCTCGATTCCTCGACGGCGACATTCGGCAGGACTCAGCCCATTTCGCCCACCTCTTCAAGGACGACCGGAACGTTGCCTGGGGGCCGGAGCTGGGCTTCGCGCTCTCATTCGGCAGACTCACCGCGGCCGCTCAGGCCTACTTCCTGGGTAACCAGGGGGAGGGGATCCCGGGACTGACGCGGCCACAGTTCGTCGCCGGCCTCGCCGTCTCCGGTGAGCTGATCAGCGACCGTGTACGGTTCACTCCCCGCACGGAGAGTAAGGGCCGCGTCGGACGCGCGGCGCCGTGAGCGCGAGCGGGCGCGGGAACAGCAGCGGCAGCGCCAGCAGCAGTGAACCCGACTTTCCCCGCGGCCCTCTCTCCCCCCGTTTGGCGATGCGTCCCTTCCTCTCTTGTCTCCTGGGCGTGGTGGCCGCCCTCTCCACCGCTCAGGCGGCCTATTCCCAGATGGCGCCCTTCTCGCTCACGAGAACGTTCTACTGGGAAAACGACTTCCAACTGAGTGACCGGTCCTACACCAACGGGCTGCGCTACAGCACGCTGCTGGACGGCGGCCCATCATGGACGCACCGCAGCCGGCGCAGCCGCCTTTGGCGGGCTGCCCTACTCGGAAAGCGCGCCTGCCCCCCCAGCCCCGCACCCGGTGACAGGGGATGCTATCGGCTCCGGACCGGGCTTGCCTATGGGCAGAACTTCTACACGCCCGAAAACCTCTCCGCCCGTGCGCTCATCCCGGAGGACCGCCCGTATGGCGGCTTCATTTACGTGGGGCGCAGCTTTGAGCTCTCGCGCGGCCGCAAGATGTACGAGATCGAATACGACCTGGGGCTCATGGGGCCGCTCGCGCTGGGCGAGTCTGTCCAAAAGGGTTGGCACCAGCTTGTCGGAGCGACCCACCCGCAGGGATGGGACAACCAGATCCCGAACGCGCCCGCTGCGATGGCGCGATTTCGCCGCAGCCAGGCCATACTATCGCTGGGGGAGCGCTCGCGCGGCGCGGGCGAGCCCTCCACGCGCTCCCTCGACGTGGTGACGATGGCGCAAGTCGTCCTCGGCACTCCGTTCACACAAGGGGCCGCGGGCGCGACCTTTCGGGTCGGGAGGAACATCCCCGCCGGGGTAACCCCCCGGATTGAGCCCACCGTGGCCGACCTGCTTGCCATCGAGCCAGGACTCGAGCGGCGTCAGGCATGGGAGCAGGCATCGCTCGGTATTCGGCAGCAGGCGCGCCGGCCCCGTGACCATCCCGCGCCGTTCTACGGCTTCGCTGCGGGACGCGGCGTGCTGGTGGGGCACAACGCGCTGCTCCAGGGCCCCGTTCTCGGCCTGAAGCCAACACTGCAGCCCGAGAGCCCCACCTCCCCTCCCATCGCCCGCGGCTACCTGGAGGGGGAGGCGGGATTCGTCCTCCGCCTTCCCTTCCTGCACCGACCCGACTTGTCGATCCGTTACGTCGCCCGTGGACCCGAGTTCGAAGGCGGCAACACTCACGCCTTCTGGGCGGCCAGCGTCACGTTCTGATACGCCGGGGTTGTACGAAAAGCGTCGCCGCCCGCGGCCTCGATCCCCTCGCGCGCCGCCTGCCGGTACTCTCCAATCCTTCGACCACCGAGCTGACGAACACCCGGGGCCGGGTTCCCGCAGAATGGACCATGTTCATGTCCCTAGGACTCGGCTCCCTGAACGGCCGGCGCCGCGTACTTCGCGCGGTACGCGTCCAGGTAGTCGGCGTCGTTGCAAAGGCACGCCCCGTCTGTCCGCCGCGCGGCCGGGGGGCTGAGATACGGTGGAAGAGGCCGCGACAGGTCGATCACGGTCCGGACGGGAGGGACGGGCGCGTCCGGCTGTCTGCCCGCGTCCACGACGGTCTCCGCCGCGAGCATGATCCCCGCGAGCGCCGACTGGAACGCCATCGGCGCCTCCGCGCGGACGGCCTCCCCGTCCGCGCTCCCGCCCAGCTGCAGGATCACCCCGCCGCAGAACGCCTCGTCGTAGAACTCGCGCAGCGACCGGCCGGCGAAGGCGAGCAGCACGTCCACCGCCTCCGGTGAGGTGACCCCGCGGCGAGCAGCCACCTCGCGCACGAAAGCCTCGCCGATGGGTGCGCCCGAGTACAGCATCTCCCGGATGTTCCCCGGGGCGCCGGGAAGCCCCATGGCGTCGCCCACCAGCTCCGCCTCGCTCTTTCCCCCCGGCTCCAGCGAGTACAGGCAGGCGAGGCAGGGTGCCCGGCCGAAGGCGAGGTGGCGCGACAGCCCCAGGTCGCCGAGCTGGGTCCAGGCGTTCAGGAGACGGCGCGGGAGGGAGGCCTGCGCGGCGATGCGGTCCCCCTTCGTGTCGAAAGCGGTCAGCACCCGCTCCATCCGCCAGTCCCCGCGCGCCCGGAGGAACTCGCCCCAGCGCTGCGGGTGGGGAGCCACCGCCAGGCCGTCCTCGCCCCGGGCACGCTGCGCCGCCCGCAGGACTTCCGCCGCCAGCTCCACCTTGGGGACCGCGGGAGCCAGGTGCTCCTGTCGCGCCAGCACGTAGCGCTGCAGGTTCGACAGACCCACGACCTGGGGGTCCACCAGGTGCAGGAGTCCACGAACGCCGGGAACCCGCGCCAGCGCCCAGACCGCCGCGTTCCCGATCGCGCCGACCCCGGCGAGGATCGTCTCCCCCAAATTGACGGTGTCCGTCCCGATCCCGGGGCCGCCCTCGCCGGCCTCGTCACGCCTGTAGTCGTAGAGCGAGAGCGCGAACTCGGAGTCTGGGTCCGGCTCCGGGAGGTGCGCCTGGAAGACGGACCGGAAGACGTTCGCCACGGCGAAGCAGGCGGCCGCGCCAGCGCCGAACGGGTTGGGCGTGTCGCCCGAGCCGCGCGGCCGCTCCGGCGAGATCATCGCGTTCCAGCCACGCGAGCCCGCGTAGATCGTACGGGCCGCGCCGGGGAAGGACGTCTCCCCGATCACCACCGCCATCGTGGCCGCTCCGGGGACGTGCACGAGCTCGATGTCGGGGTTGATGGACCGGGCGAGATCCGTCAGCTCCGCGAGAAGCGGGTCCGCCGGCCCACCCGCGGAGCCCAGCGAGGCCAGGGCGAGCCGCGGGTACAGGCGCGCGGCGAGGTTGACCGCCAGGCTCGCCGCCGCACGCCCCTCCCGGGCAGCTGCCGCCGCGTCGTCGAACACGATCCCCACCACGTGCGCACCGAGCACGCCCTCGAACGTCTCGGGGGTCATCCCGCCCAGGATCTGGTGCGCCGCGAGCGCGTTCTTGCCGAAGAAGTTACCGAGTGCCATCGGGAATCGGCGGCTAGGGTTGAGGAACCACCTGGACCAGCCGGCAGAGCGACCCGGCGGCGAGCGCCACCCACTCGCCGTCGGGGGACAGGCGGTACCCCGCGTACGTCGCGAGATCGGCGGGCCCGCGCGCGAAGTCCGGGACCACCAGCGAAAGGCCCCCGACGGTGGTCACGATCGGGATCGTGTCGTCGAGGGCCGAGTGGTACGCCTCGGTCGGGTGCGAATGGACCTGCGCCACGAGCTCCATCTTGCGCTCGAAGAGCCAGGTATTGATCCGGTGGATCTCGGCTCCGTCGACCAGGACGCACAGTCCCGTCGGCGTTCGCGGCGCCCGCTGGCGGGGGCGCAGGACCGCCTCCACCGAGAAGGCCGTTCCTTCCAGCCGCCCCGCCCAGAGTACGAGGCCCTCCACCTCCTCCTCTCCGATTTCCCGAAGCGTCCGGTGCGTGTGCTCCAGGAGTTCGGAGGAGATCAGGACCCGGGAGACACCCTGCAGCCCGCTCATTCCGGGAGTTGGTTCAGATCGATGAGTGGATGACCCGTATACTGCACGCTGACCTGGTAGTCCCACGAATGCAGAGGTACGACCCCGTGGCGGTAGATCACGTTGAGGATGTGGTACAGCGAGCCAGCCCCGGTCATCCGGTGCGCCAGCCAGGGATCATTCGAGTGGAACGGATGCTCGTGGTACTCGCGGACGCCTGCGACGCAGAGGAACGGCTTCCCGTCCTCGTGACTCAGCAGGAGGTTCTGCGGAGGTGCCTGAAAGTGGACCTGGACCCCTGGGCCGCCGGGGTGGACAGGCATTGCCGCCGCACCTCCGGGGTGCACATCCCCGACCGCAGCTTGGACGACGTTGACCGGGATCGAAGGGCGCGGGCGCTTCAGGATCGGGTGGCCCGCCATCTCCTGGATCCGGAGCGGCTCCAGCGTGAACGGGTCCACGAACCGAACCGAGGGTGCCCACAGGTCGTAGTTGGTGAAGTCCACCACCACGCCGAAGAGCACGCCCCGTGGCTGGAGGTGCGGGGCGGCGAAGACGACGGCGACCTCCGGGAACTCCGCCCTCACCATCATCCAGCCCCGCCGGAGGTATTCCCGCTCCATGGAGCGGTAGTCGGCGACCTGACGGTCGAACTTCGCGCGGGAGACCGCCGGGTCCACGAGCGGCTCGGGCAGTTGGGGCGCGGGCGAGACCGCGCTGTGCGCAGCCTCCCCCGGCTGGGCGTGGATTCCGGCGTCCTCGCCGGGCGCGGGAACGGGCTGCGTCCCGGGGACGCTCGCATCGGGGATGTCAGGTTGCATGACGGCCTACCGTGCCCCGCCGCCCCCGCTGCCCAGACCCAGCCAGACCACGCTCGATAGGTTCAGGCCGTAGTCGCGCAGCTTGCGCTTCGGATCGAGCTTCTCCGCTCCCTCCTCGCCGCTCGCACGCAGCTCCCAGTCCTCCTCCGGGCGGCCAGTCTGCTTGGCCTCCGCCAGGGCGTGCTTGATGATGACCGAGAGCTCCTGGTTCTCGTTCGCCTTCACCTCGACCGGCTTGCCGCTCACCACCACGGTGAGGGTGTCCTTCGGACCGTGCTTCTCGGAGCCCATACGCCTGACCTCCTGGAATCATCCTGCCGGCCGGGGACGTTCCGGGCCATGGTGCCCAGCCGTCCATCACCAGCGTGGGCCCAAAAGGTAGACAGCCGAATTCAGCTTGTCAACGCGTTCACGCGACAAGATGAAAACGAGGGGAAAAGGGCGCAGATTACTGGACAGCAGCGTAGACGTACTCGCGCCCGCCGCCGGAAACGGCGCGCTGCGTGACCCGGCGAGCGAGGCCGAGTCTGGTGAGGTTGGTCAGCCGGTTGGTGGCGGCGGATATCGTGGAGAGGTCCAGGTCGTTCAGGACCATGCTGGCCGTGGCGGTGGGCTTGCCTGCGAGGTAAGTGTAGGTGTCGCGCATGGCTGGGTCGACGACACCTCGGAGCTGTGGTCCCTCTTCGTCGGTGCGCTCGACCATGGTGAGTGATTCGCTGCTCAGCATCACGTCCACGTTGTAGAGACTCTCTCCCAAATCCCCCAGCACCAAGTATCGGTCCGAGAGCTCTCCCCTGGTGATGCGCAGTAGTGCCCGGCGAAGGAGCTGGCGCGCGGCTTCGGACGATATCCGGATGTCGGACAAGTCGACGAGCAGGAGCGTGCCGGGTGCAAGTGCATCAAGCGTATCGAGAAGCGCCCGCTCGGCATCCTCTGCTTCCGCCCTGGTGAAGAGCGAGCGACGGTCCCCGATGTGGGAACTCAGCCGGAACGGCGGGGCTTCCATGAATCCCTGAGGCGCGGAAATCGTGTTCATATAATTGAGTGTAGGCGGAATCGTCCCTTCCCGTCAATGCCGATGTACACAAAACGCTGGTCCGAAGTGCGAGATGCTGGCACCGTGCGACTAACAGAGAGGCAGTTCCAGCCGGAACTGCGTACCGGTTCCGTAGGTTAGACGGCGAAGGTGGAAGCGGTCAGGATCCTGGCTGCGCAGGGTGACGAAGGCGGAGCCAGAGCGCAGGATTACGCTGGATCGTGTCTCCCCGAGCAGACGTTTGACCAAGCGCGCGAGGCCGCCGCCCCCCTGTTCTTCTCCTGTATCGGCTCCGCGCACGGAGCGGTGGTCGCGGAGCACCGCCTCCGTGACCTGCGCGTCCGAGAACCAGCCAAGCCAGGCATGTCGCGGGTGGCGGAGAATGGTGCCGGCGATGCCGACCCCATCGTCGGCGATCCCGACCTGGAGGACTTTCGGCCGGCGCCGCGGGAAGATCAGGGCGGCAGCTGCACCGTGGCTCGCCTCGGCATGGGAGAGGACGTTGTGGAGCACCTCGTGAGCGGTGCCCATGATGGCGCACCTCACCGATCGAGGCACGGCAAGCCGCTTGAGGGTGGCGGAGAGGTCGTCGCAGAAATCGTCGACCGACTCGTTCAGCGAGGTGGAGAACAGCGCGCCTCGCGCCCCGCAGTGGGCCGCTCCCCCACCGCAGACATCGCATGGCACCCACTCCACTCCGGCGCACCCCGAGCGGAAGCCGCTCTGCGCGAGCAACTCGGCGATCCCGGAGACGGCGGGCTCGGCAGCGAACACCTGCACACCCGCGTCCACCAAGTGCTTCGCGAGGACGGCGAAGAAGGCGAGACCTTCTGCGGAGCAGTCGGAGACCGCGCTCCAGTCCAGCACGACGATGCCCGGGGGAACCTCCGCCCCACCTATGCCCAGCCGCTCTATACAGTTGCACAGCGCGCCGTGAGATTTGGCGTCGTCGAGGCCAAGTCCCCCGAGCCGCAGCCAGACCGCCTCGCCGGTCCGCATCGGGCCGGCCAGCGAGGTCCGCAAGGATGTCAGCGACTGGTGCTGGGTCACGGATGAGGGGCGAATGGAGTGCCGGGAGCAGGTAGGGAGAAGTCTGGGAAGTACACGTGAATGACCTCGCAATCTGCTTGTCGACCATCGTTGGTCAGAGTTGGGAATGCACTCGCATGGGCACTTTATCCCGCGTGCCTGATGTTCCGCAACAGCCGCGGTGCGGGATCGTTCCTTCCCACGTCATCCCGGGGAGTTCCGCCACCTGGGGCGGAGCGCACCGGTGGCAACTGGACAACTTAGGCCCGCCTTGATGGAGCTGTGAAACGACGATGAGGGAAGTGAATGCGACTACGAGCGTATGTCGCTTGAGGGGCAGAACGAGGTGAGCCTCGCCTCGATCGCCTCGGGGCTGGGCAGGTCGATATACGCGCGGTGCTCGTCCGGCATGAACGGCGGCAGCAGGGTGACGTAGGCGTCCATCGCCCCCCCGTGCGGGTTGCTGTGCCCCGCATACGCCCGGAGCGCCGGGGCGGGGATCC
>JBEVLE010000599.1:0-33577 GCA_040509335.1 Longimicrobiaceae bacterium | reverse complement strand
CCGCACGGGGGACCGGGCGCGCTGGCGGGCGGACGGCGTGCTGGAGTTCGCGGGCCGCACGGATTTCCAGGTCAAGATCCGCGGCTTCCGCGTGGAGCCGGGCGAGGTGGAGGCCGTGCTCGCCGGGCACCCGAGGGTGCGCGAGGCCGCGGTGGTGGTGCGCGAGACCGCTCCGGGCGAGCGGCGGCTGGTGGCGTACGCCACGGCGGCGGAGGGCGCGGAGCTGGACCCGGCCGGGGTGCGGGCGTACCTGGCGGAGCGGCTGCCGGAGTACATGGTCCCCGCGGCCGTGGTGGTGCTGGCGACGCTTCCATTGACCGCGCACGGAAAGGTGGACCGCCGCGCCCTCCCCGACCCGGAGCCCGGCGGCGCGGAGGAGCCGGTGGCGCCGCGCACGCCGACGGAGGAGGTGGTGGCGGGGCTGTTCGCCGGGGTGCTGGGGGTCGAGCGCGTCGGCGCCGGCGACGACTTCTTCGAGCTGGGCGGCCACTCGCTCCTGGCGACCCGCGTGATCTCGCGGGTGCGCGAGACCTTCGGGGTGGAGCTGCCGCTGCGCGCTCTCTTCGAGGCGCCCACGGTGGCGGGGCTCGCCGCGCGCGTGGACGCGCTGATGCGGGCCGGGGACGGGACCCAGGCCCCGCCGGTGGTCCGGATCCCCCGGGACCGGCCGCTCCCGCTCTCCTTCGCGCAGCAGCGGCTCTGGTTCGTGGAGCAGGTGGAGCCCGGGACGGCGTCGTACACCATCCCCGTTCCCATGCGTCTGCGGGGGCCCGTGGACGCGGCGGTCCTGGGACGCGCGCTGGACGAGGTCGTGCGCCGCCACGAGGCGCTCCGGACCGTCTTCGCCGGCGTCGGCGGGGAGCCGGTGCAGGTGGTCCGCCCGGCTTCGCGGGGGGTCCTGGCGGAGGTGGAGCTGGGCGCGCTCCCGGCGGAGGCCGCGGGGCGCGAGGCGCAGCGATTGTCCGATGCGGAGAACCTGCGTCCGTTCGACCTGGAGCGGGGCCCGCTCCTGCGCGCCACGCTGGTGCGCGTGGCGCCGGAGGACGCCGCGCTCCTCCTGTCCATGCACCACGTCGTCAGCGACGGGTGGAGCATGGGCGTGCTCACCCGGGAGCTGTCCGTGCTGTACGGGGCGTACTCGCGCGGCGAGCCCTCGCCGCTCCCCGAGCTGCCGTTCCAGTACGCGGACTTCGCGGCCTGGCAGCGGGGGTGGCTGTCGGGCGAGGCGCTGGAGCGGCAGCTCGCCTGGTGGAAGGCGCAGCTGGCGGGCGCTCCGCCGCTGCTGGAGCTGCCGACGGACCGGCCGCGCACGGCGACGCCGGACGTGCGCGGCGGGGTACGCTCCTTCTCGCTCCCGGCCGGGACGGTGCGGGCGCTGCGGGAGCTGAGCCGGCGCGAGGGGGCCACGCTGTTCATGACGCTGCTGGCGGCGTGGCAGCTCCTGCTGTCGCGCCACGCCGGGCAGGAGGACGTGGTGGTGGGCTCGCCGATCGCGGGGCGGACGCACCTGGAGCTGGAGGGGCTGATCGGCTTCTTCGTCAACACGCTGGCGCTGCGCACGGACCTGTCGGGCGATCCGACGTTCGCGGAGCTGCTGGCGCGGGTGCGGGAAACGACGCTGGGGGCGTACGCGCACCAGGACGTGCCGTTCGAGAAGCTGGTGGAGGAGCTGGAGGTGCCGCGGAGCCTGGCGCACTCGCCGCTGTTCCAGGCGGTGCTCTCGCTCCAGAACGTGGACCGGATGGAGGCGCGGGTGGGGGAGGCGGTGGTGGAGCCGATGGGGAGCGGGGCGGTGACGGTGCGTTTCGACCTGACGCTGGCGCTGCGCGAGGAGGGGGAGGAGATCCGCGGCGCCCTCACCTACCGGTCGGAGCTGTGGGACGGGGACACGGTGGGGCGGATGCTGGACCACCTGCGGCGCCTGCTGGAGCAGGTGGCCGCGGACCCCGCGCGGCGCGTCTCCGGCCTGGAGATGCTGGGCTCCGCCGAGCGGACGCAGGTGCTGGAGGAATGGAACGCGACGGAGGCGGACTACCCGCTGGTGCCGGTGCACGAGCGGATCGCGGAGCAGGCGGCGCGCACCCCGGACGCGCCCGCTGTGGTCTTCGGGTCGGAGACGCTGAGCTTCGCGGAGCTGGAGGCGCGGGCGAGCGGGCTCGCGGGGCGGCTGCGGGCGCACGGGGTGGGGCCGGACGCGCGGGTGGGTCTGTTCCTGGAGCGCGGGCCCGACCTGGTCGCGGGTGTGCTCGCCATCCTGGAGGCGGGCGGGGCCTACGTGGCGCTGGACCCGTCGTATCCGGACGAGCGGCTGCTCTTCATGCTGGAGGACGCGGGCGCGGGGGTGGTGCTGACGCACTCCGCGCTGGCGGGGCGGCTCGGCGGCTTCGGAGGGGCGGTGGTGGAGATGGACGGAGAGGCCCTCGTCCTCCGACCCCCTCTTCCGCTCGCGGGGGAAGGAGGTCTCACCGACGTCTCTCCCGAGAACCTGGCGTACGTCATCTACACGTCGGGCTCCACGGGCACGCCCAAGGGCGTGCTGGTGACGCACCGGGGGCTGTCCAACTACCTGGCGTTCTTCGAGCGGGAGATCCTCGGGGCGGAGGGGTTCGCGCTCCCCCTGGTGAGCCGGCTGAGCTTCGACGCGCACGTGCGGCAGCTGTATCCGCCGCTGCTCCGTGGGGAGCCGGTGTGGGTGCTACCGGAGGAAACCGTGGGCGACCCGGTGGCGATCCTGGAGGCGCTGGGGAGCCGGGAGCGGGTGTCGTTCGGGGGGGTGCCGTCGCTGTGGGCGGCGGTGCTGGACGCCATCGACGCGGGGGAGCGCCCGGCGCCGCGGGACCTCCGGGCGGTGCTGCTGGGCGGGGAGGCGCTCCCGGCGGAGCTGGCGCGGCGGACGCGGGAGGTGTTCCCGGACGCGGCGATCTGGAACCACTACGGGCCCACGGAAGCGACGGTCAACACCACGGTCGCGCGGGTGGAGGACCCGGAGCGGGTGGTGCTGGGCCGCCCCATCGCGAACGTGCGCGTGTACCTGCTGGACGCGCACGGGAGCCCCGTGCCGACCGGGGTCGCGGGGGAGCTGCACGTGGGCGGCGCCGGGGTCACGCGGGGGTACCTGAACCGGCCGGAGCTGACGGCGGAGAAGTTCGTCCCGGACCCGTTCACCGGGGAGTCGGGGGCGCGGATGTACCGGAGCGGGGACCGGGTGCGCTGGCTCCCCGCGGGGGAGCTGGAGTACCTGGGCCGGGTGGACCAGCAGGTCAAGGTGCGCGGCTTCCGCATCGAGCCGGGCGAGATCGACGCCGCGCTGACGCGCCACCCCGGCGTGCGCGAGGCCGTGGTGGTGGTGCGGGGGGGAGTGCTGGTGGCGTACGTCGTTCCCGCCGAGGGGGAGGCGCTCTCCTCGGCGGCGGAGCTGCGCGCCTGGCTGGGCGAGCGGCTCCCGGAGTACATGGTCCCGGCATCGTTCGCGGTGCTGGAGCGGCTCCCGCTCACCGCCAACGGCAAGGTCGACCGCGCCGCCCTCCCGGAGCCCGGGCTCGCCGGCGAGGGGGAATGGTACGTGGCGCCGCGCACCCCCACCGAGGAGATCCTGGCGGGCATCTGGGCCAGGTACCTGGAAGTGGAGCGCGTCAGCGTGGACGCGGACTACTTCGCGCTGGGCGGGCACTCGCTGGCGGCCACCAGCATGATCTCGCAGGTGCGCCAGGCCTTCGGGGTGGAGGTGCCGCTGCGGGCGGTCTTCGAGGCGCCGGTGCTTTCCGCGCTGGCGGAGCGCATCGAGGCGCTGATGCGGGAGGGCACGGGGATGGTCCTGCCGCCCCTGGAGCGGGCGCCGCGCGAGGGGCCGCTCCCGCTCTCCTTCGCGCAGCAGCGGCTCTGGTTCATCGAGCAGCTCGACCCCGAGGCGCGGCTCTACGTGCTGGCCTTCGCCTTCCGCCTGCGCGGCGAGATGCGGGCCGGGGCGCTGCGGCGCAGCGCCGGCGAGGTGGTGCGCCGGCACGAGGTGCTGCGCACCCGCTTCCTGGAGATCGACGGCCGGCCGGTGCAGGTGGTCGATCCCCCCGCGCCCGTCCCGCTCCCGGTGGTGGACCTGCGCGCGCTGCCGGAGGACGTGCGGGAGCGCGAGGCCAGGCGCTTGGCGGAGGCCGAGGTGCGCCACCGCTTCGACCTGGAGCGGGGCCCGCTCTTCCGGGTGGCGCTGGTGCAGCTGGCGGGCGACGACCACGTGCTCCTGCTGACGGTGCACCACATCGTCTTCGACGGGTGGAGCACGGGCGTCTTCAACATGGAGGTCAGCCGCCTGTACGAGGACTTCGCCGCCGGGCGCGAGCCGGGGCTGGCGGAGCCGGCGTTCCAGTACGGCGACTACGCCGTCTGGCAGCGGGGGTGGCTCACGGGCGCGATCCTGGCGCAGCAGCTCGCGTGGTGGAAGGAAAAGCTGACCGGGGCGCCGCCGCTGCTGGAGCTCCCCACCGACCGTCCGCGCCCGGCGGCGCCGAGCGCGCTGGCGGCGCGGCTGCACTTCCGGCTGCCGGAGGCGGCGACGCGGGGATTGTACGCGCTGGGGCGCAGGGAGGGCTCGACGCTGTTCATGGCGCTGCTGGCCGCCTGGCAGACGCTGCTGTCGCGCTACTCCGGGCAGGAGGACGTGGTCGTGGGGGCGCCGATCGCGGGGCGGCGGCGCACCGAGGTGGAGACGCTGGTGGGCTTCTTCGTGAACACGCTGGCGCTGCGCACCGACCTGTCGGGGGAGCCCACCTTCGCGGAGCTGCTGCGGCGGGTGCGGGAAACCACGCTGGGCGCCTACCAGTACCAGGACGTCCCCTTCGAGCGGCTGGTGGAGGAGCTGGGCGTGGAGCGCTCGCTCTCCCACTCGCCCGTCGTCCAGGTGACCTTCGCGGTGCAGAACCACCAGCGGACGGCGCTGCGGCTGGAGGGGCTTCGCCTGGAGCCGTTCCTCACCGAGGCGGACACGGCCCGCACCGACCTGCAGCTCACGGTGATCGAGGGCGGGGAGCAGCTCCTGGGGATGCTCACCTACCGGACCGACCTGTGGGAGGCGGTCACCGTCCAGCGGATGCTCGACCGGTTCATGGACCTCCTGCACGCGGTCGCCGCGGATTCCGGCGGGAGCGTGTTCGGCCTCCTCGTCGCGCCGGAGTCCGAGCGCGAGCATGTGCTCGGCGAGCCGCCGGCGGCCGGGACGGACGGACTCCTGGCGCACCGGCTCTTCGCCGCGCAGGCGGCGCGCACCCCCGGGGCCGTCGCGCTGGTGTGCGGCGGGGAGCGGCTGGGCTACGCCGAGCTGGACCGCAGGGCCAACCGCCTGGCGGGCCACCTGCGGGCGCTGGGCGTGGGCCCGGAAACGCGCGTGGGCGTGTTCCTGGAGCGCACGCCGGAGCTGGTGGTCGCGCTCCTGGGCGTGCTCAAGGCGGGCGGAGCCTACGTCCCGCTCGACCCGGCGTACCCGCGCGAGCGCCTGCGGTGGATGCTGGAGGACGCCGGGGCGCGCCTGGTCCTGACCGCCGGCGCCCTCGCGGAGCGCCTCCCGGAGCGGGCGGAGCCGCTCGCGCTGGACGCGCTGCGGGCCGATGTGGATGCGCGCGGCGGCGAGGAGCCGGAATCGGGGGTGGGGCCGGAGAACCTGTCTCACGTCATCTTCACCTCCGGCTCCACCGGGCGTCCCAAGGGGGTGATGATCCGGCACGCCTCGCTGGCCGTCCTGCTGCGGTGGCTGCGGGACAACGTGTCGGACGAGGAGCGCGCCTCGGTGCTGTTCTCCACCTCCGTCAGCTTCGACGTCTCGGTCGCGGAGGTCTTCGGGACGCTGTGCTGGGGCGGGACGCTGGTGCTGGTGGAGAACGCGCTGGAGCTGGCGAGCGTGGAAGAGCCGGTGGTGTACGCGAGCATGGTCCCCAGCGCGGCGGCGGAGCTGCTGCGCGCGGGGGGGATCCCGGCGAGCGTGCGGACGCTGAACCTGGGCGGCGAGGCCCTGCCCGCCGACCTGGCGAACGCGCTGTACGCGCTCCCGGCGGTGGAAAAGGTGGGGAACCTGTACGGCCCGACGGAGGACACGACGTACTCCACCTACTCGCGGGTGGAGCGGGGCGCGGACCGGGTGCGGATCGGGCGGCCGGTCGCCGGGACGCGGGCGCACGTGCTGGACGCGCAGCTCCGGCCGGTGCCGGACGGCGCGGTCGGAGAGCTGTACCTGGCGGGCGACGGCCTGTCGCGCGGGTACGCCGGGCGTCCCGACCTGACGGCGGAGCGCTTCCTCCCGGACCCGTTCGGGGCCGCGGGGTCGCGGATGTACCGGGTGCAGGACCGGGTGCGGCGGTCGGCCGGGGGGGAGCTGGAGTACTTCGGGCGGACCGACTTCCAGGTCAAGGTGCGGGGCTTCCGCGTCGAGCTGGGCGAGATCGAGGCGGCGTTGGAGCGCCACCCCGGCGTCCGCCGCGCCGTCGCCGTGGTGCGGGAGGACGCGCCGGGCGACCGGCGGATCGTCGCCTACGTGGTCCCCGCCGCGGACGAGGTGCCGGTCCGCGAGCTGCGGGCGCACCTTCGGGAGTACGTGCCGGAGTACATGACTCCGTCCGCGTTCGTGCCGCTGGAAACGCTCCCGCTGACCGGGAGCGGCAAGGTGGACCGCAGGGCCCTCCCCGCGCCGGAGGGCTCCGCCGCCGCCGCGGCCTACGCAGCGCCGCGGACTTCCACGGAGGTGGTGCTGGCGGGGATCTGGGCGGAGCTGCTGGGCGTGGAGCGGGTGGGCGTCCACGACGGCTTCTTCGAGCTGGGCGGCCACTCGCTCCTCGCCATGCGCCTGGTGTCGCGCGTGCGCGCCGTGCTGGGCGTGGAGGTCCCGCTGCGCGTGGTCTTCGACGCGCAGACGGTCGCGGAGCTGGCGGAGCGGATCGAGGGCGGAGCCGCGGCGGCGCCCGGGCTGCCGCCGCTGGTCCCGGCGGAGCGGGGCGGACCGCTCCCGCTGTCGTTCGCGCAGCAGCGGCTCTGGTTCATCGACCGCCTGGAGCCGGGGAGCGCCGCCTACAACATGCCGTCCGCGCTGCGGCTGCGCGGGCCGCTGGACGCGCGCGTGCTGGAGCGCGCCCTCGGCGAGGTGGTGCGCAGGCACGAGGCGCTGCGCACCACGTTCGGGGAGGCCGGGGGCGTCCCCTTCCAGGTGGTGCACCCCGCGGGCGCGGCGCGCCTGGAGCAGGCCGACCTTTCGCGTCTGGCCGCCGGGGAGCGCGAGGCCGAGGCCCGCCGGCTCGCCGGGGAAGAGGCGCGGCGTCCCTTCGACCTGCGCGCGGGGCCGCTCGTCCGTACCGGGCTGCTGCGCCTGGGCGGGGACGACCACGTGCTGCTGCCGACCATGCACCACGTCGTCAGCGACGGCTGGAGCATGGGCGTGCTCTTCCGCGAGCTGGGGGCGCTGTACGCGGCGTTCGCGCGCGGCGAGCCCTCGCCGCTGCCCGGGCTGCCGGTGCAGTACGCCGACTTCGCGCTCTGGCAGCGCGCCTGGCTCGGCGGCGAGGTCCTGGAGGCACACGTCGCCTTCTGGAAGCGGAGCCTGGCCGGTGCGCCCCCGCTTCTGGAGCTCCCCCTGGACCGGCCGCGCGCCACCGGGCAGAGCCCGCGCGCGGGGCGCCACCACTTCGCCCTGCCGCGCGGGGTGGCCGACGGGCTGCGGGCGCTGTCGCGGGCACAGGGGGCCACGCTGTTCATGAGCGCCCTCGCCGGCTGGCAGGCGCTGCTGGGGCGCTGGGCCGCCGGGGACGACGTGGTGGTGGGCAGCCCCATCGACGGCCGGACGCAGCGCGAGACGGAGGGGCTGATCGGCTTCTTCGTCAACATGCTGGCGCTGCGGGCGGAGCTGGGAGGCGACCCCACCTGGCGGGAGCTGCTGGACCGGGTGCGCGCGACGGCGCTGGGGGCGTACGCGCACCAGCAGCTTCCCTTCGAGCGCCTGGTGGAGGAGCTGGGCGTGGAGCGCAGCCTCACGCACGAGCCGGTGTTCCAGGTCGTGTTCGCCCTGCAGCAGCCCGGCGCGGACGAGCGGCGCCGGCTGGGCGGGGCGGAGGTGGAATCGTTCGGGGCCGGGGCGGGAGTGGCGAAGTACGACCTGGAGCTGACGCTCGTGGAGGTGCAGGAGGGGCTCGTGGCGAGCCTCGCCTACCGGGAGGCGCTGTGGGACGCGGGCACGGTCGCGCGCCTGGCGGGGCACCTGGAATCAACGCTGGAGGCCATGTCCGGGGATCCGGAGCGGCGCCTCTCGGAGCTGTCGCTGCTGCGCGGCGGCGAGCGCGCGCAGGTGCTGGAGGGCTGGAACTCCACCGCCGCCGAGCCCCCGCGGGCGTGCATCCACGAGCTGTTCGCGGAGCAGGCCGCGCGCACTCCCGGGGCCGTGGCATTGGTCCACGACGGCGAGTCGCTCACCTACGCCGAGCTGGAACACCGCTCCGAGCGGCTGGCCCGCGCCCTCCGCCTCCTGGGCGTCGCCGCGGAGGTGCGCGTGGGCCTGTGCGTGCAGCGCTCGCCCGGGATGCTCGTGGGCATCCTGGGCATCCTCAGGGCCGGCGGCGTCTACGTGCCGCTGGATCCCGCCTACCCGGCCGAGCGCCTCGCCTACATGCTGGACGATTCCGGCGCCGCGGTGCTGCTGGCCGATTCCGCTTCCCACGACCTCCTCCCCTCCTTCCAGGGGGTGCGGGTGCGCCTGGACGCGCCCGGGGAGGCGAACCCGGCGGAGGGCGAGGCGCCTCCCGCGCCGGGGGTGTCGCTGGAGAACGCGGCGTACGTGATCTACACCTCCGGCTCCACGGGCAGGCCCAAGGGCGTGGTCGTCACGCACGGCAACGCCGCCCACCTGCTCCCGCGCGCGGTGCGGACCCTGGGGGCCGCGCCGGGGAGCCGCGTGCTCCAGGCGGCCTCGCTGAGCTTCGACGCTTCGGTGCTGGAGGTGTTCGTGGCGCTGCTCTCCGGGGCGGCGCTGCACGTGGCCGAGCGCGAGGTGGTCCTGTCCCCGGAGCGGCTGGGCGCGCTGCTGCGGGAGCGGGAGATCGACGTGTGGGTGAGCACCCCCGCGCTGCTGGACACCCTGCCGGAGGCGGACTTCCCGGCGCTGCGCACCCTCAGCACCGGCGGGGAGCGCTGCCCGGCGCACACCGCGGCGCGGTGGTCGCGCGGGCGGCGCCTGGTGAACCTGTACGGGCCCACGGAAACGACCATCTACACCACGGCGCACGCGTGCGAGCCGGGGGTGGCAGAGGCGCCGCCCATCGGGCGGCCGGTGGCGAATTCGCGCGTGTACGTGCTGGACGCGTGGGGCGTGCCCGTGCCGGTGGGCGTGGCGGGCGAGCTGCACGTGAGCGGCGCGGGGGTTGCGCGCGGCTACCTGGGGCGGCCGGCATTGACGGCGGAGCGCTTCGTCCCGGACGCGCTCGGGGGGGAGGCGGGCGGGCGGCTGTACCGCACGGGCGACCGGGTGCGGTGGCGGGCGGACGGCGAGCTGGAGTTCCTGGGGCGCGTGGACGCGCAGCTCAAGATCCGCGGCTTCCGCATCGAGCCCGGCGAGGTCGAGGCCGCCCTCCTGGGCCACCCCGGCGTGCGCGAGGCCGTGGTGGTCGCGCGCGAGGCCGCCGTCCCCGGCGACCGGCGGCTGGTGGGGTACGTGGTCGCGGCGGAGGGCGGGACCGTCGCTCCCGGCGCGCTCCGCGAGCACCTGGCGGAGCGGCTGCCGGAGCACATGGTGCCGGCGGCGGTCGTGGTGCTGGAATCGCTGCCGCTGACGCCCAGCGGGAAGCTGGACCGCAGGGCGCTGCCGGAGCCGGAGTATGCCGGGGAGGAGGAGCGGTACCAGGCGCCGCGCACGCCCGAGGAGGAGGTGGCGGCGGGGATCTGGGCGGAGGTGCTGGGGACCGAGCGGGTGGGGGTGCGGGACGACTTCTTCGACCTGGGCGGACATTCGCTCCTGGCCACGGTGGTGGCGGCCCGGATGCAGGAGGTGTTCGGCGTCGAGGTGCGGGTCGGGATGCTCTTCGAGACGCCGACCGTCGCGGAGCTGGTGGCGCGGATCGACGGGGAGCGGCGCGCGGGCGAGGGCGCCGTGCTCCCGCCGCTCGCTCCCGTCGGCAGGGAGGGGCCGCTGCCGCTCTCCTTCGCGCAGGAGCGGCTCTGGTTCCTGCACCGGATGGACCCGGAGGGCGCCGGCTACAACATGCCCTGGTCGGGCCGGCTGCGGGGGCGCCTCGACGCGCGCGCCCTGGAGCGGGCGCTGGACGGGCTGGTGCGCCGCCACGAGGCGCTGCGCACCACCTTCCGCCCCGTGGAGCAGGGCGCCGTGCAGGTCGTCCACCCGGCGGCTCCGGTGCACCTGCCCGTGCTGGACCTCGCCGGGCTCGCGCCGCGGGCCCGCGAGCGCGAGGCGCGCCGCCTGGCGCGGGAGGAGGCGGCGCGCCCCTTCGACCTGGAGCGCGGTCCGCTGCTGCGCACCCGTCTGCTGCGCCTCGCCGGCGAGGAGCACGTGCTGCTGCTCACCATGCACCACGTCGTCAGCGACGGCTGGAGCATGGGCGTGCTCTTCCACGAGGTGTTCACGCTGTACGAGGCGTTCCGCGAGGAGCTGGCATCGCCGCTGCCGCCGCTGCCGGTGCAGTACGCGGACTTCGCCGTGTGGCAGCGCGGCTGGCTCCGGGGCGAGGCGCTCCGCCGCCAGCTCGACTGGTGGCGGGAGCGGCTGGGCGGCGCGCCCCCCGCGCTGGAGCTCCCCACCGACCGCCCGCGCCCCGCGGTGGCGAGCCCGCGCGGCGCTTCGCACGTGTTCCTCCTCCCCGCGGACGTCACGCGCGGGCTCCGCGCTCTCGCCAGGCGCGAAGGGGCCACGCTCTACATGGCGGCGCACGCCGCCCTGGACCTGCTGCTTTCGCGCTGGTCGGGGCAGGAGGACCTGGTCGTCGGCTCGCCGATCGCGGGACGCACGCAGGCGGGGACCGAGGGGCTGATCGGCTTCTTCGTCAACACGCTCGCGCTGCGCATCGACCTTTCCGGCGACCCGCCGTTCCGGGAGCTCGTGGGCCGCGTGCGGGAAACGGCGCTGGGGGCGTACGCCCACCAGGACCTGCCGTTCGAGCGGCTGGTGGAGGAGGTCGCCCCGGGGCGAGGGCTGTCGCACACGCCGCTCTTCCAGGTGATGTTCGCGCTCCAGAACATGCACACCGGCGGGGGGGGCGGCCTCGGCGGGCTCCGGGTGGAGCCGCAGGGGAGCGAGATCCGCACGGTGCGCTTCGACCTGGAGCTCGACCTCAGGGAGGTGGGCGAGGAGCTGGCCGGGAGCCTGCGCTTCCGGACCGAGCTGTTCGACGCCGCCACCATGGAGCGCTTCGCGGCGCAGTACCGGGTCGTGCTCACGGCGGCCGTCGCATCGCCGGAGGAGCGCCTGTCGCGGCTGGCGGTCCTGCCGCCGGAGGAGGCGCGGACGCTCCTCGCGTACGGGAGCGGTCCCGCCTCCGGGGACGCGGGCGGCGTCCCGGTGCACACCCTTTTCGCGGCGCAGGCCGCCCGCACGCCGGACGCCCCGGCCGTGCTGTTCGAGGGGGAATCGCTCACCTACGCCGAGCTGGACGCGCGGGCCGGGTGCCTCGCCCGGCGCCTGCGCGGCCTCGGCGTGGGGACCGGGACGGCGGTCGCCGTGTGCCTGGAGCGCGGCCCGGGGGTGCTCGTGGCGCTGCTGGCCGTGTGGAAGGCGGGCGGCGTCTACCTGCCGCTCGATCCCGCCCACCCGGCGGAGCGGCTCGCCTTCCTGCTCGGCGACTCGGGCGCGGAGCTGGTGGTCACCGAGCCGGCGCTGGCCGCGTCGCTGCCGGAGCGGGGGGTGGAGGTGGTGCTGCTGGACCGGGGGGGCGCGGAGGAGGACGGCGCGGCGGCGGCGGAAGTCCTGCCGGGCGACCTGGCCTACCTGATCTACACGTCGGGATCGACGGGGACCCCCAAGGCGGTGATGGTGGAGCACGCGCAGCTCGCGCACACGCTTCGCGGCGCGCTCCGCCTGCTCGGCTTCGGGGCGGGGGACGTGGTGGCGGCGCTCGCTTCCACCGCGTTCGACATCTCGCTGCTGGAGCTGGTCACGCCGGTCCTGGCCGGCGGCGCGGTGCGGATCGTCCCGCACGCGGTCGCGCGGGACCCGGCGGCGCTGGTGGAGGCCGCGGGCGACGTGAGCGTGCTGCACGCCGTGCCGGCGCTGATGCGGCAGGTGGTGGAGGCCGTGCGCCGCGGGGAAAGGCTTCCCTCGCTGCGGCTCCTGCTGGTGGGCGGGGACGCCGTGCCGCCCGACCTGCTGGGGGAGATGCGCGAAGTCTTCCCCGACGCCGCGGCCGTGGTGCTGTACGGGCCCACCGAGGCGGCCATCATCTGCTCCACGCACCCGGTGGGGGGCGCCGTCGATGGGCACCCGCTCGGGTCCCCGCTCCCCGGCGTGCGTCTGCGCGTGTGCGGGCCCCGCGGCGAGCTCGCGCCCCTGGGCGTCCCCGGCGAGCTGTGGATCTCGGGCGGCGGCGTCGCGCGCGGCTACCTCCGGCGGCCCGAGCTGACCGGGGACCGCTTCGTTTCCATCGACGGCGAGCGCGCCTACCGCACGGGAGACCGCGCGCGCTGGCGTCCGGACGGGGTGCTGGAGTTCCTGGGCCGCCTGGACGAGCAGGTCAAGGTGCGCGGCTTCCGCATCGAGCCTGCGGAGGTGGAGGCCGTGCTGCGCGAGCAGCCCGACGTCCGGGAGGCCGTCGTCCTGGCGCGGGAGGACCGTCCCGGCGAGCGGCGCCTGGTCGCCTACGTCGTCCCCCGGGCCGCCGCCGAGCTGCCGCACGTCGCGGAAAGCGCGGTCGAGCAGGTGGCCGCCTGGGAAACGCTGTTCGACGACACGTACGCGCAGGACGAGGAGGAAGACGATCCCACCCTGCGGCTCACGGGCTGGAACAGCAGCTACACGGGCGAGCCCATCCCGCGCGGGGAGATGGCCGAGTGGGTCGATCGCACGGTGGAGCGCATCCTCGCGCTGCGGCCGGAGCGCGTGCTGGAGATCGGGTGCGGGACGGGGCTGCTGCTCTTCCGCGTGGCGCCGCACGTCGCGGAGTACCACGGGACGGACTTCTCGGGCGCGGCGCTGGAGCACGTGCGCGGCCACCTCGCCGGGCTCCCGCGGGTGACGCTGTCGGAGCGCGAGGCGGACGCGCTGGCGGAGCTCGCGGGGGCGGGCTTCGACACCGTCGTCCTCAACTCCGTCGCCCAGTACTTCCCCGGCGTCGACTACCTGCTGCGCGTCCTGGAAGGCGCCGCGGCGGCGCTGCGGCCCGGCGGGCGGATCTTCGTGGGGGACGTGCGCAGCCTGCGGCTGCTCGGGGCTTTCCACGTGTCGGTCGAGCTGGCGCGCGCGCCGGAGGAGCTGTCCATCGGCCGGCTGCGGGAGCGGGTGCGGCGCGGCATGGCGGAGGAGCAGGAGCTGCTGGTCGACCCCGGGCTGTTCGAGGCGCTCCGGGAGCGGATCCCGCGGCTCGGGCGCGTGGAAGTGCAGGTGAAGCGGGGCGGGCACGACAACGAGGTTTCGCGCTTCCGCTACGACGTCGTCCTCCACCTGGACGCGGAGACCGCCGGGACGGCGGAGCCCGTCGTCCGCCGGTGGGACGGCGAGGACGCCGCCGGGCTGCGGGCGCGGATCCAGGGGAGCGCGTCGGCGCTGCTGGTCCGCGGGGTGCCGGATGCGCGGGTGCGGGAGCACGTCCGCGCGCTGGAGCGGATCCACGCCGCGGACGCCCCGGCGACGGCGGGCGGCGTGCGGGCGCTCCCGGACGCCGGGCCCGCCCGCGGGATCCGCCCCGACGCGCTCTTCGCGCTTGGCGAGGAGACCGGCCGCGCCGTGGAGGTGCGGCCCGGCGCGGCGGGGACGCTGGACGTGCTCTTCGGTCCGGCGGGCGGCATCGCCGCCTTCCCGGCGGAGGAGGACGACGGGCGGCCCTGGGAGGCGTACGCCAACGACGCGCAGTGGGGCCGGCGGATGCGCGCGCTGACGCCGGCGCTGCGCGCCGCGGTGCGCGCGCGGCTGCCGGAGTACATGCTCCCTTCCGCCTTCGTGGTGCTGGAGGCGCTGCCCGTCACCCCCAACGGCAAGGTGGACCGCGCCGCGCTCCCCGCGCCCGAGACGGCGGGCGCGCGGGAGGGAGAGTACGTGGCGCCGCGCACCCCCGCCGAGGAGCGGATGGCGGGGATCTGGGCGGAGGTGCTGGGGATCGAGCGCGTCGGCGGGGCGGACAACTTCTTCGAGCGGGGCGGCCACTCCCTGCTCGCCACGCAGCTGGTCTCCCGGGTGCGGGAAGCGTTCCGCACCGAGCTGCCGCTGCGGACGGTGTTCGAGGCGCCGACGCTGGCGGAGCTGTCGCGCCGCGTGGAGGCGCTCCGGGCGGAGGCGGCGGCGGACGCCGGGATCCCGCCGCTGGTGCCGGTGCCGCGGGACGATGCGCCGCTGCCGCTGTCGTTCGCGCAGCAGCGGCTGTGGTTCATCGACCACCTGGAGCCGGGGAGCACCGCCTACCACATGCCGTCCGCGCTGCGGCTGCGCGGGCCGCTGGACGCGCGCGTGCTGGAGCGCGCGCTCGGCGAGGTGGCGCGCAGGCACGAGGCGCTGCGCACCACGTTCGGCGAGACCGAAGGAGTCCCCTTCCAGGTGGTGCACCCCGCGGGCGCGGCGCGGCTGGAGCTGGCCGACCTGTCGCGCCTGCCCGCGGAGCGGCGCGACGTCGAGGCCGGCCGGCGGGTGCGGGAAGCGGCGCGGCGTCCCTTCGGCCTGCGCCGGGGGCCGCTGCTGCGCACCCACCTGCTGCGCCTGGCGGCGGAGGAGCACGTGCTGGTGCTGGCCATGCACCACGTCGTCAGCGACGGCTGGAGCATGGGGGTGCTCTTCGGCGAGCTGAGCGCGCTCTACGAGGCGTTCGCGCGCGGCGAATCCTCGCCGCTGCCGGAGCTGCCGGTGCAGTACGCCGATTTCGCGGTGTGGCAGCGCACCTGGCTGGCGGGCGAGGCCATGGAGCGGCAGATCGCCTGGTGGCGCGAGCGGCTGGAGGGGGCGCCCCCCGTGCTGGAGCTCCCCACGGACCGCGCCCGCCCGGCGGTGCCGGGCCCGCGCACCGGGCGCGTGCTCCGCGCGCTCCCGCCCCGGACGGCGGAGGGGGTGCGGGAGCTGGCGCGGCGCGAGGGAGCCACGCCGTACATGGTGCTGCTGTGCGCGCTGGACCTGCTGCTGGCGCGCTGGTCCGGGCAGAAGGACGTGGTGGTGGGCACGCCGATCGCGGGGCGGACGCGGCGGGAAACGGAGGGGTTGATCGGCTTCTTCGTCAACACGCTCGCGCTGCGGACCGACGTGTCTGGGAACCCCGCGTTCTGCGAGCTGCTGGGGCGGGTGCGGGAAGGGACGCTGGGGGCGTACCAGCACCAGGAGGTGCCGTTCGAGCGCCTGGTCGACGAGCTGCGGGTGGAGCGGAGCCTCAGCCACACGCCGCTCTTCCAGGTGATGTTCGCGGTCAACGACGGCGCCGGCGGCCCGCGGCCGTGGGGAGGATTGGCGGTGGAATCGTACCCGTCGGGCGGCGGCGCGGCCAAGTTCGACCTGGACGTGGCGGTGGCGGAGGGGGACGGCGGGATGGGGGTCGTGTTCACCTACCGGGAGGAGCTGTGGGACGCGTCCACGCTGGAGCGCGTCGCCGGGGCGTACGCCCTGCTGCTGGGGGCTGCGGCCGCGGACCCCGGGCGCCCGGTGCTCGGGCTTCCGCTCGTGTCGGAGGCGGAGCGGCAGAGCCTGGTTGCGGGGTCGAGCGGCCCGCTCCGCGACTACCCGGCGGGGCTGCGCGTGCACGACCTGTTCGCGGCGCAGGCGGCGCGCACTCCCCACGCTCCCGCGCTGGTCCACGCGGGCGGGATCCTGGACTACGCCGCCCTGGAGCGCGCCGCCAACCGGCTCGCCAGCCACCTCCGCGGCCTGGGCGTGGGCCCGGAGACCCGGGTGGGCATCTGCCTGGAGCGCGGCCCGGGGCTGGTGGCCGCCATGCTCGCCATCCTCAAGGCGGGTGGGGCGTACGTCCCGCTCGACCCCGCGTACCCCCGCGAGCGCCTGGCATACATGCAGGAGGACGCGGGAGTCGCCCTGGTCCTCACCTCCGGCCGCCTCGCCGGCGCGCTCCCGGAGGGGACGCCCCTGCTCGTGCTCGACGCCGCCCGGGCCGCGATCGACGCCGGACCGGACGTGGCGCCGGAGAGCGGCGCGGGGCCCGAGAACCTGTCGCACGTGATCTTCACCTCGGGCTCCACGGGGAGGCCCAAGGGGGTGATGATCCGCCATTCGTCGACGGTCGTGCTGCTGCACTGGCTGCGCGAGATGGTTTCCGACGAGGAGCGGGCCTGCGCCCTCTTCGCCACCTCGGTCAACTTCGACGTCAGCGTCGCCGAGGTCTTCGGCACCCTGTGCTGGGGCGGGAAGCTGGTCCTGGTGGAGAACGCGCTGGAGCTGGCGAGCGTGCGCGAGCCGGTGGCGTACGCGAGCATGGTCCCCACCGCCGCCGCCGAGCTGCTGCGCGCCGGCGGCATCCCGGCGAGCGTGAAGACGCTCGTCCTGGGCGGGGAGCCGCTCCCGGCGGAGCTGGCGCGGGCGCTCCACGCGCTCGGCACGCTGGACCGGATCGGCAACGCGTACGGCCCCACGGAGGACACCACCTACTCGACCTTCGCGCTGGTCCCCCGCGACGCGGACCGCGTCATGGTCGGGCGCCCGGTGGCGAACACGCGGGCGCTGGTGCTCGACGAGGAACTGCAGCCGGTGCCCGGCGGGCTCGCCGGCGAGCTGTACCTGGCCGGGGACGGCCTGGCCCGGGGCTACGCCGGCCGCCCGGAGCTCACCGCGGAGCGCTTCCTCCCCGACCCGTTCGGGCCCGCGGGGACGCGGATGTACCGGGTGGGGGACCGGGTCCGGCGCCGGCCGGACGGCGAGCTGGAGTACCTGGGGCGGACGGACTTCCAGGTCAAGGTGCGCGGCTTCCGCATCGAGCTCGGCGAGGTGGAGGCCGTGCTGGGACGCCACCCCGGCGTCCGCGGCGTGGCCGCGGTGGTGCGCGGCGGCTCCGCCGGGCCGGACGACGTCCGCATCGTGGCCTACCTGGAAGCGGACGCGGACGTCGCCGTGGCCGGGGTGCGGGAGCACGCGCGCGCCTCCCTCCCGGAGTACATGGTACCCGCCACGTTCGTGGTGCTGGACGCGCTCCCGCTCACCCCCAACGGCAAGGTGGACCGGCGGGCGCTCCCGGATCCGGAATCCGCCGCCGCGCCGGCCGACGAGGAGCCGCGGACGGAGCTGGAGCGCGCCATCGCCGCGGTGTGGGCGGAGGTGCTCGGCGCCCCGGCGATCGGGGTGGGCACCAGCTTCTTCGACCTGGGCGGAAACTCGCTCCTGGTGGTCCGGGCGGCGCGGCTGCTGGAGGCGGCGCTGGGGAGGAGCGTGCGGGTGCTGGACTTCTTCGAGCACGTCACCGTGGCCGACCTGGCGCGCCACCTTTCGGGCGCCGCGGAGAACCCGGTGGAAAACCTCCGCGAAGGAAACGACGGGCCGGGCCGGCTCCGCCGGGCAATCCCCGTCCGGCCGGCCGGATCGGAGCCGCCGCTGTTCCTGGTCCACGACGGATGGGGGTCGGTCGCGTACGCGCAGGCGCTGCATCCTCACTTCGGCGAGGAGCTCCCGGTGTACGCGCTGCCGCCGGTGTCCGGCGACGAGCCCCCTCTCCATACGGTCGAGGCCATGGCGGCCCGGCTGGTGCGGATGGTCCGCGAGGTCCAGCCCGTGGGCCCGTACCGCCTGGCCGGCTGGTCCTTCGGCGGGATTCTAGCCTACGAGATGGCCGCGCAGCTCGTCGGCCAGGACCAGGCCGTCGAGTTCCTGGGGATGATCGACACCTACCATCCATCGGCCGTCCGCACCGGGCCGGAGGATCGGGCATCCGCCGCCTGGGAGGCGGACCCGGGGGCGCTCGCCGCCCCACGGCGGGAGACGGGGCTGCTCCCGGGGCACCTCACGCCGGACGAAGTGCGGGAGGTCCACGACCGTCTGCGCACTTCCCTCCTCAGCCTGCGTGGGTACAGTCCCCGGCCGGTTCCGTTTCCGGTCCACCTGTTCCCCGCGCGGGACGACGCCGGCGCCGATCCGTGGCGCGGCTGGCAGGCCCTGCTGGACGACGTGTCGATCCGCGCGACGCCGGTGCCGGGAACCCACCTGTCCATGATGGAGGCACCCAACGTAGAATTCCTCGGACGGGCGCTGTCGCGCGGGATCGGTCTCGCGGCCGCGAACCGGAAAGTCCTGCCATGAGAACACCACCGAACGGGTGACGAGATCGACCGTGGACACCTTTCCCGAAAATGACATCAGCGCCCGCCGGATGGCCGGCCGGATCGCGGCCCTCCTCCCCGCGGGCGTGGCGCTGGACGTGCGCGAGATCGGCGACGCCGCCGGCTCCCTGTTCCCGGTGGAGCGCGAAGCCGTCGCGCGCGCCGTCGCGAAGCGGACGCGGGAGTTCTCGACCGGCCGCCTGTGCGCCCGCGCCGCGATGGCGGCGCTGGGCGTGCCGCCGCACCCCGTTCCGGTGGGGCCGCAGCGGGAGCCGGTGTGGCCGGACGGGCTCGTCGGCACGATCAGCCACGGCGGCGAGCTCTGCCTGGCCGCGGTGGCCAGAAAGGACCACCTCCTGGGCCTGGGGATCGACCTGGAGGTGGGGGACCCGCTGGACCCGGAGGTGCGCGGGCTGATCTGCACGCCGGACGAGCTTCGCGGCGCGTCCGCCTGGGCGGGCGCCGGGGTGGACCCGCACAAGCTGGTCTTTTCGGCCAAGGAGGCGCTCTACAAGGTGCTCTTCCCGCGCGCGCGGCGCTTCATCGACTTCCTGGAGGTGGAGATCGGCGTCGACGCCGACGCGGGCACGTGGCGGCCGACCTCGCTGCCGGCGGACGTGAGCGCCCGGATGGCCGCCCCGATCGAGGGCAAGTTCCTGGTCGCGGACGGCTACGTCGTCACGGCCGCATGGGCGTCCCCGCCCCCGGCGGGCGGCTAGCGGACGCCGGCGCCCACCCCGCGTGAGGGATTTCGGCCCGAAGGGGCGAGACCCGGCGGGGCAGTTTCCGCCGGGGCTCGACTCCGTTGGGCTGCGTCGTTTGCAGCCCTACGGAGCCGAAGCCCGACCCCGGCGCCAGCCGGGGGCACGCCCGAACCCTTCCCTTCAGCCCGCTTCGGCCGCTCACCTCGCGCGCCTCGCCTTTCCTCGCTATCCTCTCACCCCGCGACCGGGCAGGCACGGATGTAGCCAGAGGGACGCCGGGACCGACCGGAGCAACCGAATCCGAGAACCGCCGATCATGACCGAGAACACCAGGCGACCGGCCTCGCCATCCGACGTGGGGCTCCCCGGTGGCGGCGAGATGGGCGCGCTCATGCGCGCGCACGACTGGTCGTCCACGCCGCTCGGCCCCGCGGCGGGGTGGCCGCAGAGCCTGCGCTCCGCGCTCGGCATCTGCCTCCACTCGCGCTATCCCATCGCGCTGTACTGGGGTCCCGAGCTCGCCCTGCTGTACAACGACGCGTGGAGCCCCATCCCCGGCGTCAAGCACCCCTGGGCGCTGGGCCGCCCGGGCCGCGAGGTGTGGCCCGAGATCTGGGACTCGATCGGTCCGCTCTTCGAGCGCGTCCTGGGGACCGGCGAGGGGATCTGGCAGGAGGACGAGCTGCTGCCCATGCGCCGGCACGGCTACACCGAGGAGTGCTACTTCAACTTCACCTTCAGCCCCATCCCCGGCGAGGGCGGGCGCATCGAGGGGATCTTCAACGCGGTGGTGGAGACCACCTTCCGCGTGGTGGGGGAGCGGAGGACGCGCGTGCTTCGCGAGCTCGCCGAGCGCACGGCGGGGGCGCAGTCCGCGGAGGAGGCCTGCCGGCTCGCCGCCGTGGCGCTGGGGGAGGCGTCGGCGGACCTGCCGTTCTGCCTCCTGTACCTGCTCGACGACGAGGGCGGCGAGCCCCGCGCGCGGCTCGCGGGCGCCGCGGGCGTCGCGCCCGGCGGGCCCGCCAGCCCCGTCTCGGTGGCCGTGGCGGACGCGCCCTGGCCCCTGGGGCCGGTCCTGGAGACGGGCCGCATGGTGGCCGTCGAGGACATCGCGGAGAAGTTCGACGCCGCTCCGCCGGGGGGGCCCTGGCCCGAGCCGGCCGAGCGCGCGCTCGTCGTGCCCATCACCCTCGCGACCCGGCCGGGGAGCCCCGCCGGCTTCCTCGTGGCCGGGATCAGCCCGCGCCGCGCCCTGGACGACGAGTACCGCGCGTTCGCCGAGCGCGCCGCCGACCACATCGCCACGGCGATCGCCAACGCCCGCGCCTACGAGGACGAGAGGGGGCGCGCCGAGGCGCTGGCGGAGCTGGACCGGGCGAAGACCGCCTTCTTCACCAACATCTCCCACGAGTTCCGCACCCCGCTCACCCTGATCGCGGCGCCCGCGGAGGAGGCCGTTTCCGACCCCGCCCTCCCGGAGGCGGAGCGCGCCCGCTGGGAAACGGTGCGGCGGAGCAGCCTGCGGCTCCAGAAGCTGGTCAACACCCTGCTCGAGTTTTCCCGCATCGAGGCCGGGCGCGTGCAGGCGTCCTTCGAGCCGGTGGACCTCGCCGCCTACACGCGCGACCTGGCCAGCCTGTTCCGCTCGGCGATGGAGCGCGCGGGGCTGAGCTTCGCGGTGGACGCTCCGCCGCTGCCGGAGCCGGTGCACGTGGACCGCGACATGTGGGAAAAGATCGTCCTGAACCTGCTTTCCAACGCGTTCAAGCACACCTTCGAGGGCGGGGTCGCCGTCGCCCTGCACGCGGCCGGCGACCACGTGGAGCTGAAGGTGAGGGACACGGGCGCCGGGATCCCGGAACAGGAGCTCCCGCACGTCTTCGACCGCTTCCACCGCGTCAAGGGCGCGCTGTCGCGCACGCACGAGGGGACCGGGATCGGGCTCGCGCTGGTAAAGGAGCTGGTGGCGCTGCACGGGGGCGCGATCACGCTGGAAAGCGCGCCGGGCGCGGGCACCACGGCCACGGTGCGGGTGCCCACCGGGTCCCGCGCCCCCGCCGCCGAGCCGGTCGCGGCGGCCCGGCCGCGGGCCGCGGAAAGCCGGAGCGCCTCGGCGTTCGTGGAGGAGGCGCTGCGCTGGATGCCGGGGGACGGCGCGTCCGCGGCCCCCGGCGCGGACGAGGTCCCCGCCGGCGACGCGGTCCTGGACGGGGATCCCGCCGCCTCCGGCACTCCCCGGGGCCGGCGCGCCACGATCCTGGTGGCCGACGACAACGCGGACATGCGCGACTACCTGAGCCGCCTGCTCGGCCGGCAGTGGGGCGTGGAGGCCGTGGCGGACGGGGCCGCCGCGCTGGAAGCCGTCCGGCGGCGGGTGCCGGACCTGGTGCTTTCGGACGTGATGATGCCGGGGCTCGACGGGTTCGAGCTCCTCCGGGAGCTCCGCGCGGATCCCCGCACCCGCGAGATCCCCGTCCTCCTCCTGTCCGCGCGGGCGGGGGAGGAGTCGCGGATCGAGGGGATGGAGGCCGGCGCCGACGACTACCTGGTCAAGCCCTTTTCCGCCCGGGAGCTGGCCGCCAAGGTGGGCGCCCACCTGGAGCTGGCGCGCGTGCGCCGCGCGGCGGCGGAGCGGGAGCGGACGCTGCGCGAGGAGGCCGAGCGGGCGAGCGCGGAAGCCGAAGCCGCCGGGGCGCGGCTCCGCGAGATCTTCGCCAAGGCCCCGGCGATCATCGCCACGCTCCGCGGCCCGGACTTCGTGTTCGAGAGCGCCAACCCCATGTACCTCCGGCACGTCGGCAGGCCGGACATCCTGGGGAGGCCGCTCGCGGAGGCCCTCCCGGAGGTGGTGGAGCAGGGGATACCCGGGCTGCTGGACCGGGTGTGCCGCACGGGCGAGGCGTTCGTCGCCGACGAGATGCCGATCCTCCTGGACCGCCGCGGCGACGGGGCGATGGACCAGGTGTTCGTGAACTTCGTGTACCAGCCGCTGTTCGATCCGGACGGCTCCGTGACCGGCATCCTCGTGCACGGGGTGGACGTGACCGACCAGGTCCGGGCGCGCCAGCAGGTGGAGCAGCAGGCGACGGAGCTGCAGGAGCTCCAGGCGGAAACCGAGGCGATCAACGAGGAGCTGCAGCAGGCCAACGAGGAGCTGGGCGACAAGACGCGGGAGGCGGAGGAGGCGAACCGGGCGAAGAGCGAGTTCCTGGCCAGCATGAGCCACGAGCTCCGCACGCCCCTCAACGCGATCGCGGGCTACCTGGACCTGGTGAGCCTGGGGATCCACGGCCCCGTGACGGACGCCCAGCACGCGGCGCTGGGGCGGATCAAGCGCAACCAGGAGGTCCTGCTCTCGCTGATCAACGACGTGATCAACTTCGCCAAGCTGGAAGCGGGACGGCTGGAGATCGAGTGCGCGGAGGTCGCCGTGGGACGCCTCCTGGAGGCGATGGAGCCGCTGATCGCCCCGCAGGTGCACGCCAGGGACCTGGTGTACAGCTGCGAGCCGTGCGCGCCGGATCTGTCCGCCCTCGGCGACCCGGAGCGGATCCAGCAGGTGCTGATCAACCTGCTCGCCAACGCGGTGAAGTTCACCCGGCCCGGCGGACGGGTCACCCTGGGCGCCGAGGGGCGGGGCGACGTCGTGCACGTCCGCGTGACGGACACGGGCCGCGGCATCCCACCCGAAAAGCTGGACGCGATCTTCGACCCGTTCGTGCAGGTGGACCGCCGCGCCGGCCTCGTGGAGGACAGCCAGCAGGGCGTGGGTCTTGGCCTGGCGATCAGCCGCGAGCTCGCCCGCGCGATGGACGGAGAACTGACCGTGGAAAGCACGCCCGGGGTGGGCTCCACCTTCACGCTCACCCTGCCGCGCGTGCGGGCCCAGGAGGGGAAAGGCGGGTGACGGGATCCGTGGCGCGGTCCGGTAAGCGGCGGTGCCGCCCTCCGGTTCTTGACACGGATCGCCGGGTTCGGTACGCTAGATCACTGCTCCATCGTGTCCGCAAGGGAACGCAATACACCAGCCACGCCCGCCGGACCCGGACCTCGTCTGCCCGGGCCGCGGAGGATGTCCCGCCGGCCTGATCACCCCGAACGCCGTCCGCCGACCCCGGTCCGACAGATCTTCCGCCACCGGAGAATCCCCGTGCGCGATGAGGAGGATCCGGACTCAGCCCCCAACCCTCCCGAAAAAAACATGAAATTGCTGATCGTCGGTGGTGGAACCGCCGGCTGGATGACCGCGTCGTACCTTTCCAAGGCGTTCACGGACGTGGACATCACGCTCATCGAGTCGGGGGTGGTGAAGACCGTCGGCGTGGGCGAGGCCACGTTCAGCACGTTGAAGCTCTTCTTCGACTTCCTCGACCTGCGCGAGAGCGACTGGATGCCGCACTGCAGCGCGGGCTACAAGCTCGCGATCCGGTTCCAGAACTGGACCAAGGAGAAGACCCACTTCTACCACCCGTTCCAGCGCTACGAGACGGCCGGCGGAATGACGGCGGCGGAGTGGTGGCTGAAGCTGCGGAACGGGGAGCCGTTCGACTACTCCTGCTTCGTGACCCCGCACATCTGCGATGCGATGCGCTCGCCCCGCTTCTTCGACGGGACGGTCTACGACGAGGAGGTCCAGGATTACTTCGACGACGGAAAGCCCGTCCCCAACGCGATCATCGTCGGCCACAAGGTCCAGTACCCCTACGCCTATCACTTCAACGCCGCGGAGCTCGCCCTGTACCTGCAGGGCTATGCGACCGGGCGCGGAGTGAAGCGAATCGTCGACGACGTGACGGAGGTCGCCCTGGACGAGCAGGGAAACATCGCGGGCGTGCACACCAGGGACAGCGGCTTCCTCGCCGCGGACCTGTACGTGGACTGCACCGGCTTCCGCGGGCTGCTCATCAACAAGGCGCTGAACGAGCCGTTCATCAGCTTCAACGACACGCTGCTCAACGACAGCGCGATCGCCATCCAGGTGCCCAGGGACGTGGAGAAGGTGGGGATGAAGCCGTACACCACCGCGCACGCGCTGGACGCGGGGTGGTCGTGGAACATCCCGCTCTACGGGCGCGACGGCACCGGCTACGTCTACTGCAGCCAGTTCGCCAGCCCGGACGAGGCCGAGCGCGAGTTCCGGGAATTCCTGGGGCCCGACGCAAAGGACTGCGCGGCCAGCCACATCAAGATGCGCATCGGCCGCAGCCGCGACTCGTGGGTGAAGAACTGCGTGGCCATCGGCCTTTCCAGCGGGTTCGTGGAGCCGCTCGAGTCCACGGGGATCTTCTTCATCCAGCACGGGATCGAGGAGCTGGTGAACCACTTCCCGCGGGAGGCGCAGGTCGACCCGAACATGGCCCGCAGCTACAACCAGACGATCAACCAGTGCATCGACGGTGTGCGGCAGTTCCTCACGATCCACTACTGCGCGGGCGATCGTGACGACACGCCGTACTGGGTTGCCGCGAGGAACGTCCCGCTGCCGGAGGAGCTCGCCGAGCGCATGCGGATCTGGAAGGCCCGGCTCCCCGGCATCCGCAACATCTACCCGTCGTTCCACGGCTTCGAGGCATACTCGTGGTCGGTGATGCTGCTGGGGCTCAACTACGAGCCCGACACCTACCTCGCCGCCCTGGACTACCTGGACGAGGGCCAGGCGAAGGAGATGTTCGCGCAGATCCGCAGGAAGGCGGAGTTCCTGGTGCGCTCGCTTCCCAGCCAGTACGAGTACCTGACCCACATCCGCCAGGAGCGACCCGCGCTCGCCGTGTAAGCCGCCGGCGGGATTACGGCCCGAAGAGCCCTCACCCGGCGGCCTTAGAGCCGCCACCCTCTCCCAATTCTGGGAGAGGGGGCAACTGCTGGATGTTGCGGCTGCGTATGAAGTTGCGTGAGGGATTGCGGCCCGAAGGGGCGAGACCCGGCGGCAGTTTGCCGGGGCTCGACTCCGTTGGGCTGCGTTGTTTGCAGCCCTACGGAGCCGAAGCCCGACCCCGGCGCCAGCCGGGGGCACGCCCAACCCCGCAGTTGAAAGCTTTTCAGAACCGCCGCTGCCACTGGAGAAACGCCCCGAACACGTTGGTCGTGGCCGGCGACTGGTCCACGGTCAGGGAAGGCTGCTGCGACAGGTAGCGGGGCTCCCAGCTCGTCACCCACTGGAACCCGGTGAGGGTGCGGTACTCCACCCGCACGCCCGGGAAGACGGCCGCCGTGCGCCCCTGCCCGGCGACGTACCAGCGGCTGCTCAGGTAGCGCCCCGCCTCGAACTGCGCCCCGCGGAACACGTTGAAGTAGCCTTGCAGGGCCAGCTCCGGCGGGAGCGGGGCGGGGGTGACGTTGAACACGTCCAGGTTGAGCGAGCGGCGCGCCTGCTGCTCGATCTGGTCCACCACGGTGCCCACCGCCGTGGCGCCCAGCTGCTGCGTGGCGAGCGCCCCCACGGAGCCCAGCAGCATGCCGCCCCCGCCGGAGCGCCCGCCCAGGCTTCCGCCCGCCTGGGGCTGCAGGAGCGAGGTGGTGGACTCGCCGAAGGCGAAGTAGCTGAGCAGGTCCGACTCGGAGATCGGCGGCTGCGCGTTGCTCTGCAGCGTGAGGCGGGGCGCCTGGAGCGTGCCGCCCACCAGGAGCTGGATGGCGAAGGCGGGGCGGTTGGGGAGCCTCACCTCCTGCTCGGCCTTGAGCTGCAGGACGGGGTTGATGGGGGACCGGCCCAGGAACAGCACGGAGCCCTGCGTCAGGCGGATGCGCCGCCCGGCGAAGGTGTACTCGCCGCGCTCGGTGTTGACGGTGCCCCGCAGCGCCAGCGACTGGGTCGCGCGGTCCATGCTGACGGTGAGCGCCCCGGTCTCCGCCGGGGTGTAGACCTGCACGTTCGCCTGCGTGTTGCGCACCCAGGTGTCGGGGGCGATGGACACGTCCACGTCCACGCGCAGGTTGGCCAGGAGCGCGTTCTGCACGGGGAGCACCCGCAGCGCCGCGGTGTCGCCCAGCGCGGTCACGGAGGGCGCGTCGATGTCGATGCGCTCCGGCACGCCGGTCTCCGGGGCGTACACCACGCCGCGCCGCACCCGGAGCGCCCCGGTGACGCGGGCGGCGGTCCAGGGGCCGTCCAGCGCCAGGTCGGCGTCCGCCTCCACCTTGCCCATCTCGTTGTCCAGCACCCGCGCGTCGCGGGCGCTGAGCTGCAGGTCGAAGCCGGGCTGCGTGAGGGTGGCGAGGTCCAGCCCGCCCGCGACGCGAAGGGTGCCGCGGCGGCTGCGGGCCGTGAGCGAGTCCACCACGGCGGTGTCGCCCGCCACCCGCACCGTTCCGGCGACGTCGCGCAGCTCCACCCCCGGCTGCACCAGCCGCAGCGAGCCCAGGTCCAGGCTCACCACGCCGCGGACGTCCGGGTCCGCCCGCGTCCCCCGCACGGCGAGCGAGCCCACGACGCGCCCGCGCACGTCGGACACGGCGGTGGTGAAGCTGGGGAGCGCTTCCAGCGGCAGGCTGTCGGCGCGGACGTCCAGCACCAGCGGTGCGTCGGCGGCGAAGCGGGGCCCCTGCACCCCGGAAAGCGCCAGGTCCACGGGAAGGCGGCCGTCCGCGGTGAGCAGGACGCGCCCTCCCTGCAGGAGCTCGGCGTCGCCGCGCAGCACGCGGTCGGCGTAGGCGAAGCGCGCCCGGGCGTCGGGGACGCGGACCGTGTCCACCACCGCCTCCACCAGCCCGGCGGTCCCGGAGATCACCGGGTTCCGGCCGGTGCCGCGGAGCTGCGCGTCCAGTGAAAGGAGCCCGCGCACCCGGAGCGAGTCCTGCACCAGCGCGAGCACGTCGCCCACCTGCAGGCGGTCCACCGCGAGGCGCAGGTCCGCCGGCCCCTCGGTGGGGAGGCGGCCGTCGGCGTAGATGCGCCCGCCGCCGCCGCTCAGCAGCTCCACGTCGCGCACCTCCACCCCGCTCCCGGCCCAGCTCACGGCGCCGGGGCGGGGCGCGCGCCAGGTGGTGGTGTCGAAGCGCAGGGTGAGGGCGGAGTAGCGCACCTCGCTGCGCTCCGGCGACAGCGCGAAGGCGGCGGTGGCGCGGTAGTCGCGCCGCGGGTCCTGCCGCACCAGCAGGTCCACGGTCCCGTTCCCCGCGGCCCGGCTCCCGGCGTAGCGCACCCGCGCGCCCACGCTGTCCAGCTCGAAGCCCCTCACCTGCACCCGGTCCAGCTGCGCGTCCAGCGACAGGTCGGAGCGCGGGGTGGGGGCGTTGAGCCAGGTGTACGCCACCCGGCCGTTCCCCACGGAGCTCCCGAAGGCGACCAGCTCGCGCATGGCCGCGACGCCGCGCAGGTCGAAGCGCTCCACGTTGCCGGCCAGCGTCCCGGAGGCGTCCAGGCTCCCCGCGAGCGAGTCGCGGGCGATGGCCTGCGCGGTGTCCACCTGCAGGCGCGGCTCCGCCGGGAGGCCGGTGGCGGCGCGCTCCACCTCCGTGGCTCGGGCCACGCGCAGCGAGTCCGCCCGCGCCTGCTCGATCGCGCGCGCGATCCCGGCGGGGCGGGGGCGGACGCGGGCGGTGTCGGCGGGGACCAGCCCGGCGAAGCGGGCGAGGGTGTCCACCCGCACGCGGTAGGCGAGCGTCCCGCTGCGCCCCGCCACCAGCCCGAAGCTCCCCTGCGCCTCGGCGAGCGCCCCACCCAGCCGTACCGTGCCGCGCTCCACGCTGGCGAGACCGCCGGCCAGGCGCGCGAGGAGGCGCACCTCGTCCACCTCGGTGCTCCCCACCCGCGCGCCGGCGAGGTCGGCGGCGAGCGTGGCGCTCATGGTGGCGGGGTCGGTGCCGCGCCCCACGGCGGAGGCGGTGCCGGTGAGCCGCGTGGCCGGGGCGCGGAGCGTCACCGCGTGCGCGTCGAAGCCGGCGAAGCGCGCCCGCACGTCGTACGACCGGGCGGGGCTCGCCAGGTCCAGGCGGCCGTCCGCGTCCACCCGGCCGCCCCGCTCCACCTCCAGCCCGGCGGAAAAGGCCAGCTCGCGCCGGGTCCCGGTGGCGCGCAGGCTCCCGGTGGCGCTGCCGTGCAGCTGCGCGGCGGGGGCGAAAGCCCCCACCGTCGCCAGCGACAGGGGGAGCGCGCGCACGTCCACCGCGAAGCGCCCGGCCTCCCCGAACGGGACTTCCGCGTCCCCCACCAGCCGCGAGCGCCCCGTGGGCGCCTCGTGCGTCACGTCGCCGCTCACCGCCAGCCGCGTCGCCGTGGAGCCGTTCACCGTGGCGCGGCCGGACAGGAAGCCGGCCAGGGGGAGGTCGGGGTCGAAGGCGCGCACCAGCGCCGTCTGCAGCGGGTCGAAGCGCAGCCGCAGGTCGCGGGCGCGGAACGCTTCCCCGAAGCCGACCCCGCCCGCGGCCACCACGTGGGAGCGCCCGGTTGCTGCGTCGGCGTGCACCAGGTCCGCGGCGAGGCGCAGGTCTGCGGGGGTGCCGCTCAGCCGCGCCGTCCCCTCCACCGTGCCGCCCAGCGCCAGGTCGGGCTTGAAGGCCCGGGCCAGCGCGACCTGCACGGGATCGAAGCGCAGCCGCAGGTCGTTGGCGCGGAACACGTCCCCGAAGGCCACGCCGCCGCTCGCCACCAGGTGGGAGCGGCCCGTGGGCGCGCTGCGGTGCACCAGGTCCGCCGCCAGCCGCAGGTCCTTCGGCGTCCCGTCGAGCGTGGCCGTCCCCTCCACCGTCCCCTCCAGCGCCAGGTCCGGCTTGAAGGCCTTCGCGAGCGCCACCTGCACGGGGTCGAAGCGCAGCCGCAGGCCGTTGGCCCGGAACACGTCCCCGAACGCCACGCCGCCGCTGGCGACCAGGCGGGAGCGGCCGGTGGGCGCGCTGCGGTGCACCAGGTCGGCGGCGAGGCGCAGGTCGTCCGGCCTGCCGTTCAGCGTCGCCGTCCCTTCCAGAGTGCCGCCCAGGGGGAGGTCGGGCTTGAAGGCGCGGGCGAGGGCGACCTGGAGCGGGTCCAGCCGCACCTCCAGATCGCGGGCCGCGAAGCCGCCGGGGCGGCGGACGACCTCGCCGTCGGCGAGCACGCGGGAGCGGCCTGTGGATGCGTCGCGGTGCGCCAGGTCGGCGCGGAAGTCGAACCCGGTGCGCGTGCTCCCGGTGAGCATGGCGCTCCCGGTGATCGCCCCGCCCACCGGGATGTCGGTCCCCGCGGCGCTCGCCAGCGCGAGCTGCACCGGGGCGAAGCGCAGCCGCAGCCGCTCGGCGCGGAAGCCGTCGCCGGTGCCCACCACGCCGTCCGCGAACACCCGGCTGGTCCCCGACGCGCGCTCGGTGAAGGCCACGTCGCCGTCCACGCGCAGCGCCTCGGGGCGCCCGGCGAGCGCCACCCTCCCGTCCAGCGTCCCCTCGCGCGGCGAGTCCACCGCGGGCGCGAGGCGGCGGATCAGCCGGGTGTCCAGCGACGCGAAGCGCACGTCGCTGGGGCCCAGGCGCAGCGAGTCGCCCCAGGTGACGTCCAGGTACCCGGCCAGGCGCGCGCGCTCCACCGACAGCGACACCTGCCGCGCCACCACGCGGGTGCGCTCGCCCCGCCGGGTGACGCCCAGCCGCAGGCTCCCGCCGCCGCGCTCCGGGAGCGGCGGGTAGGCCCAGCGCAGGTCCGCCAGCGCCAGCCGCGGCACCGCCGCGGACGCCGCGAGGTCGCCGTTCCCCACGTCGTACGTGCCGTCCAGCGTCGCCCGCGAGCCGGGGAGCGCCACCCGCAGCCCCTGCACGGTGACCGTGTCGCCGCTCTTGACGATGAGCCCGGCGAGGTCGCGCACGTCGGCGGCGGGGGGGCGGAAGGGGAGGGCGAGCATGCTCAGCCGCCCCACGTCGAACACCATGGCGGCGCTGTCCGGGTGCGCCAGCCGCAGCCGGTCGAAGCGGCCGTCGAGCCGCCGGTAGTCCTGGATGCTCTGGAAGCCGCCGGGGACGCGGACGACGAGCTGCCGGTTGGCCGTGGAGAGCGCGGCGGCGACGGCGCTGTCGCGCGCGGCGCCGCGGAGCGAGTCGGCGGGGAGCCACTCGTTGCGCACCAGCACGCGCCCGTCCGCCACCTCCAGGCCGCGCACCGAGATCCACGCGCCGAACCCCTGCCGCGTGGGGGGCTTGGTGGTGTCGCTGGGGAAGATGCGGGCGAAGTTCCAGGCCAGCCCCGGCCGGCGGTCCAGCACCACCACCGGCCGCACCAGCCGCACGTCCGCCAGCTCGATGCGCCGGCTCAGCAGCGGGAGGAGCGAGTAGCCCACCGCCACGGTGTCCGCGCGGAAGAACGGCGCCCCCGTGCTGTCGGTGATGACCAGCCCGGCGATGCGCGCGCCGGAAAGCAGGTTGCCCCGCACCGGGCCCACCCGGACGATCCCGTGCGCGCTCGCCTGCAGCTTCGCGGTCACGAAGCGGCGCACCCGCTCGCGCCCGCTGTCGGTCTGCGTCACGAACACGAGGATGGCGGCGATCACCACCACCAGGGTGGCGAGGGCGCCGAGCACCACCTTCGCCCAGCGCGGCATCAGAACGACTCCCCGATGGAAAGGTGGAGCGCCAGCCGGCTCCCGAGCTGGCTGAAGAACCCGCCGCCCTCCTCCAGCGGGTCGTAGCGCTTGCGCACGTCCAGCCGCACCAGGCGGTTGACGCCGTTCTCGGTGACCTGCGTGACCACGGCCAGCTCCTCGCGGACGGAGGGGTGGATCCCCAGGTCCACCCGCACGGGGCCGATGGGGGAGCGGTAGCGGACGCCGAACCCCGGCGTCACCGCGGAGCGGGCGTCCGCGAGCCCGCTGAGCTCGGGCCCGCCCACGCGGGCGGCGTCCACGAACACCGCCCCCACGAAGTTCCCCCACACCGGGCGCCGGTACTCGATCCCCGCCTCCACCAGCTGCGTGCCGCCCAGCGGGCGCGGCTGGAACTCGGCCGAGGGCACCGCGTTGGGGTCGCAGTCGCCGCTCAGCAGGGTGGCCGTGGTGCAGGGCGCGGCCGTGCCGTCTTCCGCGGGGGTCAGCAGGAGCTCCGGGTCCACCGTGAGGATGCGCGGGCCCAGCTGGTTTTCCGCGAAGCCGCGCACCGAGCGCGCGCCGCCGGCGTAGAAGCGCGTGCTGGGGTGCAGGATCGTCCCCGCCTCCTCGCCGGCCCCAACCGCCTCCGCCGTCCCGGACAGCCCCCGCACCCACCCGGCGCGAAGGCGCCCCGCCAGCGTCCCCCGCCCGAGCGGGAGGTCGCGCGTGACCTCGGCATCGGCGCGGTTGTAGCGGAAGTCGGAGGCGGTGAGCTGCGAGGCGTGCTCCAGCCCCAGCCGCGCCGTGTACCCGGAGGTGCGCCGGAGCGCGTCGTCCACCCGCTCAACGAAGCCGCTGATCCCCAGCGGGGAAAGGCTCTGGCGCCCCTGCAGCGCCTGCACGGTGGGGCGGTCGCACACGCCGTAGTTGACGCAGAAGTACACGTCGCCCGCCAGCACGGTGTTCAGCTCGTAGCGGTACACCAGGCTGAGCGGCGCCCGGTCGGCCAGGCTGCGGGTGAAGGTCAGGTTGGCGCCGAAGCCGCGGTCCACCACCACCGCCGGCTCCACCCTGCGCCGCGCGAACACCCCGAGCGCCAGCGAGTTCCCCGCGGCGGGGAACGCCGGCTGGGTCACCTGGGCGCTCGCCTGCCAGGTGGGCCGCAGGAAGGCGTCGTCGTCCACGCCCGAGAGCACGGACGGCTCCTCCTCGCGGAAGATGAAGGCGCCGTTCAGCTGCGGGGCCAGCAGCCGCCCCAGCACCCCGGTGAGGTCCAGCCGGCGTCCGCCGCCCAGCCAGTTGAAGCGGGTGAACTGCGCCTGCGCCTGCACGTAGTCCACGGTGGTGAAGCCCACCTGGGTGCGCAGCAGCCGGAAGGGCGCCTCCTTCACCGTCACCGCCACCGTCTTGGCGCTGTCCTGCCCGGGGGGGACGGCGATGAGCGCGGTCTGGAACATCCCCGTGAGGTACAGGGCGCGCTGCGCCTCCTCCACGCGGGCCGGGCGGAAGAGCTGCCCCTCCCGGATGGGGAGGGCGTCGCGGATGGTGGCGTCCGTCACCCGCTCGTTCCCCTCCACCTCGATGCGCTCGATGGTGGTGCGGCGCCCCGGGTCCAGCGCCACCTCCACCGCCGCGCCCAGCGAGTCCACCAGCACCGCCGTGTCGCGCGCGGTGGCGTCGCCGTAGCCGCGCTCCTGGAGCGCGACCAGGAGCCGCGTCGTCGCGGAGTCGAGCTGGAGGACGTTGAGCGGGGCGCCGGTGTCCGGGAGAGCGGCGGCGCGGAGCTGCCGACCGCCCAGCACCGGCGCGGCCTGGTTCACGGCGAGGGAGCGGATGCGGGTGGCCGGGCCCTGGTCCACGTCGAAGGTCACGGCCACGCCGCTCCCCCGGGGGGTCACGGTGGTCGCCACCGTGGAGTGCCGCCACCCCCGGCGCCACAGGAACACGCGGATGCGCAGCTCGTCCTGCGGGAGCTCCGCCGGCTCCAGGTCGTGCTTTTCCACGAAGGCGCCGGCGCGGCTGACCCAGCAGAAGGGCTTGAGGAAGATGCTGCGGCAGCGGGTCGCCTGCGTGACGAGGCCCCCGCGCAGCTCGGCCATGTCCACGCCGCGCACGCCGCGGATCACCACGCGCTGCACGCGCGGCGTCTCGTCGGCGCCGGTGATGGACTGCGCGGCGAGCGGCCCCGCGCCCAGGAGGGCGAGGACCGCGCACACGAAGCGGAGCGGACGGGTTCGCGGACGCGGCATCAGGTGGCGGCGCAATCGCACTCCATGAGCGATCTCCCGCTGGGTCTTCGGCAGACGGATACCCGGCACCGCGCGGGAAGCGGGGGTGCACGGGCCGATGGAAGTGGCGTTCCCCGGGGCGGAATCCGCGATTCGCGTGCCAGCCGCAAACGGATGCGGGGCCGCGGCAAAGTGCGCGGGGAGGCGGAGCGCGGACGCCCGGGCGGGTGCCGGCGGCGAAGGAGTCCGGGGCGTCGCCGCCGGATCCGTTACATTCACCGCGTATCATTCGCGGGTCCGGCTCCCGCCGCAGGCCCCGTCCCGCACGCGCCCCCGAATCCACATGCCGTTCTCGATCTCGACCGACGACGGAATCATGCGCATCGTCCTGTCCGGCACGCTGACCTCCGAAGAGCTGGTGCGGGTGGCGGACGCGATGGGCGAGGCCGAGGACGCCATGGTCGTGTGCCCGCCCCGCGTCACCGACCTGGAGCGCGTCACCCGCTTCGAGGTGGGGTTCGAGGACATGTTCCGGCTGGCGCGGCGGCGGCGCCAGCAGCCGCCGGCCAACCCCATCCGCTCCGCCATCGTCGCCACCACCCCCGTGCAGGTGGGCTTCGCGCGGATGCTCCAGACGCTCAACGACCACCCGTGGGTCACCATGCGGATCTTTCCCGACGCGGACGGCGCGCTGGCGTGGCTGGCGTCGCCCGCCTGAAGCGGCGGCGATGGACGGGGGCGACGGGGGCCCCGCGCC
>JBEVLE010000598.1:0-34747 GCA_040509335.1 Longimicrobiaceae bacterium | reverse complement strand
GGTACCGTTCCACGGCCTCCCTGACCCGGAGCGTGGCGGCGCCGCCGGCGCGGGCGAGGGCGTTCCCCTGGTGTAGAAACGGCACGTAGTGGCTCCGGACCCAGGCTTCGGCGACCGCGAACTCGTCCGTGGTCCGCCCGCTCGCGGATCAGCTCCGCGGCGGTGCGGCCGGTGGCGGCGTAGTGCAGCTTGTTCTGGATGGTCTGGAAGAAGCGCGCGGTCTGCTCGTGGTTGGGGACGTAGTCGGCGGCCATGGCGAAGATCTCGCGCACGCGCAGGTACATGCGGCGCTCGCTGGCGCGGATGTCCCGGATCCGCTCCAGCAGCTCGCCGAAGTAGTCGGGCACACCCTGGCCGTCGATGGGCGGGTTGCGGAGCCGCTCGTCGTCCAGGGTGAAGCCATTCACCAGGTACTCGCGCAGCCGCTCCGTGGCCCAGCGGCGGAACTGCGTGCCGCGCACCGAGCGCACCCGGTATCCCACGGCCAGGATGACGTCGAGGTTGTAGTGCTCGATGGAGCGAGTGACCTGCCGCTCGCCCTCCTGGCGAACAATTCGGAAACTCCTAATAGTTGCCCCGGGGTCCGCCTCGCCGTCGGAGAAGATGCCCTTCAGGTGCTCGTTGATGGTGGGCACCTTCACCTGGAACAGCTCGGCCATGAGCGCCTGGCTCAACCAGAGCGTCTCGTCGGCGAAACGGCACTCTACGCGTGTGCGTCCGTCCTCCGTCTCGTAGAGGATCAACTCGCCGCGCGCGGTCTCCGGCTCGTCCTCGTTCATCCCGCTCACGGGCTGCGCCCGTTCTGCGGCCCCTGCTGATCGGGGATCGCCGCGAAGTTGGTCATACTGGCTTTCAATGAGGGAGTCGAGATCGCCGGTGACTCTCTCCGTTGCGGATTGCTCATTCCCATCGCGTCGCGCAGGCATAGGATGAGGGATCAAGCCGCTGCCGACGGGTACTCATGGGGTGGGCTGCTTCGATCACGCTTACGCACTAGGATTCGCTACGGCACGTCGCTGTCCAGCCTGGTGCTGCATGCTTCGGAGCACACCTGTACGGGCCGACCCGGCACGACGGCCATCGAATCGGCTCCTACCGGGTTGCTGCAGACGGGGCAGACGGCTGCGTACGGGTACGCCCGCAGGAACTCCACCGAGAACGCCACTAAGAGCGGAACGAAGCGCATCGCGGTGACTGTGCCCGGATAACACTCGCCGGACAGCAGACTGGATGCTGGATGCATCCATGGCCATTCCGGTTCGGAGCAGCCGGGCGGGGTCAACCGGTTTGGTATACCTAGATTCCGCCGCGCACAGCATCTTGCAGTTAGGTAACCGACAGCGGACAAACCCGGCCGGGACCCCCCGGCCGGGCTTGTATTCGCCAGCGTGAGGAGCAACGCCTATCGCCGGTATTTGCCTTCCGGCCATCCCCGATAGGTCATGCAGGCTCTCTGAGCCGCCTCGGCATCGGAGATGGATTCGCAGTGGCGTTTGTCGGCTAGGTACTTTTCGCGGCCTGGATCCGGCGGCGGGTCACCACCGCACGCGCTGAGCAGCACTGCGGCCACAGCCAGTCGCCGAGCGCGACTCTGTTTGCGTGCGGTCACGCGGCAGTTGCCATGAAGACCATCACGAACTCCCCATCCGTCTTCACGAACAACTCGTGGCAGATCACGTTCGCGAGGCCGGCCGCCGCAGCGGCCATCTTGCTCTCCAGGCCGCTCAGATCGTCCAGCGAATCGACCTGTCCGAGCGACTGGCGGGTGATGCGCACGCGATAGGGCGGCTCGTCCGACCGGTAGCCCAGCGTGAACACGAGTCGCCCGGCCCCTTCCAGGTATTCGACGCCGATGCTCTTCGGCGCCACCTGCCGCTCGCTCACGAACGTCTCCACCTGTGCGAAAACGGTGTCTACGGCCTCATCCGTGGTCGCAGTGCCCGTAAAGGCCTTGAATTGCGCGTGCACCTGCTCTTGAACGCCCCGGGTTGGAACAGCAGGCCAATCGAACCCGCGCGCACAACTCAAAAATCGGAACGGCAGGCGAACGGGGAGCTGACTACCAAGAATGCGAGACCGTGAACCCTGGCGGAGCGCCGCTGGCCCGGACGCTTCCGTTGGAACTACTTTTACGCGAGGTGGCCCTCGAAGAAGTCGTTGACGGCGGGAGCATCTCACCGCTTCCCGGGTCCGTGGAGATCACCGGCTGTGGTTGCCCTCCCGGCGGTCGTGAACTTGCTCGGCCGCATGCCCTTGCACGCCACGGCATCACAGACCCACCTTCCGTACTGGATCCCCCTGGACGGAGCCCCTGCCGTGCCCGATACGAGTGTACTGGTGATCGACGACGAACCGCAGATCCGCCGCGTAGTGCGCAATGCGCTGGAGGGCTTGGCGGGGAGGGTGCTGGAAGCGGCTACCGGCCGCGAGGGGATCGACCTCGCGGCGGCCGAGCGCCCGAACCTGATCGTCCTGGACCTGGGGCTCCCCGACATGGCCGGCGCGAGTGTCTGCCACGAGGTGCGGAAGTGGTCCGGCGCTCCCATCCTCGTGCTCTCCGCGCGCCACTCGGAGCACGAGAAGGTGTCGCTGCTGGACGCCGGGGCCGACGACTACGTGACAAAGCCGTTCAGCACGGCCGAGTTCCAGGCCCGCGTGCGCGCCCAGCTCCGCCGGGCCCGCAGCGCGCCGCTCCCGGCCGACGCCGGCGCGCTGGCGTTCGATGGACTGCGGGTGGACCTGGCGCGCCGCGTGGTCACGCGCGATGGCGGGGAGATCCACCTGACCCCCACCGAGTGGGACCTGCTGCGCGCGTTCGTGGCGCAGGCAGGTCGCACGCTCACGCACGAACAGATCTTCCGCGCGGTCTGGGGCCGCTCCGACGGGGACCCGCAGGCGTACCTCCGGGTGCACGTTGCCAACCTCAGGCGCAAGATCGAGCGTGACCCGGTGCGCCCGACGCTGCTCGTCACCGAGCCGGGGGTGGGCTACCGGTTCCGCGCCCTGGACTGAGGTCATGGCGCGTCTGCGGGGCCGGGCTCGGGAGGTGCTCGGGTGGGCCGCGTGGCTGGTTTCACTGGCGGCGCTCACCGCCGGCATGGCGGCGCTGCGCCCGGGGCTCGACGGGGCGCACGTGGCCCTGGCATACCTGCTCCTGGTGCTTGCCGGGAGCACGCGCGGGAGCGGCGTTCGCGGGGTCGTGCTCGCCTTCCTGTCGTTCCTCTGCTTCAACTTCTTCTTCCTCCCGCCGTACGGCACCTTCGTCGTCCACGACCCGCTGGACTGGCTGGTCCTCGTCACCTTCCTGGTGGTGGCGGGGGTCGCCACGCGGCTCCTCTATCGCGCACGCCGCGAAGCCGAGGAGGCGCGGCAGCGCGCCCAGGAGGTGGAGCGGCTCTCCACACTGGGCGCGGAGACGCTGAACGCCGCCCGTGCCGAGGACGCGCTCCACGCCGTCGCCGAAGTGATCCGCGGCACGCTGGGGATGGACGGGTGCGAGATCTGGCTGCCGGACGGCGAGCGGGGTGTGAAGCTGGGGGCCCGCGCGTGGAGCGCCGCCTCCCCGGACGACGGCGGGGCGCAGGCGGCGGCGAGGGCCATGGACCGGGGGACCGGGATCCTGGAGCGGCTGGACGGGACCGCGCGGCTGCTCGCCCCCGGCGGGGCGGGCGCGACCATCCCGGAGGTGGAGGAGGCGCGCGGCCTTTCGCTGCTGCTGCGGGAGCGCGGGCGGACGGTGGGGGTGCTGCGCCTGGTGTGCGGGAGCGGCATCTCGCTGAGCGCCGCGCAGCGCCGCTTCTTCGCGGCGCTCTCCCCCTACGCGGCGCTGGGCGCCGAGCGCGTCCGCCTGGCCGCCGAGGCGGAGCACGCCGAGGCGCTTCGGGAGACGGACCGGCTCAAGGACGCGCTGATCGCCTCGGTGTCTCACGACCTGCGCACGCCGCTCACCACCATCAAGGCCTTGGCGCACGACATCGCGCGGGGGGGCGACGAGCGGGCGGCGGACATCGAGGAGGAGGCGGACCGCCTCAACCGCTTCGTGGCGGACCTGCTCGACCTGTCGCGCCTGAACGCGGGGGAGCTGCGGCTCCAGCCGGAGCTGACCGCGGCGGAAGACCTGCTCGGCGCAGCCCTGCAGCGCATCTCCGGCTCGCTCGCCGGGCGCGAGGTGCGGGCGTCGCTCGGCCCGGGCGGGCCGGGCGGGCCGCTGCTGCTGGGACGCTTCGATTTCGTCCACTCGCTGCGCGTCCTCGTGAACCTGCTGGAGAATGCTCACAAGTACGCCCCTCCGGGGACGCCGGTCGACCTCGCCGCGCACCGCGACGGCGACCGCCTGGTGTTCGAGGTGGCGGACCGCGGCCCGGGAATCCCGGCCGCGGAGGCCGAGCGGGTCTTCTCCCCCTTCTATCGCGCCAGCCGCGCTCAGCCCGACGTGGGCGGGGCCGGACTCGGCCTGTCCATCTCCCGGCGGCTCGCGGAAGCGCAGGGCGGATCGCTGATCTACGAGCCGCGGCCCGCGGGCGGCAGCGTGTTCCGGTTCGCCGTGCCCGCGGCGGACCTTTCCGACGGCGAGATGTCTTTGTGACTTCTTAACGACGCCCTCCCCGATCTTTGTGCGTCCTTAACGCCCCTCTTTGCATCTTCCCCCGGCACTGACCGACCGCGTTCCCGGGCCTTCCCCCCGGCGGCGCGGTCGGCCCGCTCGCCGATGCCCGATGTCCGAGCACCACGCTGCAACCGGCCGGGACCGCTTCACGGCCCTGGCGACGGCCTGGGCGGCCGTGACCGTGCTCTACGGGACGGCGCTGGCCGGACGCTGGAGCGTGGCCGTCCGTGCGCCGGGACTCGGCTCCGCGGCCGGGATAGGCGCGGTGAGCGCGGTCTGGCTCCACCTGCTGGTGTGGCGCCGCCAGACGCGGCAGCACGGCTGGTCGCCGGGCCTGACCCGGATCGCTGCGGGCCTGCTGCTGGTGCTCGCGGCGACTCTCGCGGCCAACGTCGTCGTCGTGATCCGCGGGCTGCGCGAGGACGGTTCGCCGCCGCTCGCCTCGATGATCTCGACGTTCGCGTTCACCCTGGTGCTCCGCCACGTGATCGTCGACATGCTCGGCGCGCAGAGGCAGGGCGGAGAGCCGGACTGACGGGCAGCCGGCGCACCGGGCCGGAAACTTACTCACGCAGTCGAGGAGCCACGGATGCAGGCGAGCGAGGAACGAGGGGGCCGGGTACACGGGGACGGATCCATCACGCACGGCCATCCCGGGGGCGAGCGCGGGGGACGCTACCTGGCCTTTCTGTCGGTCGCGGCCCTGGGGGTGGTGTACGGCGACATCGGCACCAGCCCGCTCTACGCCGTCCGCGAGTCCTTCCACTTCTACCACCTGGCGGTCACCGAGAGCAACGTCTTCGGGGTGCTCTCGCTGGTCTTCTGGTCGCTTGTGCTGGTCATCTCCGTCAAGTACGCGGGATTCGTGCTGCGCGCCGACAACCGTGGCGAAGGCGGGATCCTGGCGCTCACCGCGCTGGTGACCCCGGTGGGGGCCATGCGCAAAGGCGGACGCTGGGTGCTCATCATGCTGGGGCTGTTCGGCACGGCGCTGCTCTACGGCGACGGGATGATCACCCCGGCGATCTCGGTGCTGAGCGCGGTGGAGGGGCTCAAGGTGGCCACGCCGCTCTTCGAGCCGTACATCATCCCCATCACCATCGCCATCCTGGTCGGCATCTTCGCGGTGCAGAGCCGCGGAACCGCGGGGATCGGCAAGGTCTTCGGGCCCGTGACCCTGGTCTGGTTCGCGGCGCTGGCGGCGCTGGGCATCTCCTGGATCCTGCGCGAGCCCCGCGTCCTCCTGTCGGTGAGCCCGCACTATGCCGTGCGCTTCTTCGCGGAGAACGGCTGGCACGGGTTCCTGGTGCTGGGGTCGGTGTTCCTGGTGGTGACCGGCGGCGAGGCGCTCTACGCCGACATGGGGCACTTCGGGAGGAAGCCCATCCGCCTCGCCTGGTTCTCTATCGTGCTCCCCGCGCTGCTGCTCAACTACTTCGGGCAGGGGGCGCTGCTCCTGCTCCGGCCGGAAGCGGTGGAGAACCCGTTCTTCGAGATGGTGCCGCCCTGGGCGCTCTACCCGGTGGTGGTGATCGCCACCATGGCGGCGATCATCGCGTCGCAGGCGCTGATCTCCGGCGCGTTCTCGCTCACCATGCAGGCGGTGCAGCTCGGCTATCTGCCCCGTGTGGCCATCGAGCACACCTCGGCGCGCGAGCGCGGGCAGATCTACATCCCCGGGATCAACTGGCTGCTGATGGTCTCGTGCATCGGCCTGGTGCTGGGCTTCCGCTCGTCCAGCAACCTGGCTGCCGCGTACGGGGTGGCCGTGACCACGACCATGGTGGTCACCACCATCCTGCTCGCGGTGGTGCAGCGGGAGCGCTGGAAGTGGGGGGCGCCGGCCGTGGCAGCCTTCAGTATCCTCTTCCTGCTCATCGACCTGGCGTTCTGGGGCGCCAACATCGTCAAGGTGCCGCACGGCGGCTGGTTCCCGCTGGTGGTGGGCGCGCTGATCTTCGCGCTGATGACCACCTGGAAGACGGGGCGCGGGGTTCTGGCAAAGCGGCTGGCGGACTCCTCCCTCCCCTGGGAGCTCTTCATGAAGGACGTGGCGGGCAGCCCGCCACACCGCGTGCCGGGGACGGCGGTGTTCATGTACGGCAACCCCACGGGGACGCCGCCCGCGCTCCTGCACAGCCTGAAGCACTACCGGGTGCTGCACGAGCAGGTGGTGCTCCTGGTCATCGAGACGGCCGAGGTCCCGCACGTGGACCCGGAGGAGCGTTCCAGCGTGGAGGCGCTGGGGCACGGCTTCTTCCGCATCCTGGTCCGCTACGGCTTCATGGAGGAGCCCAACGTGCCCGAGGCCCTCGCGGCCGTCCGCGCCGACGGGCTCGAGCTGGCGCCGATGCGGACCTCGTTCTTCCTGGGGCGGGAGACGCTGATCCCGTCACGGCACCCGGGGATGGCGCTGTGGCGGGAGCACCTGTTCGCGGTGATGTCTCGGAACGCGCGGCCGGCCACTTCGTTCTTTTGCCTGCCGCCGAACCGGGTGGTGGAGCTGGGAACTCAGATCGAGCTCTGACGCCACCCGCTCCAGCCATGCTTGACGCGGCGGCGGCTCCCACGGGCCGCCGCCATTCTGTCGTACCCCTTCAATGTCGTTCGTGCACCGCGGGTCGGCTTCTCGCCCAGGGCTCATCCCGCCGGCAGGGTGAGCGCGAACGAGCTGCCCACGCCCGGCGTGCTCTGGGCGGTGAGGTCGCCGCCCATGCCCCGTGCGAGGTCGCGGCTGATCGCCAGGCCGAGTCCCGTCCCCTCGTGCGTGCGCGTGAGGTCGGAGCGCACCTGTACGAAGGGATCGAAGACCGCCCCGAGCTTGTCCGCCGGAATCCCGATCCCGGTATCCGTGACGGTGATGGTCACGCTCGCGTCCCGCAGCGCGCACGAAACGTCGATCCGCCCACCCGGGTCCGTGAACTTCACGGCGTTGGAGAGCAGGTTGACCAGGATCTGCCGCAGCTTCTCCGGGTCCGCGCGCGCGGCGAGTTCCGGAGCGCCGTCGGCCACCACGAGCGTGAGTCCCTTGGCCCGCGCCTGCGGCGCCACGAGCGACTCGGCCGCCGTTATCGCCTCGCGCACGGAGACGTCCACGACGTCGTAGTGCACCGTCCCCGTCTCCAGCTTCGCGTAGTTGAGCACCTCGTTGATGAGCCCGAGCAGGTGGCGCTGGCTCTGCTGGATGCGCCGGAGATCGTCCGCCTGCTGCGGCGTGACCGGCCCCCGGATCCCCATCTCGATCAGCTCCGCGTAGCCGCCGATGGCGTTGAGCGGCGTGCGCAGCTCGTGGCTCATCACCGCGAGGAACTCGCTCTTCGCCCGGTTCGCGGCCTCCGCCTCCGCGCGCGCTGCCTCGGCGTCGGCGCGCGCCCGCTCGCTCTGGTCGAGGAGCCGCTCCACCTCGCGCCGGGCGTGCACCTGCTCGGAGACGTCGGTGCCGTGCGCGATGACGCCCGAGCGCGTGCCGTCCGCCTCGACCAGCGGCAGGTAGACGAAATCGACGAAGCGCTCCTCCGGGGGCGCGCCCGGCGTGCGGGCCAGCAGGACCGGCACTTCGCGGCCCACGTAGGGCTCACCGCCCGTGAGCACGCCGTCGAGGAGGCGGATGAAGCCCTGTTCCCGCACCTCGGGCAGCGCCTCGATCACCGGCCTGCCGACGAGGTCGCGATAGCCGACGAGCCCATAGTAGGCGTCGTTCACCAGCTCGAATACGTGGTCGGCCCCGCGGAGGACGGCGAGGAACGTCGGCGCCTGCTGGAAGACGTACGCCAGGCGGGACCTCTCCATCTCCAGCGCCTGCACCAGCCGCTCGCGCTCGGCTGCGGCGGCGCGAGCCGCGCTGACGTCCTTGAAGAGGATGGCGACGTGGCGCTCCTCCGGTCCGCCCACCCGGAACGCGTAGATGTCGAACCAGCGCCCCATGGCGTCGGAGTTGCTCTCGAAGCGGATCGGCTCGCCGGCGAGTGCCACCCGCCCATAGGTCTCGATCCAGTGGGCCTCCAGCCCCGGCACGAGCTCGCGCGCACTGCGGCCGCGGACATCCGAGAGCCCGGTCTGCAGCTCGAAGGCGCGGTTCGTCTCCACGAACCGGTAGTCGACCGGCCGCTCGTCGGCGTCGAAGACCACCTTGACGAGGCAGAAGCCCTCGTCCAGCGACTCGAACAGGGTGCGGTACCGTGCCTCGCTCTCACGCAGCGCCGTCTCCGCGCGCTGCCGCTTGGTCACGTCGCGCCCTTCGGGCACGATGAGCACGACCTCGCCGCGCTCGTCGCGCACCGGGTGGAACGAGATGTCGAACGTGGTCATCTCCCCGGACGGACGGCGAAGGTCGGCCTCGAAGCGCACGAACTCGCCGGCTGCCGCGCGCGCCACCGCCTGGCGGACCTGCTCCGGAGCCCCGGGCGTGGGCGTGAACCACGGCGTCTCCCAGAACCGGCGCCCCACCACGTCCTCGCGCGAGTTGCGGGCGAACTCCAGCGAGGCGCGGTTCGCCTCCAGAAGCGTCCCGTCGGGCGCGAGGAGCCCGATGTACCCGTACGTGCCGTCGTAGATGCCGCGGAGCCTCGCCTCGCTCTCACGCAACGCCCGCTCGGCGTTCACCCGCTCGGAGATGTCGCGCCAGAAGAGAGCGACGCCTCCCTCGTCGGTGGGGTACGCGTCGACCTCCAGGTGCCGGTCGTAGCCCTCGCCCACGTAGTGGTCCGTGAAGTGGGCCTCGACTCCCTCCGCGGCGACGCGCCGGTAGTGCCGCTCGGCATCGGAGCCGAGGGAGGCGGGGAACGCCTCCCAGTGCGTCATCCCCCGGAGCTCGTCCTGGGTCCGGCCCAGGGCGCGCTCCGCGGCCGCGTTCACCGTCAGGATGCGGAAGCCGGCGTCCATCGTCAGGTGCTCGTCGCTCACCCGCTCCAGGACGCGTGCAGCCCGCCGCTCGGCGCGGGCCGTGTCCTCCAGCATCCGCTCGCGGTCCCGCTCCGCCAGGATGCGGCACGTGGTCTCCTGGCAGACCACGAGCGTCCCGGCGATGCGCCCGTCGTCGTGCACGGGACTGAAGCCATACGTCCACCAGACGTCCTCGAGCCGCCCGTTGCGCTCGATGGGCAGGTACTGGTCCTCGTGCCAGGTCGCCTCGCCCGTCGTCATCACCTGCTCGATCTGGGGGCCGATGGCGTCCCAGATGTCGGTCCAGCACTCCCGCCCGCGCATGCCGAGCGCGCCCGGGTGCCGCCCGCTCTCGCCGAAGCTGGGACGATAGGCGTCGTTGTACAGCTGGACGAGCTCCGGGCCCCACCACAGGAACATCGGGTTGCGCGAGCCGAGCACGATGCCGGCAGCCGTTCGCAGACTCCGCGGCCATCCCTCCACCGGGCCGAGCGGCGTCGATCCCCAGTCGAAGGCGCGGCAGAGAGCGCGCATCTCTCCGGGGCCTGCGAAGAGGGCAGTGGCCGCGTCCAGACTCCGGTTTGCTCCTGCGCCGTCCGCGGCGGGAGTTCTGGTGGTGCTGTCAGTCACGCTCGATTCCTCCTGGTCGTCGGCGAACGTCACGCTCTTGACATGCGGCGCCCGTGCGAGATGCATCGTACCGCCAGTCCAGTGCCGCGGCGGGCGGAAGAAACCCCGCTTGCCGTCACCAGCACCCCGAACTTCTGCTTAGAAAGATCAGGCTCGGGGCCATGTCGGCCACCAATGAGGCGACACACGATCTTCCAGGTCGATCCGCTTCAGCTCGTGCACGGCGGGAACGTCCTCACTGTCGATGCCGGTGACACGAGATACTGCATGCTGGAGGGAGACCTGAGCCGGTGCCGTCGCAGACGCACGCCTCTTGAAGACACCTCGTCGGGAACCTCGCGGCTGAGGCGTGACAACGGCGTCCAGCCCGACTAGCTTCCAGCGACTGCAATCGACGATTCTGCTAGACCGGCGATCCGAAGATGCCCGGTTGCCGCGTCCTCGGTGCGTCGCAGGAACGACGCACCGAGACTGTCGTGCGGCCACCTGCCGCCGGACCCGGACCCCTGGAGTGTCCTGCCTGATGCTACCGCCTGATTCGAAGGGACCCCAGCCGGAGCAGTCCTCTCCGGCTCTGGATCTGAGCGCGTTCGTCCTTGAACACGTTGCGGACGCGTTCATCCTTCTGGACCGCGATTTCAGGGTCACCTCCATGAACGCCGCCGCGGAGCGTATCAACGGTGGCGCCCGCAGAGCCGAAGTCATCGGGCGCACGCACTGGGAGGAGTGGCCGGCATCCGTGGGCACCCGTGTCGAGACCGAGTACCGCCGGGCGATGGCCGAGCGCATCGCCGTCCACTTCGAGTGGCACTACTGCGAGCCGCCGGACCACGACGTGTGGCTCGAGATCGACGCGTACCCCGCAGGAGACGGCCTGGCGGTCTTCTACCGGGACATCACTCCACGCAAAGTCGCGGAGGCGGAAACGCGCGACCTGGTCTCGCTCCTGCAGGCGGAGCGTGCCCAGCTCGCCGCGATCGTTCACCAGATCCCTGCGGGGGTGATCGTAGCCGAGGCGCCCTCCGGGAAGATCCTGGTCGCCAACGAGCGGGTCGCTGAAATCTGGCAGCGGGGAAGCCACACGGCCGAGTCGGTCGACGCATACGACACCTACCGAGGGTTTCATCCGGACGGCACGCCGTACGCCCCCGGCGACTGGCCCCTGGCGCGAGCCATCACCTCAGGGGAAGTCATACGGAACCAGAGAATCGAGATCCTCCGGCTGAACGGGACGAAGGGGACCATCCTGGTGAGTGCTGCCCCGATCCGGGACGCACGGGGTGTCATCACGGCCGGCGTGGTGATCTTCGAGGACATTTCGGAGCAGGCGGGGCTGGAGGCCGATCGCGCGGCGCTCGGGGAAAACCTCGCGAAGCAGCTCGGCGACTGGCAGACGCTCTTCAGCCTCACACCGGTTGGCCTGGCCGTCGCGGAAGACCCGTTGTGCGAAACCATCCGCGTCAACGACGCTTTCGCACGGCTGCTGGAGGTCTCCTCGGACAGCAACGTCTCCTCCGGGGGGCCGAACGCGAGCGAACTGCCCTACGTCGCGCTCCGCGGCGACCGCGAGCTCGCGGTCGATGAGCTCCCGCTGCAAGCGGCGGCCGGCGCCGCCGAGCCGCGACTGGGAGAGGAGGTGGACATCGTGTTCCGCGACGGGCACCGGGTCACCCTCCGGGCGGACGCGGTCCCGCTGTTCGATACGGATGGCTCCGTGCGCGGCGCGCTGGGCGCGTTCACCGACATCACGGACCAGCGGCGGCGAGAGCGGGCGAACCGGCTGCTCGCGGACGTGAGCGCCACGCTGGCGGACTCCCTGGACTTCGACGACACGCTTCGTACCATCGCGGGGCTGGCGGTTCCCTCGCTCGCCGACTGGTGTATCGTGGACCTCTGCGAAGAGGGCGGCATGCGGCGGGTCGCGGTGGTCCACAAAGACCCTGCCATGCGCGAGACCGCCGACAAGATCGCTGGCTACGCGCCTTCGCCGGGGAGCGAGAACCGTGTGATCAAGGTCTGCGAGACAGGCGAGCCGATCCTCGTCAGCAGGGTCGAGCAGGGATTCGTCGAGCGGGTTGCGGCCGATGAGCACCACGCGCGGGCAGCGTTCGACCTCGGGATCGCCTCCTTCGTGATCGCGCCACTCAAGGCTCGAGGCGAGACGTATGGAGCGATCACCGCGGTCCGGGGCCCACAGAGTCCGGCATATGAGTCCGAGGACCTGGAACTGCTCATGGACATCAGTGGGCGGGCGGCTCTCGCGATCGCGAACGCGAAGCTGTACCGCGAGGCGCAACGCCTGAGCAAGGCCAAGTCGGACTTCCTGGCCGTGATGTCCCATGAGCTCAGGACGCCTCTCAACGCGATCCTCGGGTTCACCGCCCTGCTCAGGGAGGAGATCTCCGGGCCGATCAACGCTGCACAGGAAAGCCAGCTCGCCCGCGTGCGCTCCGCGGCAACGCACCTGCTCGCCCTGATCGACGAGATCCTCACGCTGGCCAGGATCGAGGCCGGAAAGCAGCAGCTCGACATGGAACGGATCGAGGTGGGCGACACGCTGCGCGACATCGCCGCGCTTGCCGAGCCGTCTGCCCTGGCGAAGGGGCTGCGGCTCGACCTGGCACTGCCGTCCGCGCCCTGCGAGATGACCACCGACGTCACCAAGCTCCGCCAGATCGTGCTGAACCTCCTGTCGAACGCCGTGAAGTTCACCAGCGAGGGAGCCGTCTCCCTCGGTTTCAAATGCTGGGGAGGTGAGGTGGAGATCGAAGTCCGCGACACGGGCAAGGGGATCCCCCCCGAGCACCTGGACCTCGTGTTCGAGCCCTTCTTCCAGGAAGATCAGCGCAACGTCGGCCAGACGAGCGGTACCGGGCTGGGGCTCGCGGTGAGCCGCGAGCTCGCACGGCTGATGGGAGGGGACCTGACGGCCCGCAGTGCCCTGGGCGTGGGCACCACCTTTACGCTGCGGGTACCCGTTCATTCTTCTGCCGCGGGCGAGACAGCCGACTAGGTACCGCGGGGAAGAACCGGCCATGCGCGCTTGCCCACTGTGCCCGGCCGCACCCGCTGGGCAATCCGTCCGTACTCCCGCGTCCCGCTACACTGGGAGCGCCGGCCAGGACGGGATCCGGCCATCAGCCCGCCGCGTCGACCCGGTGCAGTCGTTCGAGGACAGCGTTCGCCGGTCAGGCGCTATCCCTCCGGCAGCCCTCGTACCTGCACGAGGCTCCTGACGCTGATCTGCTCGGAGCGGTCCACGAAGCGGTGGACGGGCCGGAGCACGTCCCGCCCGTCTCCACGTGTGCCCGCATCCGACCGCTCCCGAATCCAGGCCTCCAGTACCACCCGCAGGATCTGGTACTCGCGCCGCACCGCTGCCTCGTCCCAGCCCAGCTCGGCGCGCTGGGCTCCGTGCAGGTCCGCAACGACCCTCTGGATCTCGCTCCCGTCGCGGAGTAGCCGGCGGAGCGTCGCGGGATCCCGCTCGACCGCGACGAGCGTGTTCGCGAAGTCCGTCAGCATCGTCGCAAGGTGGTCCTCCAGGTCGGCATCTCCCATCTCCCCCGTCGGGACGAGCGGGTCCTCGCGAAGCGTGTTCGCGAACGTGCGAGCGATGCTCCTCACGTCGGCCAGGATTGCCTCGCCCACGATGGTGAGCCCGCCGGGATGCTCCTCGTCCGCGTCCTCCAGGAGCTCCTCTTCCGGCGGAGGGATAGTGGGAAGCCAGAGCGTGAAGCACGAGCCCTCGCCGGGCGAGCTGCGCGCCGTGAGATCCCCCCCCATCAGGTGTGCCAGCTCCCGGCTGATGGTCAGCCCCAGGCCGGTGCCTCCGTGGCTGCGGGTGTGGCCGCCCTCCGCCTGGACGAAAGGCTGGAAGACGGCCTCGATGCGGTCCGCGGAGATCCCGATGCCGTCGTCCTCCACGTGCACGAACATCCAGGCTCCCCCGCCGGAGAGACGGGCTTCCGGGTCCGGGGCCTCGGTCCGTCCGCACTCCACCCGCACGTGCCCGCCGGACTCGGTGAACTTCACCGCATTCGAGAGGAGGTTCACCAGGATCTGCCGTACCCGGTCCTCGTCTCCCACGTAGGACAGGCCCTCCGCTTCCTGGCAGGAGACCTCCAGGGAGACCGCGCGCTCCCCGGCCTGGGGAGCAACGAGGGACACGGCCGCCGAGACCGTTTCCTCCATGGTCGCCCGCCGGCTCTCCACCGTCATTCCCCCGGCTTCCACCTTCGCCAGGTCCAGTACGTCGTTCACGAGGCCGAGCAGGTGCTGGCTGCTGGCGCGGACGCGTTCCAGGTAGGCGAGCTGCGGGTCGGTGAGCGTCCCGGCAATGCCCAGGTCCAGCAGCTGCGCATACCCGATGATGGCGTTGATGGGGGTGCGGATCTCGTGGCTCATCGTCGCCAGGAACTGGCTCTTGGCGCGGTTCGCCTCCTCCGCCTCGGCGCGCGCGAACTGCGCTTCGGTCAGCAGCCGCTGGCGCTCCTCCTCCGCGCTCTTCCTCTCCGACACGTCGCGGATGTACCCCGCGAACACGTGGCGTCCCCCGCGCTCGTACTCGCCGAAGCCGATCTCGACCGGGATCTCGCTTCCGTCGCGCCGCAGCGCCGGCAGCTCCACGCCGGCCCAGGGGATGTTGCGCGTCCGCGTGGCGAGGTAGCGCTCGACTCCGGCCCGGTGCGCTTTCCGGAGATGTTCCGGGATCAGCACTTCCAGCGACTTTCCGATCAGCTCTCCGGCGGGGTAGCCGAAGATGCGCTCCACCGCCGGGTTCGCCGAAAGGATGATGCTGTGGTCGTCCATCTCCAGGATGCCGTACGGGCTCGCCTCCGCGAGGGCCCGGTACCGCTCCTCGCTCCCGGCCAGCGCCGCCTCCGCCCGGCGCCTCTCCAGGAATTGCCCGATGGAGCCGCCGATCGAGTCCATCGCCTGGAGCAGGCCGCGGTCCGGCTGCGCGACACGCTCGCTGAAGAACTCCAGGACGCCGGTGACCTCTCCTCCGGCCCGCGCGGGGAACGCGAAAGCCGCGTGGATTCCCGCACGCGCCACCGCATCCGTCCGGGGGAAGTCCGGGTCGTCGGCAACGTCGGAGATCCACACCGGGGCCCCACTTTCCCAGACCCGCCCCGGAAGGCCCTCGCCGGGGGCGAGCGTGGTGACACCGCCGACCGCCTCGGCTGCGTTCGGGTCGGCCGAGGGGCCGGACCAGAAGGCCGTGCATCGGAGCACGCGCTCCTCCCGGTCCACCTCCCAGAGCGCGCCATGGCTCCAGCCCGCGCTCGCGCCCACGGCGGCGAGGAGCCTGGTGCGTGGATCTCCGCTCCCCGTTGCGTCCGCCAGCGCGCGGACCGCCGCGTTCTGCACCCGCGCGTGCGACTCGGCGCGCTTCCACTCCGTGACGTCGGTGAAGGTGACCACCGCGCCCCGGATCCGGCCGTCCTCCACGAGCGGAGCGGAGCTGTTCTCGACATCGAAGCAGGTGCCGTCCTTCCGCCAGAGGACGTCGTCCTCGATGCGCACCGCTTCTCCGGTGCTGACCACCCCCAGGATGGGGCACTCCTCGGCCGGATAGGGGGTGCCGTCGGGGCGGCTGTGGTGGATGAGCGCATGCATCCCGCGGCCCAGGCACTCCTCGGGTGCGTAGCCGAGCATGGCCGCAGCGGCGGGATTCATGAAGGTGCACCGGCCCTGCTCGTCCACCCCGTAGATCCCCTCTGCCGCGGAGTCCAGCAGCGCGCTCTTCTCCCGCCTCTCACGGTCGGCGCTCTCCCGAGCGGCCTCCAGCTCCTCCAGCGTCGCCTGGAGCCGCTCATTCGCGTGCTCCAGCTCGGCGGCGAGCGCCTGGGCCTCTTCGGTCTGCTGCTCCAGCTCGGCCGCCTGCTCCTGGAGCTGCGTCGCGACGGACTCGGCCGCGCTCGCTTCGGCCGTCCGGAGATCCGCCTCGTGCCGGAGATCCTGCTCCCGGAGCTCCGCTTCGCGCAGCAGCCGGCTCCTGCGGTCCAGCTCGGCGAAGACCGACACCTTGGCGCGCAGCACGTCGGGGTGGAACGGCTTGGACAGGAAGTCCACGGCGCCCACCGCGTACCCCTCGACGACACGCTCGAGTGAGGCGTCGATCGCGGTCAGGAAGAGGACGGGAACGTGGCGGGACCGCTCGCGAGCGCGGAGGTGGCGGGCGACTTCGTAGCCGTCCATCCCCGGCATCTGCACGTCGAGCAGGATCGCGGCGAAGCCGCGCTCCAGGACGCGCCGCAGCGCCTCTTCGCCGGAAGTGGCCCGGACCAGGTCGAGGTCGAGCGGCTCCAGGAGAGCTTCCAGCGCCAGCAGGTTCTCGGGGCGGTCGTCCACCAGCAGCACCGCCGGACGGGGTCCGTCCGGGGCCGGAGCGGCGGACGGACTCACCACGCGTCCTCCATGGACGAGTGAAGCCGGTCAGAGGGTCGGATCCCCCGATAGGACGAGCACAAAATCATGATACGGCCCGCAAGATTTCTCTCCCGGCAACGCCGGGGCGCAACTGTCAGTGGGTGCGGGTGGAAGCGATGCAAGAACCGTCGCGGGTACCCGTACCCGGATCAGCCAGGCGCCGGGGAACCTGACCTGCAATGCCGTGCAGCACGATGCCGAGGGAACAGGCGGAGCACGCCCTGGACGAACGCACGTGGCAGGCGCTCGGCTGTGAACGAACGGTGAGCAAACGAGCTGGCGGTGTCTGACAGGGTGCCTGACGCAGCTTTTTTCCGCATGGCATTCCCCCGCCGAATCCCCGGAGCAAGTTTTGCTGCTGCGCCTGCGACGCATGCGGCAAGCCCCACCGGATCCTCGCCACCTCGCAGCACCGTTTCCAGCAACCAGCAAGGACCAAGTGGCCCCATGATTTCAGATCCCGAAGACACCGGGACCCCATACGCGGCGACGGAAGGGGCGCAGGCCCTGACGGTGTGCGATGCGATCCTCCGTCAGGTTGCGGACGGCGTGATCTTCACCGATCACGAGGGCCGGATCGTCTTCGTGAACGACGCCGCGCGCGCCATCCACGGGGTCGCCGAACTCGGGGTTCCGGTCGAGGACTACGCGGAGAAGTACCACCTCCTGACGATGGAGGGCGAGCCCTACCCATCCGAGCAGCTTCCGCTCGCCCGCGCGGTGCTCCGTGGAGAGACGGTGGTGAACGCCGAGTGGCGCATCCGGCGTCCGGACGGAACGGAGGTGGTCGCGCAGGGGAATGCCTCCCCCCTGGTGGACGAGGAAGGCGTGAGGCTGGGGGCGGTGCTCACCCTCAGGGACGTGACGGAGCAGCACCGTCTCCGGCACCGGTCCGAACAGGAGGGGGGGCGCCTGCGCGAGATCGTGCGGGAGTCGCCCGCGATGATCGCCGTCCTGCGACGCCCCGAGCACGTCTTCGAGGCGGCAAACCCTCTGTACCTGCGGCTGGTGGGAGAGGGCCGCAGCATCGTGGGCAGGTCCATCCGTGAGGCTCTGCCCGAGCTGGAAGGACAGGGCCTGCACGAGCTGCTCGACGAGGTCTTCACCTCCGGAATCCCTTTCGTCGGTCGGGAGGTCCCGGTGCGGCTGGACCGGCTCGGAGATGGATCGCTCGATGAGGCGTTCTTCAACTTCGCCTACCAGCCGCTCTTCGCTTCGGAAGGCGGGGTGGACGGGATCCTGGTCCACGCGGTGGAGGTGACGGAGCAGGTCCGGGCGCGCCAGGTGGTCGAGGAGCAGGCGGCCGAGCTTCAGCAGCAGGCGGCGGAGCTCGAGCAGCAGGTCGAGGAGATCCAGGCCCTGGCCGAAGAGCTGGAGCTCGCCAACGACGAGCTGCAATCCGCGAAGGAGACCGCCGAGGCCTCCCGGCACGTGGCCGAGCAGAGGGCGGAAGAGCTGTCGCGGCGGGCGCGGGAGGCGGCACTCATGGGAGACGTCGGCCGGGCGCTGACCCGGGGCGGGCCGCTCCGGGAAACGCTGTGCCGGTGCACCGACGCGGTCGTCGAGCACCTGGACGCCGCGTTCGCGCGCATCTGGACGCTCGAGGAGGCTGATTCCGTGCTCGTGCTCCAGGCGAGCTCGGGTCTGTACACGCACACCGACGGCGGCCACAGCCGCGTCCCCGTGGGGGCGCTGAAGATCGGCAGGATCGCCTCGGAGCGGAAACCGCATCTCACGAACGAGGTTCCGAACGATCCGCGGGTGAGCGACCCGGAGTGGGCACGCCGGGAGGGGATGGTCGCTTTCGCCGGCTATCCGCTGATCGACGACGGACGGGTGGTCGGCGTGCTGGCGATGTTCGCGCGTGACGTGCTGGCCGAGACGGCCCTGGCGGCGCTCGGGACGGTCGCGGACGGGATCGCCCTGGCCATTCAGCGCTGGCACGCGGAGGTGGAGCGGGAGCGGCTCCTCCGCGTGGCCGAAGAAGCGCAGGCAGCCGCCGAAAAGGCGCAGGCGGACGCCGAGGCGGCGAACCGCGCCAAGAGCCAGTTCCTCGCCAACATGAGCCACGAGCTCCGCACCCCCATCAACGCCATCGTCGGGTACGCCGACCTGCTGGAGGTGGGTGTGGCGGGGCCGCTCACGGAGGGGCAGGGATCCTACGTCGCCCGCCTCAAGTCGAGCGGCGGGCACCTCATCGGCCTCGTCAACGACATCCTGGACCTCGCCAAGGTGGAAGCGGGCGAGCTGGCCGTGGCGCAGGAGCCGGCGCTGCTCCTGGGGACCGCGGAGGCAGCCCTGGCGATGGTCGTTCCGCAGGCCGACGCCAAGGGCATCGTGGTGGCCGACGACTCCTCCTGCCGCCCGGATGCCGTGTATATCGGCGACGCGGACCGCGTGCGGCAGATCCTGGTCAACCTGCTCTCCAACGCGGTGAAGTTCACCGATCCCGGCGGGCGGGTGGCGATCCGGTGCCTCATGGTCGAGAGCACGGAACCGGGGCCGGAGCTGGAGGGGGAAGGTCCCTGGATCGCCGTGGAGGTGGAGGACACCGGGATCGGGATCGCCCCCGGGCAGCTCGACCTCGTGTTCGAGCCCTTCATGCAGGTGGACGACGGGCACACGCGGCGAGAGGGGGGTACCGGCCTGGGCCTCACCATCAGCCGCAAGTTCGCGCGGCTCATGGGCGGCGACCTCACCATCCGGAGCCGTCCGGGCGAGGGATCCTGCTTCACCCTCTGGCTCCCGACGGGAACGGCGGAGGCGGGCGAGCGCGGACAGCCGGCGAGCGTCGAAGGCGACCCGGCGTCGTCGCAGGTGGTGGTGGTCGCGTTCGGCGAGGACGAGGAGGCGCTCGCCGAGCTCGAACAGCAGCTGCACCCGGGCGTGCGGCTGGTGGGGACGACGAGGGTGGAGGACGTGGCGGCGCTCGCCCTCCGGGAAAACGCCGGGCTGGTGGTGCTGGACATCTCGTGCGAGGGTGGCGCGGCGTGGGGGATCGCGCATGCGCTGCACGAGTTCCCGGAGCTCGCCCACACCGCGGTCCTCCTCCTCCCCTCGATCCCGGCGGTGAGCGGCGGGCAGCCCTCCGACGGATTCGACCTCGGCTGGATCTCGCTGGTGCCGAAGCCCTTCACCGCCGAGCAGCTCACCCGCGCGGTTTCCGTGGCCGCGCTCGGCGACGACGAGAGAGCTGAAGCCGGGGGAGTCGCGGATGGGTGCGGCGTGCTGATCGTGGACGACGATCCGGACACGCGGCGCATCGCGGCCACGTTCCTGAAAGAGGCGAAGGCAGAGGTGCGGGAAGTGGAGAACGGCGAGCGCGCGCTCGCGGAGATGCGGCGGACCCCTCCCGACGTGATCGTCCTGGACCTGATGATGCCCGTGCTGGACGGCTTCGGCGTGCTCGACGCCATGCGCGCGGACCCGTCCCTGGCCCGGATCCCCGTCGTGGTGCTGACCGCGAAGAGCCTCACCGAAGCCGAGCGACAGTTCCTGGCCCGCGCCGCGGTGCGGGTCCTCCAGAAGGGATCTCACCACCTGGCCGACGTCGCCGCCCTGGTCCTGCGCGCCGCGGCTCACGCCCGGCGCGTTTCACGATCACCCTGATGGATGACGCCGCCCGGACAACGGCGATGCTGCGGGCCGTCCGTCCCTACGACCCCCTCCGCTGCCCGACCGCTGGATAAGTGCCGCCGGTGACCTGCCCGATAGGCCCCGCGAGCACCAGGGGAGCGCCCCAAGCGGAGCGCTCCCCGTTCATTCACCCGGGCCAGTCGGCTCCGGTCAGGGATCCTTGCGAACCTGCACCCCCTCCGTGCGCGTCACACGCATGGCCCCGCTCGGGGCGGCATCCATCGCTCCGCCCGGGGCCATGCTCGTGCCCCCGCTTCCTCCGCCGCTCGTGAAGGATGCGCGCAGGCGGCTCACCGCCAGGTCCTGCGCCTGCACCGCCTGCTCCAGCACCGCCGCCATCCCGAAGAACTCGTGCGTCACCGCCGCGAAGGTCTGCTGCCGCACGTCCACCCCCGCCTGGCGCATGCGCTCCGCGAGCTGCTCGCCCTCGGCCTGGAGCGGGTCGATCTCCGCGTTGATGATGGTGACCGGCGGGAACCCCCGGTACTCCGCGCCGACCAGCGAGATCCGCGGATCCCGCGCGTCCTGCGGCCCGCGCAGGTAGTTGCCGAAGAACCACGCCATCGCCGGGCGGTTCAGCGGCTTGGCACTGGCGTAGCGGTCGTAGGACGGAGAGTGGATGTCGCCGTCGGCGATGGGGTATACGGAGAGGATGTGCACCGGCATGGCCACACCCTGCTGGCGCGCCATGAGGGCGGTGGCCACGGCCAGGTTCCCGCCGGCGCTCTCGCCGGCCAGCGCGATCCGGCGCGGGTCGCCGTTCATGGACTGCGCGTTCTGCGTGGCCCAGCGGTACGCCGCGAACACGTCGTCGTGGGCCGCGGGGAAGCGGTTCTCCGGCCCCTGCCGGTACGCCACCGAGATCACGATGGCATTCGCCTTCTCCGCCAGCGCCCAGGCGCTGGGCTCGTACGTGTCCAGGTTGGCGATCACCCACCCGCCGCCGTGCGCGTAGACGATCACCGGGAACGGCCCGCCGCCCGCACGCGGCGTGTAGGTGCGCACCAGCACGCCCTCCGGCGTGGGGCCGGGGAGCACCCTGTGGTCGATGTCCACCCGCGGCGGCATCGGAGGTGTCCCGCTCCGCATCAGGATCGCCTGCACCGCGTCGGTGGGCGACTTTGCCATGCGCGCCTGGAAGGGCGTGAGGGTGGGGAGCGGCGGGATGTTGAAGGAGTCCAGCTGCTCGATCACCGCCAGCATCTGCGGGTCGATGTTTGGTGCCCAGGCCGGCGGCGGCCCCTGCGGCTGCACCTGCATGGGGTCGCTCTGGGCCGCGGCCGTCTGCGCGCCGAGCGCGCAAGCGAAGGCGGCCGCTCCAAGCGCGAACCGAAGTACTGGCGACGTTCCTCTCATCCTGATCTCCCGGTACGTGTGATGGACTGCCTGACCGATGGCATCCGTGAGGCGCAGGCCAGGACCTCGACGGTGGGGTACGGCCCACCCCGTGAGCGGGCATGCAGACGGTCGTGCGCGCGGCTGGACGCCACCGCGATCAGCCAGGCGCCCACACATGTCCTCGGGCACTCGTCTTCGCGTGCGGTCATCCACACGTGCCAGAACGTGCTCTCCAGGACCTCCTCGGCATCCGCGGCACTACCCATGACGCCGAACGCGAGAGCGTAGACGAGTGGGAACCAGCGGTCGTAGAGCTCGCCGAGGGCGACGGAGTCCGAGCAGGCGATCCGGCGGACCAGACGCTGGTCGTTTTCCCCTCCGAACGGAGGATCACCCGCACTTTCCGAGAGCATGTCTTTCCCTGGCCCTGATCCGCTGTGAGGAGCGCAGACGGCGTCCCGCCCGTGCGGGTCCGTGACGCATGGTGGCCCTTACTTTCCCAAAAGACGGAACAAAGGTCGGACAAGCGCCCGCGACGCGGCGCGGGATTCGCAAGAGGTGTTCCGGAACTGTTGCGATTTTTGCAACAGAAAGGACCGAGTTTGGGGCATCTGTTGCAAAGGGAGGAATAGCCGATGGAAGAGAGTGTGCCGCAGAGGGCATGGACGGACCGCCGCCTGGCGGACCTTCTCCGCGGGCGGATTCTCGGCGGGATCCACACCGGCCGCCTGGATACCGGTGACCGCCTGCCGAGCTACCGTGATGTCACGGAGGAGACCGGCGCGGACCTGCGGGCGATCGCCCGCGCGTACGGCGTGCTCGAGGCCGAAGGGCTGGTGGAAGTGCGGGGACGCTCGGGCGTGTTCGTCGCGACCCAGGAGCGGATCGGCGGGCGGGTGCTGGCGGAGACAGCGCGGTGGGTGGCGGGCGTGCTGGGCCAGGCGCGGACGCGGCGCATCCGGGTGCCAGACCTGCCGGAGTTCGTGCGGGAGTGCACCGCGTCGGCCCGGGTGCGCTGCGCTTTCGTCGAATCCACCGCGGACCAGATCGAATCGTTCTGCGCGGAGCTGCGCGACGACTACGGCTTCGAGGCCCTGGCGGTGCACGCGGACCGGTTTACCCCGGTCGCGACCGGCGCCGAGATCCTGCCGCGGATCCCGGAGGAGGTCCGGACGGCGCACATCATCGCGACGACGGCCTTTCACGCCGCCGAGATGCGCCTGGTCGCGCAGCAGCTCGGGAAGCCGCTCGTCGTCGTGCGACTGAACCGCACCTTCGCGCGGGAGCTCCAGCGCGTTGCGGCCGAGGAGGAGATCGCCGTGGTGTGCGTTGACCCGCGGTTCGTGGAACGGGTGCGGCTGGTCGCGGGCAGGGTCTATGCCGACCGGATCCACGGAGTGCTGGCCTACGATCCGGACGCCGTGGCGCGGATCGACAGCTCGCGGCCGGTGCTGGTCTCGCAGGCCGCGCGGGCGGTGTTGCGTGACCTGAAGCTTCCTCCGTCCTGTCCGGACGAGCCGATGATCTCGCCGGGGTCCGCGGACGAGCTTGCGGAGCTCCTCATCCGCTTCAACTTGGAGGCGATGCGGGAGAACGGGGGTGGAGGCGGATAACCGTGCGGGTCACCTCGGCTCCCTGCTCGTCCATCCGCGCTCACCGTCGTGGAAGCGTACCTGCGGCAGGCCCAGGTGGTGGGTCAGGCTGATCTGGACAGTGAGTCGGCGCACTCCTCGCGGATGCGGCGGCTCTCCTCGCGGAGGACTCCAGCCCACCAGCACACCTCGCCCGCCTGTATGTACAGCTCACGGGCCGCGTGGCGTGCCGCCGCCGCGCGAGCCCACTCCATCTCCGTTGCGAAGCGGGGATCGTCCATGATCACTGAGAACGAAGGACCGGACCGGGGTCGATCCCCGCCGGGCTGCTCGAGCAGATCGCCGGGTCCGGAACGATGCACGGCACGCACTCGCGCAGGCACTGCTGCCGGCGCGGGGAAAGGGCCGTCCGGATCATGCGGAGCCCGTTGCGGGATCAATCCCGCGTGTGTGCCGGCGGATGCGGGCCAGTTCGGCGTCGAACGCGGCGAGCCGCTCACGCAGCACGGCGGAGCGACGTCGCTCCGCCATGATGACCAGGGCGGCCCCGAACAGAGCGACTGCCAGGGCCGCTGCGACTAACGGGGCGAGGCTGAGAGGGCGGTGGAAGGAGTGGTGCGTGAGCAGTAGGACGGCAATTCCCGCTGCGACCATCCACCCTGCGATCTCGCGCGGCATTCGCCGGGCGGCGTGCTCCGCGCCGCGTGACGTGTCTCTGGTTCGCGCCAGCAAGCGCTCCCGGACCTCCACCGCTCGATCTGGGTGCATGGGCCGGGGTGGAGGGAGGTATAGGGCGGCCAGCAGGGCATCCTGCACCCTTGCGAGCGCACCGCCGCACTCCTCGCACTCCTGGAGGTGGACGAGGAGAGCTGTCCTCTCAGGCCCGGACAGCAGGGCAAGACCGAATTGGAGCTGCTGGTGCTCTCGATCGAAAGGATTCACTGGACACTATCCCTCAGGATGGACAACGTTTCCCTGAGCTTCTGAAAGGCAAGCCGTACCCGGGTCTTCACCGTCCCCAGCGGCTGTCCGGTGTGTTTGGCGATCTCCGACTGGCTCATCCCCCGGAAGTAGGCGAGCTCGATCGTCTGGCGCTGGTCGGTCGGGAGCGACCAGATGGCGAGCGCCACGATCTCACTACGCTCGGCGGCTTCCGCCCCATCGAGCGGGTCCACGGAGGTGGAGTCGCGAGGGATCTGCGCCTCGTCTTCGGGGAGCTCCGTCTCCCGCCGGCGCCGCCGCGTCCGTGAACGTTGTCGGTCGAGCGCACGGCTCCGCGTGATCATTGCGAGCCAGGTGGACACCGCCGACCGTTCCGCCTGATAAGACTCCGGCTGGCGCCACACCTGCCAGAAGACCTCCTCTACCACCTCCGCCGCATCATCGGAATCCTCGAGCAGCTGGATCGCCACGGAATGGACCAGCGTTACCCAGCGGTCGTACAGGGCGGCCAGCGCGGCCTCGTCCCCCATGCACGTGCGGCGGAGAAGCTCACGATCGTAGGTGGCATCGGGTGCGGGAGGGAGTCCTTCGGGGGGAAGTGCGCGCCCTCCCGTCACGAGGCACTCGGCGACGGTGGCCTCATGGAAGGTACGGGACGGAGGACGCAGCTGGATCCATGAAAACTCGGAGGCGTTGCGGGACCCGGACAGCTCGTGGGTTGCGTACGCAAGCGCCACACCAGGGAAACATCAGTCGGTGATCGCAGGGGGAGCCATGCGCGAGGGGCGAGTCTGCGGAGGGAACGCCTACCGCAGCCGCACCGGTCGAACGACCTTCGGTCGGATGCACAAAGGAAGGCGCGGCGAGACTCCAGCTACGCAGCCCTCCCCCGCTGTCCCGAAGCGTGGTATGTACCACCTGTCATGCTTCAACGAGCTTGACGCCCCATTCAGGGTTTTTCAGCGAGTACATACGTCCGGACCACACAGGAACCCTCAAGGGTGCGCCTCGACTTGGTTCAGCAAGCTTGAACCAATGTTGCTGGCGCGATAGATTTCCCCCTGTGGTCGCCCTTGCTTCCACTCCCCACTTTACTCCTGACGATTCCGTCCGAATCCCGATCCGGCGACGGCACTCTGCCGGCGCCGATTCCTGCGCGCGTTGAAGGTCTGCGCTGCCGAATAGAGCACACGTAAGAAGGAAGACCATGGCGCTGCGAACCCTGTTGCACGGCGACACCGAGTGGCTGGCCTGGGATGTTCACCCTTCGCCCAAGGGCCGCATCAAGATTGCCATTGCTACCGCCGCCGGGCTCGAGGAGGGGTGGCTCTGTTTCGAGAGCGCCGGGGAGAAACGACGTGTGGCGCCCATCCCGCACGGGTGGGAGGAATGGCCCGACGACCACCTGGCCCAGTGCATCGCGGGTGCGGAGGTCGTGCGGAGACCCGGCGCTCAGGAAGTCCCCGGATCCACCGCTCCGGAGTCATCGTGACCGCGACGGTGTTGCTGGTGGAGGACAACGCGGACAACCAGGACATCTACCGGCTGATCCTGGAGCACTTCGGGTTCGCGGTGATCCAGGCCTGGGACGGGGAGAAGGGGGTGAGCATCGCTCGCGAGCGAATGCCGGATGTGATTCTGATGGACATTTCCATCCCGAAGCTCGACGGCCTGGAGGCGACACGGATTCTCAAGGCGGACGCCGCGACGGCGGGGATCCCGATCATAGCGCTTACGGCTCACGCCCTGAGAACCGACAAGGACCGGGCATTCGAAGCCGGGTGCGACGGGTATCTCAGCAAGCCCGTCGAGCCGAAGCGGGTCGTGGAAGAAGTACGGCGGGTCCTGGGACAGGTCGCGCCCGTCGGGGACTGACGCGTTCAAGTCGCGGGGCTCTACACATGCGACGATCACGGGGCGCCTCGACATGGGGCGCCCCGTCGGCTTGTGTCTGAGGCCCACCCTCGCGCGAGCCTGGCCGTTCCGTCCTCCTGGAAGGAAAGCGGACGTCCCCCTCGCCCCTGCGCGGGTCCAGCCAGCGGACACCGGGTCCCGGCCAGGTCCGACCGTCCGTCCTGCGCACCGAATCTTGCCTACGCTTGCTGCACCCGCGCCGAGGCCTCGTCCGGCGCCGCAACCGAGTCCGAGAACTGCCGATCATGACCGAGGACACCAGGCGACCGGCCTCGCCGTCCGATGCAGGGCTCCCGGGTGGCGGTGAGATGGGCGCGCTCATGCGCGCGCACGACTGGTCGTCCACACCGCTGGGCCCCGTGGGGAGCTGGCCGCAGAGCCTGCGCTCGGCGCTCGGCATCTGCCTCCACTCGCGCTATCCCATCGCGCTCTACTGGGGTCCGGAGCTGGCCCTGCTCTACAACGACGCGTGGAGCCCGATCCCCGGCGCCAAGCATCCCTGGGCGCTGGGCCGCCCCGGCCGCGAGGTCTGGCCCGAGATCTGGGATTCGATCGGTCCGCTCTTCGAGCGCGTCCTCGCGACCGGCGAGGGGATCTGGCAAGAGGACGAGCTGCTGCCCATGCGCCGGCACGGCTACACGGAGGAGTGCTACTTCAACTTCACCTTCAGCCCGATCCCAGGGGAGGGCGGCCGTATCGACGGCATCTTCAACGCGGTGGTGGAGACCACCTTTCGCGTGGTCGGGGAGCGGAGGACGCGCGTGCTGCGCGAGCTCGCCGAGCGCACGGCGGGGGCGCAGTCCGCGGAGGAAGCCTGCCGGCTCGCCGCCGAGGCGTTCGGGGGGGCGTCCGCGGACCTGCCGTTCTGCCTGCTCTACCTGGTCGACAAGGAGAGCGGCGATCCGTGCGCGCGGCTCGCGGGCGCCGCCGGCGTCGCGCCCGGAGGGCCCGCGAGCCCCGCCTCGGTGGGCGTGGCGGACGCGCCGTGGCCCTTCGCGCCCGTCCTGGAAACGGGCCGGATCGTGGCCGTCAAGAACATCGCGGAGCAGTTCGCGGCCGCTCCGCCGGGCGGGCCCTGGCCCGAGCCGGCCGAACGCGCGCTCGTCGTGCCGATCACCCTGGCAACCCGGCCGGGCAGCCCCGCCGGTATCCTGGTCGCGGGGATCAGTCCGCGCCGCGCCCTCGACGACGAGTACCGCGCGTTCGCCGAGCGCGCCGCCGACCACATCGCCGCGGCCATCGCCAACGCCCGCGCCTACGAAGACGAGAGGCGGCGGGCCGAGGCGCTGGCGGAGCTGGACCGGGCCAAGACCACCTTCTTCACCAACATCTCCCACGAGTTCCGCACCCCGCTCACCCTGATCGCGGCGCCCGCGGAGGAGGCCCTCGCCGACCCCGCTCTCTCGGAGGCGGAGCACGCCCGCTGGGAAACGGTGCGGCGGAGCAGCCTGCGGCTCCAGAAGCTGGTCAACACCCTGCTCGAGTTTTCCCGCATCGAGGCCGGGCGCGTCCAGGCGTCTTTCGAGCCGGTGGACCTCGCCGGCTACACGCGCGACCTGGCCAGTCTCTTCCGCTCGGCCATGGAGCGCGCCCGCCTGGGCTTCGCGGTGGACGTGCCGTCGCTGCCGGAGCCGGTGTACGTCGACCGCGACATGTGGGAGAAGATCTTCCTGAACCTGCTCTCCAACGCGTTCAAGCACACCTTCGAGGGAGAGGTCACCGTCTCCCTGCACCCGGCCGGCGATCACGTGGAGCTGAAGGTGAGGGACACGGGCGCCGGGATCCCGGAAGAAGAGCTCCCGCACGTCTTCGACCGCTTCCACCGCGTCAAGGGCGCGCGCTCGCGCACCCACGAGGGGACCGGGATCGGGCTCGCGCTGGTCAAGGAGCTGGTGGCGCTGCACGGGGGCACGATCACCCTGGAGAGCGCGCTGGGCGTGGGCACCACGGCCACGGTGCGGCTGCCCTCCGGGTCCCGCCACCTTCCCGCGGCGCCGGTCGCGGCGGCCCCGCCGCGGGCCGCGGGAAGCCGGAACGCCTCGGTGTTCGTGGAGGAGGCCCTGCGCTGGATCCCGGAGGAGGGCGCACCCCCCTCCCCGCTCGCGGACGAACTCCCCGCGGACGACGCGGCCCTGGACGGGGATCCCACCCCCTCCGGCATCCCGCAGGGCCGGCGCGCCAGGGTCCTCGTCGCTGACGACAACGCGGACATGCGCGACTACCTGAGTCGCCTGCTCGGCCGGCAGTGGAGCGTCGAGGTCGTGGCGGACGGGGCGGCCGCGCTGGAGGCCGTCCGGCAGCGCGTGCCGGACCTGGTGCTCTCCGACGTGATGATGCCGGGACTCGACGGGTTCGAGCTTCTCCGGGAGCTCCGCGCGGATCCCCGCACCCGCGAGATCCCCGTCCTCCTCCTTTCCGCGCGCGCGGGGGAGGAGTCGCGGATCGAGGGGATGGAGGCGGGCGCCGACGACTACCTGGTCAAGCCCTTTTCCGCCCGGGAGCTGGCCGCCAAGGTCGGAGCCCATCTCGAGCTGGCGCGCGTGCGCCGGGAGGCGGCGGAGCGGGAGCGGAAGCTGCGCGAGGAGGCCGAGCGGGCGCGCGCCGAAGCCGAAACAGCCGGGGCGCGGCTCCGCGAGATCTTCGCGAAGGCTCCGGCCGTCATCGCCGCGGTACGCGGCCCGGACCACGTCTTCGAGAGCGCCAATCCCCTGTACCTCCGGCTCGTCGGCAAGACCGACGTCCTGGGAAAGCCGCTCGCGGAGGTGTTCCCGGAACTGGTGGAGCAGGGCTTCATCGAGCTGCTGGACCGGGTCCGCCGCACGGGCGAGCCTTTCGTTGCCGACGAGATGCCCATCCTCCTCGACCGCCGCGGGGACGGAACGATGGACGAGGTGATCATGAACTTCGTCTACCAGCCCCTCTTCGATCCGGACGGCTCCGTCTCCGGCATCCTCGCCCACGGCGTGGACGTGACCGGCCAGGTCCGAGCGCGCGAGCAGGTGGAGCAGCAGGCGACGGAGCTGGAGGAGCTCCAGGCGGAAACGGAGGCGATCAACGAGGAGCTCCAGCAGGCCAACGAGGAGCTGAGCGAGAAGACGCGGGAGGCGGAGGAGGCGAACCGGGCAAAGAGCGAGTTCCTGGCCAGCATGAGCCACGAGCTCCGCACGCCGCTCAACGCGATCGCCGGCTACCTGGACCTGGTGAGCCTGGGGATCCACGGCCCCGTGACGGATGCCCAGTACGTCGCGCTCGGCCGGATCAAGCGCAACCAGGAGGTCCTGCTCTCGCTGATCAACGACGTGATCAACTTCGCCAAGCTCGAAGCGGGCCGGCTGGAGATCGAATGCGTGGAGGTCGCGGTGGGACGGCTCCTGGAAGCGATGGAGCCGTTGATCGCCCCGCAGGTACACGCCAAGGAACTCGCCTACCGGTGCGAGCCGTGCGATCCGGGACTGGCCGCCCTCGGCGACCCGGAGCGGATCCAGCAGGTCCTGATCAACCTGCTCGCCAACGCGGTGAAGTTCACCGGGCATGGGGGACGGGTCACCCTCAGCGCCGACGGGCGGGACGACGTCGTGCACGTCCGCGTTTCGGACACCGGCCGCGGCATCCCGGCCGAGAAGCTGGAGATGATCTTCGACCCGTTCGTGCAGGTGGACCGCCGTGCGGGGCTCGTCGAGGACAGCCAGCAGGGGGTAGGGCTTGGGCTGGCGATCAGCCGCGAGCTCGCCCGCGCCATGTCCGGAGAACTGACCGCAGAGAGCACGCCCGGGGTGGGGTCCACCTTCACGCTCACTCTGCCGCGCGTGCGGCCCCTGGAACGGGAGGGCGAGTGACAGGATTCCGCGGCACGGGCCGGGATCCGGTGATCCGGCGCCGCCGCGATCCGAGACGGAGTGGATAGGCGGAGGAAACGGGTACTACGCACCGGGTAGCCCCTGTCTCGTCGACGGATTGTACACACTTTGCCGTCAACTCACCTCGCCACGTAGCCTTGCAAGGGTCCCTGGTGCGATCTGGATCTGGAGTGCGGCGGCGACCGCTTCGATGAGTGATGCATGGCGCTTTGACTCTGGCTGCTGAGCCGCATGCTCAATGCTCCGCTCCACGATCACGGTCGGAGAAAACCGGTAGCGGGTGGTCGCGAACCGATGTCTCCAGTAGTCGAACAAGAACGACATGGCGATTCGGCGGAGGGGTGGGCGTGTTCCGAGGTAGATGTGAAAATGTGCTGCCGGGTAGACCTGGAGTTCCAGAGCCATGGACAAGGGTGCTTCTGGATGCAGGCTCGCCGCGAGGTACCCTAGCTGATACACGGCTGCGCCTGCATGGGTGAGCGGCTTTGCAGGGGAGTTTCCGACAGCGAGTAGTTCCGATATAGACGCGCCACGAGCAAGCATCACAAACACGCTCGCTGCTACGTTCCAAAGGTGCGGGTGAGTGGAATCGGCTGCGACACGCTCACACGCGGCGGCAGCGGAATGCAAGTCGGCCTGGTACTGCTCAGAATCGGTAAGTGACAACTGTCCGAGCTGAAAGAGTGCTGGCACAGCTCCGGTGTTCAAGGCGTATGCTTCCGCTTCCTCCCACGCGCGCTCCGTCCGCGGCCCGAGAACCGCGTCGAGGTCGTATGCGGCGGTCGTGTGCGCCCCGTTGGCGTAAAGCGACCTCTGGCTTACAAAGGTCCTGCCTGCCTCCCTGGCGAGCGTGAATGCATCGAAGAAGCGGCTTTCCTGAAGTGCGTTCGCTTCGACGATCGGGATCAGGTAGTCGCTTGCTGCGTGACGACTGCTTTCCCGCGCTACCACAAGCCCACGTGTTGCCCAGTCGAGCGCCCGAGCGTGTTCTCTAACCGCATCCGCGAATACTGCGGTGAGGAGGTACACGTACGCTTTGTGCATCTGTCGAGCACCCACCAGATCCCACCTGTTATCCAGGAACATACCCCGATACGCGGGCATGTACGTGTCACCGAAGGCAATCGCTTCAGACTGTTCGCCGCGACCCACGAGTGAAAAGAAGAACCCCGCTGCGTGTGAGAACGGAACGAAAAGGCTCTTCCACTCCACGTCGCCCGGAAACGTCTCCAGCACCCGTTCAGCGACGCGCTCCCAGGCTCTGAACGCCCCTCGGCGATCTCCGCTCAGCCACCGCGCAATTGCGACCTCTCCGAATACCTTCGCGTCAAGAAAGGCAGTCATTCTGCCGGCTTCGCTCGCGATCGCTCCGGCTTCCTCAGCAATCCCGAGGGCCTCGCTGGCGGACTCTGAACCGACCAGCTCGGAGAGTTTCACGAGGAGCCGTACGGCCTCATGTTTCGGTGCCGCCGGAGCGTCCTGGCGAGCAGCCTCCATCCACGTCCGGGCCTCCGTGACGCGCTCCGCGTCTACGTACGCATAGGCGAGCGCTGTACAGATTCCGAACCGTGTTCTGGCCGCGAGGTCCGAACGCTGCAGGGCCGCTTCCGCAACAGCCCTGGCGCCATCTAGATCCTTGAGCCCGGCACCGAGCGCCGAGATGCGGTTGCAAATGGCAGCCCTCCAGATCGGCTCCAGGTCCAGCTCACGCCCGCGTCGCTCCAGCACCTCCAGGACGGCCAGCGCGCGGTTCCAATCGCGCTCTTGCTCCGGCTTGTCGTGCTCCACCAAGTTGAAGCTGCTCGCGACGTAGGCCGCCGCTCGGTCCCCATCCGCAGTCGCGAATGCCGCCACCCGGGCGTCATGATCAAGCGCCTCGACATTCGTCAGCCAGCCCAGCAGGTCACTCTCATCGTCGATGTCCGCCGCACCGAGCCACAGGAGCGAAGCGGGATCGAACTGTTCTGCCGTCGGCATCCGTCTCGCCACCTGCTCGGGCAACTGCGGCCAGGTTCTCTGCAGGAGCGCCACGTACCTGCCCGCACGCCGCACGTTCAGGGGTACCAATGTGCCACTCACGATGAGCGCTGCGCTGAAAACCGACCACGCCTCGCGCTCACCAGCCTGATCCAGGAGCTCGTCGAAATCCTTGAGCAGGTAGGTGGTGTCCTTCCGGGATCTCGCGCGCAGCCGGATCTGAAATGCCCTGACCTGGAGCCGGAGAGCGAGGTCCATCTCGACGGGCAGAGGTAGATCCACCCAAACCGATCCCATGCCGCCGTCCCAGACCTCGCCCTCCACACGTGCCAAGGCATCCAACCCGCGCAGGAGGACGATCGCGGCCGCGGTGTACTCTCCTCCGGAAACGAAGTGAATGAGGGCGCGCGTTCCCTCCAACTGGTTTACGGTCTGGCGGCTCACGATCTCCTTGGCGAGAGCCAGGTGACAGGCCCGGAGTGTGGCCGGGAGAAGATCGGCGGAACCCAGCGTCCGGATCAGCGGGGAAACCGAGAACCGGTTGGCAGATTCGGTCTGGACCCAAAGCCCGCGGAGTCGCTCCAGGCGCTCTCGGGGGCGCGCAACCGGGGGCTGCACATCGGCAAGGAGCGCAACCTGCTCAATCGAGAACTCGCCAGCGATCAAGTTCAGCCGATACAGCAGGTCTCTGGCCTCTCCGTCTTCGACTGTATCGAGAAGCCGATGGACCGTCTCGGCATCCACATCGGCTGAATATTCCTTGGAGACGAACCCATTCAGTGCCGAGTCCGCTCGCCACCCGGCCCGGCTGAGATACCGAGCCATCGCTTGCAGGAGCGCAGGATTGCCATTCTGCGTGATCGTCCTCAGAAATCCGATGAACGCCGGGGTGAGCACAGCCGGGGGGGCGCCACGGGCCAGCAGGAGTTCCCTGGTTTCTTCTTCGGTGAAGGGAGGCACCTCCACCACTTCGATGTTCGCCTCCGGATGGTGCTCGCGGTACGTGGGTGGGATCGGGTAGGCACCCGTAGTGAGAAGGCGCAGACCCGATTGCTCACAAGCCACGAGCAGCGCATCCAGGCGCGTCGCAAGTTCGTCGCCGTTCCCGAAACGAGGTACGTCGTCCAGCACGAGCAGCTGGGATGCACCCTCACTCCGTGCCATGGCTTCATACCAGTCCTGCAGGCTGCGGCCCGCGCGCAGGCCCGCAAGCGTTTCAACCGCCTTGTCCAGCCGCAAGCTGGCCTGTGCCACCGACAGATCCCGCAGGCGCAGCCACCAGGCGCTCCCGGCCCGGGATCGTACCACGTTGACCGCCAGCTGGGTCTTGCCTGTGGTGGCAGCTCCGATGAGAGCCGTCCACGGGTGCTGCTGTATCACCCTCCACAGCAGCTCTAACGTGGCTCCGCGCGCGGAACCGCCCGCAAGCGGCGGCGGCGGGGCCAGGTCGGGAGTTGCGACGGTGTGATCGACCGCGGCATCAATGCCCTGGTGTTGCGCGAGGCTGTCGAGCCTGGCCTGGATTCCGGGCAGTGCCACGTTGTATTTCTCGAGCTCACGTTCAACGGTGCCGACCCGTTCCTCGACCTTTCCAAGCACCGCCACGAGTGTCTGGAGAAGTCGCCGGTCGCTGGCCGCGAGCGTTGGCTGCGCGACGGTGTGCTCGAGATCCGTGCGAGTGAGCGCCTTCAGGCCGCTCCGGGAGAGCAGGTGAAAGACGTGGACGAAGAGGCGATCATAGATCTCCTTCGCCTCTACTGGGGAGCCGGCGTACCCGTCCCGAACCAGCCTGTTCTGGATCCGTGGCGAACTCAGCTCGATCCCGGGTGCGCCCGTGGACCATTCGAACCGTCGTACAAACGCCGCGAACTCATCCTCCACTGCATCCCGCACGAACTCTTGGAACCTAAGCCAGGCTGGCGCGGTGACTCCCTTCGGAGGCACGGGTGCTTGAAGAAGAATCCGCACGCCGCGCTGGTAAGTCTCAGCGCTCGGGCCCTCGGCGCCGCGCCGGAGCTCCTCCCAGGCCTGGACACCTGTAACCCCCTCCGGCAGCGGCGATGACACTTCAAGCCCTGCCAGGGCGGTGGTAGTGAACCGGAATGCAAGGCTCTGTTCAGGATTCGCCTGGAATTGCTCAAACGCGTTAGACAGGACCGCGCGAGCCGTACCGGATCGAAGAGTGATCGGCCGCTGCAGGTGCTTCACCTGTTCGAGTAGACGGTGAAACTCCGATGCGCGTTCCTCTCCGGTCCTCTCTTCACTCGACAGGGCACGAGACACGAGATCAATGTCTTCCCCGCGCTCCAGCTCCAGCCGTGCGTCGCCACGCAGGTCCAGCCAGCGCTCCAATGTGAGGTCAACCTGGTAGACGAAGCCCCGGATCACCCCAAAAGCATCGTTGCCGGACCTTGGGATGAAGTCGGTGTCCATCGGAGCGAGTGGGGAATGGTACGGAGTCGCGGAGAGAGCCGGAGTTGCCCGGTCCTGCACGGGCGAAGGCGCGCAGGGTGGATGCACTTCGAGTGCACTCCGCCGCGAAGATTGGGCCACGCTGGTGCTGGCCTACGAACAGGCGCCGCGCTGAAGCATCTCCAGTGCCGCATCCCGTAATGGACTCGGGATGAGTCGGCAGGATTCCGGCGTGGGCGGGGGTAGTGCGTAGTAGTAGCGGGGCTCCAGCAGGCCGCGGGTGGGATTCCCGCCTGGGCGAGGGTAGACCTCGCAAGGAGAATGCGGGTTCAAATCCCCGCGCTGAAATCAGTTCCCAGGGCGGAACGAGGTGAGCCTCTCCGCGATCTCCTCCGGGCTGGGCAGGTCGATATACGCGCGGTGCTCGTCCGGCATGAACGGCGGCAGCAGGGTGACGTAGGCGTCCATCGCCCCCCCGTGCGGGTTGCTGTGCCCCGCATACGCCCGGAGCGCCGGGGCGGGGATCC
>JBEVLE010000597.1:0-15801 GCA_040509335.1 Longimicrobiaceae bacterium | reverse complement strand
CGGCCGTCCAGCCGCGGGGGCGATTCGCGTCGTGCAGCGGATCTGCTCAGCGGGTGCGCGCCACCGACAGGTACAGCTTGGTGGGGTCCGGGACCGCGCTCGCGACCGAGTAGCGGGCGCCGCCGCCCGCGTAGCCGGCCATCTCCCGCTGGTGCGCCTGCAGGCGCCGGCGGACCTCCGCGTCCTCGCGGTACACCGGCGCCTCCGCGAAGGAGAACGTCGGGCCGCCAGCGGGGTTCACGGTGGGGCTGGGGGTGGCCGCGACCGCCTGGATCCCCGTCGCCGTCACGTCCACGCCCAGCGGGTCGCCCTCCACCTCCGCGCCGTAGAACGCCACCAGCGTGTAGTCGCCCGCCTGGTCCACGCAGAGCGCCTGGCCGGCCGCGGGCGCCAGCGTGTGCACCTGGCCCACCGCCAGCGCCGGGACCGCCGCGCAGGCGCCGGCGGGCGCCTGCCCGCCGGAGGTCACCCGCACCTCGGCGCGCCCCGCGCCCACCCCGAAGCGCAGGTACGCCGCGCCCCCCGCGTCCAGCGACAGCGACACCGGGGTGCCGCTCGCCAGCCGCCGCGTCCGCAGCTGCAGCCCCCCGGTGAACAGGTTGCGGAAGTCCCAGCTCGGCTGCGTGAAGCGGGCGTCCGTCCCCGGCACCGCGTCGTCCATGTACACCGACACCGCCCAGTCGCGGAACAGGGGCACCGGGTCCGTCGCGAGCGCGGCGCGCAGGTTGGCCATCCCCGTGGTGCGGGAGTTCACCAGCGTGTTCCACAGCGGCTGCTCGTCGCCGCCGCGCCGGTCCGCCGCGTAGCGCAGGAAGTTCCAGATCGCGCCGCGGGTGGCCACGTCGTCGTCGGTCTCGTACGGCGAGTCGCGCTCCGGCTCGTTGGTGTGGCCGAAGTAGCGCGTCCCGTTCTGCGCCATGTAGGCGAAGAACGCGTTGCGCGCCGTGGAGCCCGTGGGGAACGCCGCGCCGGCCAGGTTGCGCCGGGGCGTCAGCCCGCTCGCCTCGTAGAACACCAGCTCCTCGGCGATGTGGCTCAGCCCCTCGTTGAGCCACACCGCCTCGTTCCACTCCGCTCCCCCCACCTTGAGCGTGTACAGGCGGCGCGACGCGCTGATCAGGTGCTGCGTCTCGTGCGCCATCACGCCCACCATGTTCTGCTTGGCGCTGGCGTACGAGAACGGCCCCCCGCGGATCGGGTCCGGCGCGAGCAGGTAGATGATCTCCCCCACGTTGCTGGACGGGCAGCCCTGCAGGTTGTCCTTGTCCTGGGCGGGGAACAGGTCCCGCGAAAAGAACAGGCCGTTGATGTACGTCCCCGAAGCCGGGGAGGTGAGGTCGTTGATGGCGCGGGTGACGAAGAACACCACCCGGTCGTTGCGGTCGATGTCCTCCGGCTCACCGAAGTTCCGCGTGTCCACCGGCCACACCAGGTTGTCGTACGCGGTCGCGAACTCCTGGTAGTCCGCGTCGGTGAAGCCCTGCGACGACGAGTTGGTGACATCGTTCACCATGATCGCGCGGTTGGAGACCGCCGCCACCCGCCCCGACCGCAGCACGGGGTTCGCGCAGTTGTCGTCGAACTGGACGTTGAGCTGGATCTGCTCGCCCACTTCGGGGAGCCTCGCCTTGGGCTCGGTCGGGGAGTCGTCGCACGCCGCGAGGGCCGCTGCGAGCATGGAGAGGCCGAGGATCCGCTTCATGGGTTCCCGTGTTGGAGCGTGGCGGACGTGGAATCGCCGGCAGGCGAGGCGGCGCTGCGGCTGCGCCGGAAGGGACGACGGACGGCCCCGGCGGGTCTCGTCCGCATTCATCGTACCCGGTGCGGGCCCGCGGCGCGAGCCCCGCGCGCGGGCGCAGGGGCCTTATACGCCGCCCCGTGGCGAAAGGGTCCGCGCCGGGTGTGGTCCGCGGCGCGGGGCCGTGCTATCTTGGCGCCGTCCGCGACCGCCCCACCCGATCCGAGACCCAGACATGACCCGGACCCAGACGCGCCACTTCCTCGCCATCCCGGACTTCTCGCGCGAGGAGCTGTACGAGATCCTGGACCTCGCCGCGCGGATGAAGCGGGGCGAGTACACCGACAAGCCGCTCGCCGGCAAGACGCTGGCGATGATCTTCACCAAGAGCTCCACCCGCACCCGCGTTTCCTTCGAGGTGGGCACCTACCAGCTCGGCGGCCACGCGCTCTTCCTGTCCTCGCGCGACATCCAGCTGGGGCGCGGCGAGCCCATCCGCGACACCGCGCGCGTCCTGTCGCGCTACGTGGACGGCATCATGATCCGCACCTTCGACCAGGCCGACCCCGAGGAGCTGGCGAAGTGGGGCACCGTGCCGGTGATCAACGGGCTCACCGACCTGCTGCACCCCTGCCAGATCATGGCCGACCTGCAGACCATCCGCGAGAACCTGGGGCCGGACCTGTCCGGCGTGAAGGTGGCGTGGGTGGGCGACGGCAACAACATGGCCCACTCCTGGCTGAACGCCGCCTTCCGCTTCGGGTTCGAGCTGCGCCTGGCCTTTCCCGCCGGGTACGAGCCGGACGCCGCCATCCTGGAGCGCGCCCGAGGCGCCGCCAACATCGTCACCACCCACGACCCGCGCGAGGCGGTGGCGGGCGCGGACGTGGTCAACACCGACGTGTGGACCTCCATGGGCCAGGAGGAGGAGTCCGCCCGGCGCCTGCGCGACTTCGCCGGCTACTGCGTGGACGAGTCCATGATGGAGTCCACCACCGACCGCTCCATCTTCCTGCACTGCCTCCCGGCGCACCGCGGCGAGGAGGTCACCGACGGCGTCATCGAGGGGCCGCGCTCGCGCGTGTTCGACGAGGCCGAGAACCGGCTGCACGCGCAGAAGGCGATCATGGCGACGCTGATGGGCGGAGTCAACTCCAACGGCTGAACGGCTTTTGGACGGCGGGTTCGGGCGTGCCCCCGGCTGGCGCCGGGGTCGGGCTTCGGCTCCGTAAGCGAGCAAACAACGCTCGCTAACGGAGTCGAGCCCCGGCAAACAGCCGCCGGGTCTCGCCCCTTCGGGCCGAAATCCCTCACGCGCACTCCCTTGCTCCGGCTCTGATTGGCTTTTAATGTGCGGTCGGGGGCGTCCGCATCCTGCGAGGCCTCCCGCGTCGCCCGATCCCATCCGGAGCACCTCATGATCCGCTCACTCCGCCGTATACGACCCGCACTGCTCGGCATCACCTTCGTGGGCGCGCTCGGCCTGTGGGCCTCGCCGGGGGAGGCGGATGCGCCCCCGGCGAACGGGTCGTACTGCAACACGGACGACCCGCAGTCGTCCTCCCAGTGCTACTTCCGCTGTGTCCGCGACGGGTACACGACCGGGTACTGCGAAGTGATGCTGCAGGCGTGTGTCTGCTCCCTGGTACCCGACATCGAGTAGAAACCCGGACGCATGTGACGGCGTCCCCACCCCGTAGGTGCGGACGCCGTCGCCGTGGTGCTTCACGCTGCGCGTGAACCGATTGAAGCAGGCTGTTCCCTATCCCCTATCCCCTGTTCCCTAGCTTCTCCGCTCCAGGCGCTCGTCCGCCCAGCTCACCGGGTCCTCGATGGGCTCCAGGTGGGTGAACACCGTGGTGTTGGGGACGGCGCCGCGCAATTCCTCCTCCAGGCGCTCCAGGTAGTCGTGGCCGCGCTGCACCGTCCACTCGCCGGGGACCAGCACGTGCAGCGACACGAAGCGGCGCGCGCCGGCCTGGCGGGTGCGCAGGGCGTGGAACTGCACCCCGTCGTTGGTGTGCGCCTCCAGCACGGCGGCGATGCTGCGCCGCTCCGGCTCGGGGAGCGCGGTGTCCAGAAGCCCCAGCATGGACCTGCGCAGCAGCCCGATCCCCGTCCACACCACGTTCACGGCCACCGCCACGGCGATCAGCGGGTCCAGGATCTCCCACCCCGTCGCCGCGGCCGCCCCCACCCCCAGGATCACCCCCACCGACGTCCATACGTCGCTCATCAGGTGGTGGGCGTCCGCCTCCAGCGTGATGGAGTGGTAGCGCCGCCCCGCCCCGAAAAGGAGGCGCGCCACCCCCAGGTTGATCACCGAGGCGAGCGCCGAGATGGCGAGCCCCACCCCCACGTCGTCCACCGGCCGCGGGTCCAGCAGGCGCGGCAGCGCCGTCGCCAGGATGCTGGCCGCCGCGATCACCACCAGCGCCCCCTCGAACCCGCTGGAAAAGTACTCCGCCTTGGTGTGGCCGTACGCGTGCTCCTCGTCCGCGGGGCGCGCCGCCACCCACAGCGCCCACAGCGCCACGATCGCCGCCAGCAGGTTCACCAGCGACTCCAGCGCGTCCGACAGCAGCCCCACCGACCCGGTGAGCACGTACGCGCCCCCCTTGAGCGCGATCGTCGCCAGGGCGGCGAAGATGGAGATCAGCGCGTAGCGCTTCAGCGACGGTTGCGACAACGGAAGCGCCGGGGTTCGGTGGCTCGGGACGGTGGAAGCCGGGGAAGGTAGTGCGGGAGTGCGAAAGCGCGAAAGTGCGGGACGGCGCCCCCACACCGGGAGAAACCGGAGAGGTGCCGTTCCGCCGTTCCTCGTTGTACCCATATGAATCTGTTCGGAGGGAGACTCGCCGGCTGTTTCGGCGAGGCTCCCTCCGGCGCAGGGAGACAGCCGGGCAGTTTCGGCTGGCTCCCGGAGCCCGCGGAGGAGACCGGCAGCTGTATCGCCGGGCTCCGCAGCGGCCCGCCACGACATGAGCGACCCTCCGTACACTCCCGTCCAGACCACACTAGTGCCATTCCGGCAGGTTGGTTACCTTGTCCTCCCGAAGCCGACGACGCGAACCGAACCGCCGAGACCCCCAAATGGCCGACGCCACGCTGCTGCGCACCCCCCTGCACGGGGAGCACCTCGCGCTCAATGCCAAGATGGTGCCCTTCGCCGGCTACGAGATGCCCGTGCAGTACCCCACCGGCATCACCGCCGAGCACAACGCCGTGCGCACCGCCGCGGGGCTCTTCGACGTGTCGCACATGGGCGAGTTCCTGGTGCGCGGCGAGCGGGCGCTGGAGTTCGTGCAGCACGTGAGCAGCAACGACGCGTCCCGGCTGGAGCCGGGGCAGGCGCAGTACTCCACCCTGCTGGGCGACGACGGCAAGCTGCTGGACGACCTGCTCGTCTACCGCTTTCCCAACCACTACATGCTGGTGGTCAACGGCGCCAACAAGGACAAGGACTGGGCCTGGGTGTCGCACTACGCCGACCGGTTCGGTGTCGAGCTGACGGACCGCACCGAGGACATCGCCCTGCTGGCGCTCCAGGGCCCCAGGGCGCAGGCCATCCTGGCCAAGCTCACCGGCTACGACCTGGACTCCATCGGCTACTACCGCTTCGGCTGGGGGCCCATGTCGGGGCCGCTGGAGGGCGTCACCGCCACCTACTCGCGCACCGGGTACACGGGCGAGGACGGCTTCGAGCTGTACGTGGACGCGGCGGACGCCCCCGCCGTGTGGCGGGCGCTGCTGGAGGCCGGCGCGCCGGAGGGGATCCTCCCCGCGGGGCTGGGGTGCCGCGACTCGCTGCGGCTGGAGATGGGCTACGCCCTGTACGGCAACGACCTGGACGAGCAGACCTCGCCGCTGGAGGCGGGGCTGGGGTGGGTGGTCAAGCTGGACAAGGGCGACTTCGTGGGGCGCGACGCGCTGCTCCGCCAGAAGGAGGCGGGGATCGGGCGGAAGCTGGTGGGCTTCGTCCTCCGCGAGCGCGGCTTCCCGCGGCACGGCTACCCGGTCAGCGTGGGCGGCGAGACGGTGGGCGAGGTGACCAGCGGGGTGTCCAGCCCCACGCTGGGCCAGGGCATCGGCATGGCGTACGTGCCGGCGGCGTCGGCCAAGCCGGGGAGCGAGATCGGCATCGTCATCCGCGACCGCGTCGTCCCCGCGGAGGTGGTGCGCCCGCCGTTCCACAAGGGCGGGAGCGTCCGCACCTGACGCGGGCAGCGGCGTCCGGGCCGGAAAGGCGGGGGAACCGAGTGGCAGAGACCGTCGCCGTCACCACGGAAGACCTGGAGCCCGCGGTGCGGCTCCGCGCGGGCTTCGAGGAGGCGGGGCTCCGCGTGGAGCTGCTGACCTCCGGCGAGGGGCTCGCCGACGTCGCGGGCGAGCCCGTGCTGCTGGTGCTCACCGGCGGCCTGCGGGAGCGCCGCGCGCGCGCGCTCGTCGCGCAGGCGCGCGAGCGGGGGCGCCTCCCCGTGCTGGGGCTGGTGGAGGAGACGGAGCCGCCGAACCGCGAGGTGTGCCGGGAGATGGGGCTGGCGGAGTGCTTCGCCAAGCCGGTGGACGTGGAGGAGGTGGTGCTGGTGGGGCGCCGGCTGGTTCAGCGCGAGCAGCTGCGCGAGATCACCGGCATCGTGGGCGAGACCGAGGAGATGGACCAGGTGCTGGAGCGGGTGGTGCAGATCGCGCCCACCGACGCCACGGTCCTGGTGCAGGGGGAGAGCGGCACCGGCAAGGAGCTGGTGGCCCGGGGGATCCACGCGCTCTCGCGGCGCCGCCACCGCCCCTTCATCGGCGTCAACGTGGCGGCGCTCCCGGAAACGCTGCTGGAGTCGGAGCTGTTCGGGCACGAGAAGGGCGCCTTCACCGGGGCCACCGACCGCCGCAAGGGGCTCTTCGAGCTGGCCAACGGGGGGAGCATCTTCCTGGACGAGATCGGGGAGATGCCGCTCGCCACGCAGACCAAGCTGCTGCGGGTGCTGGAGGAGCGCGAGTTCCGGCGGGTGGGGGGCGAGGAGGAGATCCGGGTGGACGTGCGGGTGATCGCGGCCACCAACCGCGACCTGCGCGAGGAGGTGGTGACGGGCGACTTCCGCCGCGACCTGTACCACCGCCTCAACGTGCTGCGCATCGAGCTCCCCCCGCTGCGCGAGCGCCGCGCGGACATCCCGCGCCTCATCGAGCGCTTCATCCGCCACTTCAGCACCACGTACGACCGCCCGTTCCTGGGGATCGACCCGGAGGCGCTTCGGCTGCTGGTGGAGTACGAGTGGCCGGGGAACGTGCGCGAGCTGCGCAACATGGTGGAGTCCATGGTGATCCTGGCCCCCGGCCGGGTGATCCGCCCCGAGGACATCCCCCCCGAGGTGCGCCACGGCGGCCGCCGGGCCGGGGCCCTGGTGCCGCTCCTGGAGGCGCTCCCTCCCCGCGCCCCCGCCAACGGCGACGGCGCGCCCCGCGAGCTGGAGTTCATCTTCCGCACGCTGTACGACCTCAAGCTGGACGTGGACGACCTGCGCCGCGAGTTCGAGGTCTACCGCCAGCGCCAGCCGGATCCCTTCCGCATCCCCGTCCCGCTCCAGGACCCCTCCTCCGCGGTGATCCCCTTCGCCGCGCTGGGCGGCCAGCGCGCCTTCGCCCCGGCGGAGGCCGAGCCCGAGCCGGAGCGCGGCACCGTGGTCTTCCGCCCCGGGATGACCATGCAGGACCTGGAGCGCGAGGCCATCAACGCCGCCCTTCGCGAAGCGGCGGGGAACCGCCGCCGGGCCGCGGAGATGCTGGACATCGGCGAGCGCACGCTGTACCGCAAGATCAAGGAGTACGGGATCGAGACGTAGCGGCGAAGCCGCGCGCGGTCCGGCGGTCCCGAACCCTGGCCCCCCTCCCCATGTCCGCACCCGAGTACCACGTCCTCACCCGCAAGGGCGACTCGCGCGCCGAGGTGGACCGCCTGCTCGCCGAGCTGAAGCGCGCCCACGGCGCGGAGGTGGACGCCGGCTTCCACAAGTACATGTTCGTCAGCAAGGCGGACATGACGGTCGTGATGGTGCACGCGGCGGACTCGCTGCTCGCCGCGGCGCTGCGCGCACGGCCGGGGTGGACCGAGCCCGGGCTTGCGGGCGGCAACTGAGCCGGCTCACCTCACCGTCACGCTCTGCTCCAGCGCGGTCCGCGCGTCCCAGCCGGTGCCGGGGTAGGCGTGCACCACGCGCAGCCGGTAGCTCCCGGGCGCGAGGCCGGTGATGCGCGCGTCGTAGGCGAACGCCGCGATCACCTGGGTGCACATCTCTCCCTCGCGCGCGGCGTCCACTCGCAGCGTCACCTGCCCGCCCGCGGCCTCCACCGCCGCCGAAAGGCGCCGGCAGGGGTCGGGGGTGTCCACGCGCCCGTGCACGGCGATGCCTCCGGCCTCGCCCTCGGCGCGGGTGGCGGCCTCGGCGGCGGGCGCGGCCGGCGCGGCGCCGGGGCCCGGATCGGTGAGGGTGGGCCCGGACTCCAGCCGCCTGGAGGTCAGCTCCACGCGCGGCCCGCCCCCGCCGGAGGCGGGCGCGGGCCCGCCGGCCGTGGAGCACGCGGCGGCGGCCAGCAGCAGCACGAGCGGCATACGTACCATGGGTGCACCTTGGTTCGTGGTTTCCAGAACCCGGGCACGCTCCGCAGCCCGACCCCGGCGCAGCCGGGGGCACGCCCGAACCCGGTGTTCGAGCTCCTACTCCTGCCGGAGCGCGTCGATGGGAGACAGCCTGGAGGCACGCCGCGCAGGATAGATGCCGAAGACGAGCCCCACCAGCGCCGGGACGGCCATGGCGACCAGCAGCGTGCCGACGGTGGGCATGGTGGACAGGGTCTGGCCGGTGTACATCCGGATCAGCGGCGACACCCCCGCGGCGGCGGCGGTCCCCAGGAGCACGCCCACCAGGCTCCCCAGCCCGCTGATGGCCAGCGACTCGAACAGGAACTGCCAGACGATGTCGTGCCGCCGCGCGCCCAGCGCCCTGCGCAGCCCGATCTCGCGCGTCCGCTCCGCCACCGAGGCCAGCAGCACGTTCATCACGCCGATCCCGCCCACCAGCAGCGAGATCCCGATGATGGCGCCCATCACCATCTTGAAGACCCCGATCCCCTCGGTGGCCTGCCGGACCTGGTCCTCGTAGGTGGAAAAGGTCAGCCGCGCCTCCGGGTCGCCGAAGTGGACGGCGCTCCAGTCCTCCACGGCGTCGCGCACGGGCTTCACGGCCTCGATGCTCGCCGCCCGCACCAGCATCAGGGGCGCCACGCGCGTCCCCGGGAACAGGTCGGGCGCCGCGGCGAGCGGCACGTACGCCACTTCCTCGTCCCGCATGGCGAAGATGCCGATCACCTGCCTCCGCTCGGTCCCCACCCGCACGGACCGGTTGAGCAGCGTCAGGTAGGGGCGCGGGTGGGCGAGCGACTTGGCCAGCTTCACCGAGAGCACCACCACGGGGACGTCGCGGGCGGCCTCGGCGTCGATGAAGAAGCGGCCGTGGCGGATGTCCAGGTTGTCGAAGGACGCGCCGTTGGCGAGCGTGGCGACGGTGGCGGCCTGCTCCACGCGGTTCCCCCCGGCGAAGTAGCTGGCGCTTCCCCCCAGCCAGAGCGAAACGTCGGCTACGGCGGGGAGGTCGCGCACCCCGGCGGTGTTGCGCGGCGTGAAGACGACGGGCTCGCGCACGGCGACGCGGCGCCCGTCCACGCTCCGGGTGGTCCGGGGGATCACCTTCACCACCTGCACCGCCTCGCGCCCCAGGGCGTCGCGGACGTAGCGCTCCATCCCGTCCCCCAGCGACAGCACGCCCACGAGCGAGGCGACGCCGATGAGCACGCCCAGCGCGGAAAGCAGGGTGCGGAGCAGGTTGCCGCGCAGCCCGTCCATGCCGGCCACCACGGAGGTGAGCATCGCCTGGGATCTCAATCTGTGCTCCACCGTGCGGAGTGCTGGACCGGGAGGAATGGGGCCGTGGGCCGTAGCAGTGGATACGGCGGCGGGGCGGGGCCGGGTTTCACACCCCGCGGGCGCGCCGCCCCAGGAGGTGTGCATGGCGGGTAAGGTGCGGAATACGTGATGTGGCGGGTGGTGGATTCCGCGCTGTTGTGGACAAATTCCGGGGTCCTCCGGCGGCCGGCCGGGCGGCCCCTCCTCCACGAGCATTTCCATGAAAGCCGCACGCTTCTCCCTCGCCCTCCTGCTGGCGGCCTCGGCCGCCGTGTCCGCGCCGCGCACCTCCCCGGACGACGACGAGGTGGTGACCGTCAGTCCGTTCCTGGGATCCGGGGGGAAAGCGGCGCCGGTGGGGTGACCCACACTGCGCGGCGGGGCGGGGGAGGGGAGTGGCGGGCGCGGGGGGACGATCGTCCTGTCTGCGAGGCGAATGCGATGTCCCACGTCCCCCGGAAGCGGAGAACCGCAATGAACCAGCTCGGTCGGCGCGCGATGCGAGTCCTGCCCGTTCCCCTGGGCCTCGCCCTGGCGCTCGGGGCGTGCGGGCTGGACCCGTTCGGCCCGTCCAGCCCCGCGGACGACCTCCGCGCCGCCCGCGCGGAGTGGGCGCGCCAGGGGATCACCAGCTACCGCTACACCGTCCACAGGTCGTGCGAGTGCCTCCCGGAGGCGACCGCGCCGGCGCGGGTGGAGGTGCGCGACGGCCGCACGGTGTCCGTCGTCGCCGCGACCAGCGTCCGCCAGGTCCGGCCGGAGGCCTTTGAGCAGTACGACACGGTGGAGGAATTGTTCGCGGTCATCGAGGAGGCGCTCGCGCGGGATCCCTACCGCTTCAGCGCGAGCTACGACGAGCGCCTGGGATACCCGCTCGGCTACTCGGTGGACTTCGACCGGGAGCACGTGGACGACGAGGGCGGCCTCGCCATCACGGAGTTCGAGGTGATCCGGTAGCGGCGGATTCTTTCCGGAGGGGCTGCGGCCCCGCGTCCACGGATGGGCGCGGGGCCGTCTTTCTTCGCGGGATGACCTGGCCGCGGGCTACACGTAGACGCGGCAGATGCAGCGGCCCAGGGCGCAGTAGCCCACGTCGTAGCCCTTTGCGCGGCAGGCCGCGGTGCAGTCGGTCACCTGCACGCCGTCCAGCGCGCATCCGGCGACCCGGGCGGCTTCGGGGGTCGCGAACGCCTGCGTCGCGCCGAAGCCCATGGCTCCGACGAACGACAGGGCGAGCAGGGCGCGGCGAAGCTGGGTCCAGGTGCGGTTCATCGGTCCTCCGGGGAGACGGGTGCGCGCGGAGCCCGGGCGGGCTGTGGTTCCGAATGATAGGCGACAGAAATCGTGGCGCAAGCATGCCGTGGCCTCGGCGGCGCGGCCGCGGGTTTGCGCGGTTCCGGCCTCCGCGTTACGCTTTGCTCTCCATCCGTTCCGTTCCCCGGCTCCACTCCGCTCCCGTGCATCCTCAGAGTCCGAAGCTCCGCGCCCTCGCCGCAAAGTGGGCCGACGTTCCCGCGGGTGAGCGCGCCAACTACCAGCTCTACCTGTCCGACCTGGCGGATGCGCTCGGGGTCTCGCGGCCGCAGCCGCGCGGGTCGGGCTACGAGTTCGAATATCCGCTCCCCGTGACGGACCGGAGCACGGGCAAGGACAAGAAGAACTTCGTGGACCTGTACCGGGTGGACCACTTCGTCCTGGAAGCCAAGGACAGGGGGGGCGACGGGGCGGGGGAGACGGCGCTCCGCATGGCGTACGCGCAGGCCAAGCACTACACGGTGGACCTGCCGCACGCGCCGCCTCCGTACCTGCTGGTGCTGGACGTGGGGCGCACGCTGCTCGTGTGGGACCGCTGGTCGGGGACGTACGGCGGCTTCAACCTGGCCCGCCGGTTCGACCTGCGGACGGTGGCGGACCGGCCCGAGGACGTGGACTTCCTCCGCGCGGTGTGGGAGAACCCGGCTTCGCTCGACCCTCGCGGGCGCGCGGCGGCGGTCACCCGCGAGGTGGCGGCGCGGCTGGCGGAGCTGTCGGCGTCGCTGGAGGACCGCGGGCACGACCCGGAGGTGGTGGCGAAGTTCCTCATGCGCTGCGTCTTCACCATGTTCGCGGAGGACGTGGAGCTGCTCAAGGAGAAGCCGTTCCAGACGGCGCTCGCGGACTACCGCGACGACCCGGTGGAGTTCGCGGCGGCCATGGAGGAGCTGTGGGCGGCCATGGACGTGGGGCGGCGCTTCGGGCTCAAGAAGCTGCTCCGCTTCAACGGGCACTTCTTCAGGGACGCGTCGGCGCTGCCGCTCACCCGGGCGGACCTGGCGGTGCTGTTCGAGGCGGCGAAGGCGGACTGGAAGCAGGTGGAGCCCACCATCTTCGGGACGCTGCTGACGCGGGCGCTGGACCCGCGCGAGAGGCACAAGCTGGGGGCGGAGTACACGCCGCGGGCCTACGTGGAGCGGGTGGTGCGGCAGGCGGTGGAGGTGCCGATCCGCGAGAAGTGGGAGCCGGTGCAGGCGGAGGTGATCCAGCTCCTGGAATCGGGGAAGAAGAAGGATCGGGGCACGGCGGAAAAGCGGCTGCGCGAGTTCCACGGCTGGCTCAAGTCGCTGCGCTTTCTCGACCCGGCGTGCGGGAGCGGCAACTTCCTGTACGTGACGCTGCACGCGGTGAAGCGGATCGAGCTGGAAGTGCTGCGCGAGCTGTGGAAGCTGGTGCACCAGGCGGAGATCGGGATCCTGGAGAAGGCGGAGGGATCGGAGCTGGGCGTGGAGGAGGTGGGGCCGTGGCAGTTCCACGGGATCGAGATCAAGCCGTGGGCGCGGGAGATCGCGGAGCTGACGCTGTGGATCGGCTACCACCAGTTCTGGATGGAGCACCACCAGGGCACCAACCCGCCCGAGCCGGTCCTGCGCGACACGGGAACGCTCGAACAGCGTGATGCGGTGCTCGCGTGGGATGAGATCGTAGAGGTGCCCGAGAAGTCGCGCCCCGATCCGACGCCGCGCATCAAGCACCCGGTGACGGGCAAGCTGGTGCCCGACCCGGAGGCACGGCTGCCGTATTACGAGTATCGCGGCGCCCGGCAAGCGGAATGGCCAGAGGCGGATTTCATCGTCGGTAATCCGCCGTACATGGGCCAGTATCGGATGCGAGAGGCATTCGGGGACGGATATGTTGATGCGTTGCGATCCGTTTATCTGGAGCTTCCGGACAGCGCTGACTACGTGATGTATTGGTGGTATCGCGCGGCAATGGAAACTGCCGCTACGCACACGATTCGTGCAGGGCTGATTACAACGAATACCATTGCTCAAAAGCAGAACCGGCAAGTTCTATCCCTAGCTGCAAACCGCGGGGCTAGAGTCATCTGGGCGGCTGTCGATCACCCCTGGGTCGACGAGGCTGGAGGTGCCGCGGTGAGTGTTACAATGACAACAATTTCGTGTACATCTGGTCCGGCAACACGTATCGAAGTTGATTCGGAAGGGGTAATCAGAAACGAAATTTCGGTCCCGGAACTAAATGCGGATCTGACTGCGTCAGTCGACGTGGCAACTGCGATCTCAGTGCCGTTGCGTGGAAATAAAGGCCTCGCGTCAAGAGGGTTCCAATTAATTGGATCAGGGTTCATTCTTTCCGATGTTGAGGCACAGCATCTCCTCGCTCGCGATCCGAGGAACTCGGCGGCTATTCGGTCTTATCTCAATGGGCGGGATCTCACTGGTCGGCCACGAAAGTTGTATGTGATTGACTTCGGGATCTTATCTGAGAGCGAAGCACGTGACTTCCCCATGCTGTATGATATTGTCCGAGATCGGGTTAAATCGGCTCGGGATGTGAATAATGATAAGTCCACTCGCGAAAAGTGGTGGCGATTTGGTCGCAACCGCGAAGAGCTCCGAAGTGCTCTCAGTGCTCAGAGTAGGTACATCGCGACTGCGCACATTGGTAAGCACGGCATATTCACGTTCTTGGGGGCTGAGACTGCCGCGGACAACATGATCATTTGTGTCGCGACGGTAGATGCCTTTCACTTGGGGGTGTTGTCGTCGACTGCTCACCGCAGTTGGGCGCTCGCAGCTGGTGGCACATTGGAGGACAGGCCGATTTACAATAACACTCTCTGCTTCGACCCATTTCCGTTCCCCGATCCTTCGCCCGAGCTGCGCGCGAAGATCGTGGATGTGGCCGAGCGGCTGGACAAGCACCGCAAGGACGCCCTAGCCCGCGACGAGCGCGTCACCATGACGGGGATGTACAACGTGGTGGAGAAGCTGCGCAGCGGCGAAGCCCTCACCGCGAAGGAGCGCGAGGTGCACGAGATCGCCGCCTGCGGCGTGCTGCGCGACCTGCACGACACCCTGGACCGCCTGGTCGCCGAAGCGTATGGTTGGCCGTGGCCCATGGAGCGCGACGAGATCCTGGAGCGCCTGGTGGCCCTGCACGACGAGCGCGTGGCCGAGGAGAAGCAGGGCCGCGTCCGCTGGCTCCGCCCCGAGTACCAGGTGCCGCGCTTCGGCAAGGGAGAGGCGCCCGCCGCCGCTCCCGAGCTGGCGCTCCCCGGCGATGTCGCGCACGCGCCCGCCGCGGCAGACGGCAAGCACCCCTGGCCCGGCAGCGCCATCGAGCAGATCGCCGCGCTGAAGGCGATGGTCGCCGCCGCGCCCGCCACCGCCGAGGAGGCCGCCACCGGGTTCGGCCGCGCCCCCGCGGAGCTGGTGCGCCGCCACCTGGAAACGCTGGTGCTCGTGGGCGAGGTGCGCCAGGACGAGCACGGCCGCTTCGCCGCCGTCGCCGAGCCGCTGTAGCCCGGCCGGCGGAGCGGCATCCCGCGGGCCGCGCGTGACCGGTCCGCCCGGCGCGTCGTCGTTGCTCCCGGAGCCGCGCCGTGTCCCAGCCACCCGGAGGAGCGCCATGCCCCACCCCCGTACGATCGCCAGCCTCCCGCTGCTCGCCCTCGCCCTCCTGGCCGGCGCCTGCACCGGCGGCCCCTTCGACGCCTCCGGCGCCCGCGCCGAGCTCCGGGCCGCCCGCGCCGTGTGGCAGCGGGAGCGCCCCGCCGACTACGGCTACACCGTCGCGCGGGTCTGCTACTGCGGCCAGGAGGTCGCCGGCCCCGTGCGCGTGGAGGTGCGCGGCGGCCAGACCGTGTCCGTGCAGACGCTGGGCGGGCAGAGCCTCCGCGCGGGCGCCTTCGACGGCCTGGACACCGTGGAGGAGCTGTTCGGGGCCGTGGAGGAAGCCATCGAGGCCGACCCCTACCGGCTCTCGGCCGGCTACGACTCCGAGCGCGGGCACCCCCTCACCCTCGCGGTGGACTACGACCGGCGCGCGGTGGACGAGGAGGGCGGCTTCGTCGTGAGCGACTTCACGGCGCTCCCGTAGCGCCCGCCCGAATCCACCCACACGACCCCGGAGCGCCGCCATGGCCGGCATCGAAGACGCCATCGCCCTCGCCGTGCGGGCCCACCGCGGCCAGAAGGACCGCGCCGGCGCGCCGTACATCCTTCACCCGCTGCGGATGATGTTCCGCGTGGAGACCGACGCCGAGAAGATGGCTGCCGTGCTGCACGACGTGGTGGAGGACACGGACTGGACCCTCGACGACCTTCGCGCCGAGGGCTTCCCCGAGGAGGTGGTCGCCGCCGTGGACCACCTTACCCGCCGCGAGGGGGAGAGCTACGAGGAGTTCGTGCGCCGCGCCGCCGCCCATCCCGTCGCCCGCCGCGTCAAGCTCGCCGACCTGGAGGACAACATGGACGTCCGCCGCATGGGCACCGTGACGGCGGAGGACGCGGACCGGCTCACCCGCTACCACCGCGCCTGGCGCTCCCTCACCGCCGACCTCCCGGGCGGCTGACGGCGGGGCGGGCCCGCTCCTTGCCTCCCCGGGCAGGCGTTTCGCCCCCGAACACGCCTCGACCCGGAACCGGAGATGTGGTCCCATGAACGCAAGACAAGCGCTCCGCTGGCTGGCGCTCGCCGCCGTGCTCACGCTCCCGGGCTGCCTGGTGTTCACCTGCAGCTACCCGTGAGGTCTTTGCGCCGAGGCGGGCCGCTCCGGAGCCGGACGATACTGCCGTCCGTCTCCTGCGCGGGCGCAGGGAGCCAC
>JBEVLE010000596.1:0-6039 GCA_040509335.1 Longimicrobiaceae bacterium | reverse complement strand
CCGGCCGCGGCCGTCACGGGCGCGGCCACCACCGCCGGGGCATCGGCTGCACCCTGCGCGGAAGCGAAGGTCCCGCCGCGCTTCACCGCGGCCCGCCAGGCGTCCGGGCCGCCGGGGAAGCCGGCGCGCAGGTAGTCGTAGTAGGTGTTCGCCGTCGCCACGCCGGCCGCGGCGCCGCCCAGCTGCCGGGCGACGGACAGCAGCACGTCGCCGGCCTGCTTGGTGTTGAACACCGGGCGCATGGCCGGCTGCACGATCTCGTACACGCCGGGGCGAGGGGTGTAGTCGTCCCAGGCTTCCAGGAAGTGGTGCGAGGGGAGCACCAGGTCGGCGTGCGCCGAGGTGTCGTCGGGGAAGCTGGAGAAGCTCACCTTGAACGGCACCTTCTTGAGCGCGTCGGCGAACCGCACTCCGCCCGGGAGCGTGTACGCCGGGTCGGCCCCGTCCACCAGGAGCACCTGCACCTGCCCGGCGCGCATCTGCTCCACCAGCTGGAGCACGTCGCGCATCCCGCCCGCCGCGGGGGTGGGGGCGCCGCGCCCGTTGAGGCGGTTCACCGCGGCCTGCAGCGCGCCGGCGTTTGCGCCGGCCGTGGCGTAGCCCGGCCCCAGCGCGACGCCGCGGCCGGCGCGGAACTCGCGCGCCAGCTGCTCGATGACGGCCGCCTCCACGCCGGTCTGCTGCGCGGCCGTGGCCGCGTCCATCCCGCCCGACATGGCGAGCGCGATCGCCGCCTCGGTCCCGGGCTTGGGGGCGATCCACTGGTCTGCGTTGAGGCCGGTGAGCGGACGGTGCGGCCCCACCCACACGAACTTGCCGCGGCGGCCGCCCCGGTACGCGTGCATCTGCGAGAACTGCCACGCGTAGTCCACCGGCGAGCCCCACGTTTCCAGGAAGTCCGCCCCGAAGGAGATCAGGAAGTCGGCCCCGGCGAAGTCCAGGTCGCGCGGTGTCGCGCCGAAGGGATCGTACACCACCCGGCGGGCCCCGATGGAGCCGGCGAAGGTGTTCACCAGGCGGTCCATGGTGCCGCCGTAGCTCCCGGTGAGGAAGACGACGCTCCCCGCGGGCGCCCGGCGGATGCGCTCGGCGAGGATCCCCTCGGCGACGCTCCAGCTCACGTTGCGGGGGCTGAGCCCCTCCTCCACCGTGAACGGGCCGCGGTGCCGGTCGGGGTGGTACAGCCCCTGGGGCGCCGACTGCCCGCGCGCGCACAGGTTGCCGCGCGAGATGGGGTTGTCGGCGTTGCCCTCCACCTTGGTGACGCGCCCGGAGTGGGTTTCCACCATGATGCCGCACCCGGCCGGGCACTCGCGGCAGGTGCTCGCGTACCACGTGGGAACGCCCGGGACGATGTCCTCCGAGGGGACCACGTACGGAATCAGCTTCTCCACCTCGCCGGTGGAGCAGCCGGCCGTCGCCACCCCGGCCCCGGAGACCCCCAGGACCTTGAGGAAATCACGCCTCTTCATTCCGTCAGACATTCTCTTGTTCCCTCAGTAGTGGCAGACGACGCAGTCCGTGCTGGCGCGCTGGTCGGGATACGCCTTCTGCGCCGCGCGCACGTCGTTCCCCGTGGACGCGAGCGTGGCGATCTTCCGCACGTAGCCGGAGTTCTTGCGCACCGCCGCTTCCTCGGCCGCGGACAGGGGCGTCTCGCCGCGGTGGCAGTCGATGCACCAGCCCATGCGGAGCGAGGAGAACTGGTAGACCTTCTCCATCTCCTGCACGGGCCCGTGGCAGGTCTGGCACTGGAGCCCCACGTTCACGTGCACGTAGTGCGGGAACTTGGCGTGGTCGGGCAGGTCGTGGATGCGCACCCAGGGGATGGACTCCTGGCGCTTCCAGTAGTCCACCAGCTTGGTGGCCTCGCGGTTCCAGACCGAGTCCCGGGTCGCGAGCGGGAAGGCCAGCTGCGCGTTCTCGGGCGGCTGCACCGCGCTGCCGGGGACGTGGCACCCGACGCAGAGCTGCACGCTGGGGATCCCCGCGTCCACGGATTTGTCCGCCGAGGTGTGGCAGTACATGCAGGGCATCTGGTTCTGCCCGGCGTGCACGCTGTGGTAGAACGCGATGGGCTGGTCCGGCCCCTCGTCCGTGCTGTACGGGCGGCAGGTGGCCGCGCCGAGGGTGAGAAGGACGATCCCTGCGAACTTGAGGACTCTGGTCATGATCTACCCAAGCGGATTGAACCGTTGCTCTGCGGGCGGGACCCGCCCAAGAGGCGGCCCCCGCGCGCAGGCACCTGCACCGGGCCCACGGCCGGCGTACCGGAGGGAGCGCGGTTAAGCTCTCCCATATAACACCACCCCCAAAAATCGGCAATAGAACTTCCGGACCGCTTCCCGGAAGCGGACGCCCACGGCCGGCCCAAACCGTCGAAAGGCAAGTCTTTACGCGGGCATCCGGGGAATCGGCTCCCGTCGACGGCACGCCCGTTGAGAACGTTTCTCAACCACATTCCTGCACTTTTTCCGGACGCCGCGTGGGGAATTTCCCGACGCGCCCGCGGGGAGATTCCCGGAGCACCTTTCCCCACCGGCCCCGCGGTGCTCCCCGGCCCCCACCCGGCGGCCTTATCGCCGCCACCTCCCCCAATTCTGGGGGAGGGCTCGCCGCAGGTCGGGGGCGGCGCGAGCCCGGGCGGACGAGTGTCGTGCAGTCGCCGTCCCGCAGTACCCCCATGATCTGTCACGGAGGGAGACAGCCGGGCAGTTTCGGCTGGCTCACTCCGGCGCAGGGAGACCCGCAGCAGTACCGCGGGGCTCCCGGAGCCCGCGCAGGAGACGGACGGCAGTATCGTCCGGCTCCGGAGCGGCCCCCCGCGCAGAACCTATCGACTCACGCCTCCATCCCGTACCGCATCAGCTTCCGGTACAGCGTGGACGGATCGATGCCGAGCACCTCCGCCGCCCGCGACTTGTTCCCCCCCTCGGACTGGAGCACCCAGAAGATGTACGCCCGCTCGATGATCTCCAGCGTGGGATTGGGCGGCAGCCGGTCCGAGACCAGCGGCGTCACCGCCCGCTCCGAGATGCGCGTGGGCAGCGTTCCCGGCCGCACCTCCTCGCCCTCGGGCGTCAGCACCACGGCACGCTCCAGCGCGTTCTCCAGCTCGCGCACGTTCCCCGGCCAGTCGTACGACTGCAGCGTTTCCAGCGTTTCCTCGGCCAGACGAACGGGAGCCCGCCGCCGGGTGCTGGAAAAGCGCTGGAGGAAGTAGTCCACCAGGATGGGCACGTCGTCCGCCCGGTCGCGCAGCGGCGGCAGGTGCAGGGTGATGACGTTGAGCCGGTAGTACAGGTCGCTGCGGAAGGCGCCGCGGCGGATCTCCTCCTCCAGGTCGCGGTTGGTGGCGGCGATGATCCGCACGTCGATGGGGGTGGTCTCGGTGGCGCCCACCGCGATCACCTCGCGCTCCTGCACGGCGCGCAGCAGCTTGACCTGGGTGGCCGGCGACATCTCGCCCACCTCGTCCAGGAAGAAGGTGCCGCCCTTGGCGGCCACGAACAGCCCCTGCTTGTCGCGCACGGCGCCGGTGAAGGAGCCCTTGGTGTGGCCGAAGAGCTCGGACTCCAGCAGCGTTTCGGGGAGGGCGCCGCAGTTGATGGACACGAAGGGGCCGTCCACCCGCTCGGAGCGCTCGTGCAGGTAGCGGGCGAGCACCTCCTTGCCGGTGCCGGACTCGCCGGAGATGAGCACGGTGGAGTCGGAGGGGGCCACGGTCTCGGCGAGCTTGAGCACGTCCAGGAAGCGGCGGCTCTTGCCGATGGGCTTGACCGTGTCGGAGCGCTCGCGGCGGCGGATCTCGGTCTTGAGCGCCTGGTTCTCCACCTTGAGCTGCCGCGACTCGGCGGCGCGCCGGCAGATCGCAACCAGCTCGTCGTTGGCGAAGGGCTTCTGGATGTAGTAGAAGGCCCCCTCGTTGACGGCGCGGATCGCCGTCTGCAGCGAGGCCTGCGCGGTCATCAGGATCACCGGCAGGGTGGGGTCCATCTCCTTTGCGGCGAGCAGGATCTCCAGCCCGCCCACCCCGGGCATGCGCACGTCGGACAGGAGCACGTCGGGGCGGACCTCGGGGAGGCGCTCCAGTCCCTCGCGCCCCCCGATGGCGGTGCTCACCTCGAAGCCCTCCCGCTTGAGGAGGATGCGCAGGGTGTCCAGGATCGCGGTCTCGTCGTCGATGACGAGGATCTTGGGTGCGTTGCTCACGTCAGGCTCCTCGGTGCGTGTGTCCGGCCGCCGCGGCGGGCTCGCGGAGGGCGTGCAGGTAGACGACGAAGGTGGCGCCCTCCCCCTCGGCGCGGGCGGGGTCCACGAACACGGCACCGCCGTGCACGTCCACCGCGCGCTGCACCAGCGCGAGCCCCAGCCCGGTGCCGCCGGGGCGCGAGGTGAAGAAGGGCGAGAACACGTGGTCCACGTCGCCGGCGGGGATCCCGGGGCCGGTGTCCGTGACGCGCAGGCGCACCAGCTCGGCGATCCCCACCTCGGGGGCGAGGACGTCGGACTGGACGGTGTCCAGCGACACCTCCACCTCGCCGCCCGCGCCGGCCCACTGGGCGCCGTTGAGCACCAGGTTGGCCACGGCGCGGTGCAGCAGGTCCTCGTCGCCGCGCACGGCGGGGCCGGGGTCGTCGGGGAGGAGCAGGCGGATGGCGCGGCCGGCGGCGTCGGGGTGGGCGCGCACCATGTCCACGGCGTGGGAGACCACCTGGGCCACGCGCACCGGGGCGGCGTCGCGCACCCGCACCCGCGCGAAGTCGATGAACTCGGCGAGGAGGCGGCTGAGGCGGTCGGACTCGCGCACCACCAGCCGCTCCAGGACTTCCTTGTCCTCGGCGTCCACGCCCTCGCCGGTGAGCTGCTCCACGGCGCTGCGGATGGAGGCCAGCGGGTTCTTGATCTCGTGGGCCAGCGAGGCGGACAGCTCGGCCACGGCCTCCAGCCTTTCGGCGCGGCGGCGGAGCGACTCCATCCGCATGCGCTCGGTGATGTCCTGGAAGATGGCGGTGACCGGGGGGCCGTCCGGGTCGGGGCGCTCCATCAGCGTGGTGCTCACCCCCAGGATGGTGCCGTCCTCGGGGGTGCCGTCGGTCTCGGAGCGGTGGATGGGCTGGCGGGTCTCGGCGGAGCGGCGGATGATGGCGCCCAGCCCGGGCGCGGCCCGGTCCAGCACGTCCAGCACCGGCCGCCCCTCCCACTCCTCGCGCGCCAGCTGCAGGATCTCGGCGCCGGCGGGGTTCATGTACACCAGCCGCCCCCCGCCGTCCACGGTGAGGATCCCCGAGTTCATGCTCCCCAGGATCTCGTCGGTGTCCAGGCGCAGCAGGCGCAGCTCGGTCTCGATCTCGTCCAGCACCGTCCCCGTCTGCCGCAGCCGGTCGCCCAGGTAGCCGGTGACCATGGCGACGGTGGCGAAGAGCGCGGTCTGCAGGAGCACGCCGGGCTCGAGCAGGGCGTGCGGGGCGCTGAAGGCGATGTCGGTGAAGTACACGATGCTGGCGAGCAGCCCCACCAGGATCCCGCCCAGCATGGGAAGGAGCACGGCCGCGGCGCAGATCACCAGGATGTACAGCGGCGCGAAGGCGCTCCCCGGCCCCCCGGTCAGGTGGATCACCCAGGTGACCATCCCCACGTCGAAGAGCACCTGCGCGTACAGGAAGTTCTTGCCCGGGAGCGAGCGGGCCAGGTGCGAGTACCAGAACGACCCGGCGGTGAAGGCGCCCGACAGGAAAAGGATCAGCGTCGCCGACAGCGTGGTGTCCGCGGGAGCGTTCTTCCAGGCGAGCAGGGCGGCCAGGAAGATGGCGAGGGCGAGGCACATGCGCCCCAGGTACACCCACGACAGGATGCGGCGCGGCTCGGGGAGCCGGGCCGCGGAAAGCTGGGGCGCCCTGCTGGCGCGCGCGCCGCCGGAGCGGTCGCCGTTGCTGTTCATGGAGCGCGTGGGGATTCGGAAAGCCGGGCGCCGCGCGGGGAACGGGGGCGGGCGGAGCGCCCCCGGCGGGCGGACATGGTAACGGGCGGCGCGGGGCC
>JBEVLE010000595.1:0-5515 GCA_040509335.1 Longimicrobiaceae bacterium | reverse complement strand
CCGCCCCGCCCCGCACCTCCCCCACCCGGAAGCATGCCCGTGCTCTCCCACACCGGTTCCTGGCGCCCGCTCCTCGTGTTCCTGGCGGCGGTCGGAGCACTCGCCGCCGTCCCCCATTCACTCGCGGCGCAGGCGGACGTGATCCGCGGGCGCGTGACCAACGTGGAGGGGCTCCCCCTCCCGGGCGTGCGCGTCGTCGCCACTTCCCTTCCCGGGAGCGTCACGCGCGAGGCGCGGACCAACGACCAGGGGGGCTACCAGATCGTCTTCCCCGGCGGTCCGGGCGACTACATGATGGGCTTCGCGCTCCCGGGGTACGACTACCGGCAGTTCGAGATCAAGCGGCTCGCCGACGAGGCCGTGCTGGTGGCCGACGCGCGGCTCTCGGTGATCCAGCTGGACACGCTGGTGGTGGCGGCGCCGGTGCAGCAGCGTGTCAGTCGGGGGGCCCGGACGCCGGACGTGAGCGGGACGGAGCGCGCCGTCGCCACGGGGAGCCTGCCGCCGGAGCAGCAGGGGAACGTCGCGGCGATGGCGGCGTCGCTCCCGGGCGTGGTGCTGGTGCCGGGGCTGGAGGGGGAGCCGGACGCCTTTTCGGTGCTGGGGCTGGGCGGCGACCAGAACGCGGTGACGCTGAACGGGATGCCCATGGGCCCGGGCACGCTCCCGCGCGACGCGGCGGTCTCCGCCTCGCTCACCACCGCGCCGGCGGACCCTTCGCGGGGCGGGTTCAGCGGCGCGGGCTTCGACATCGGCTCGCGCTCGGGCTCCAACTTCCGCACCCGCGGGATGAGCATGCAATTGACCTCGCCCCGGGTGCAGTGGACCGATCCGGCGGGCCGGGCGCTGGGGAGCGAGTACACAAACCTGTCGCTGGGCGGGACGGCGTCGGGCCCCATCCGCCGCAACAAGTCGTTCTACAACGTGTCCTACGAGCTGGGCCGGCAGTCGCGCGACAACCAGACGCTGCTCACCACCAGCACGCTGGGCCTGCGCAACGCGGGGATCGCCCCGGACTCGGTGGCGCGCTTCCTGGAGATCCTCCGGGGGCAGCAGGTGCCGGCGCTGGCGGGCGCGGGACGGCAGGACCGGCTGAGCGACAACGGCTCCGTCCTCGGGACGCTGGACTTCTCTCCCCCGAGCTCCACCAGCGGGCAGTCGTTCGGCGTCACCTTCAACGGCAGCTGGCGCCGGCAGTCGCCGGTGGGCGGCGGCGTCTCGCAGCTCGCCTCGGCCGGCGGCGAGCGCAGGGGGTGGGGCGGCGGGGTGCAGGGGCGGCACAGCGGCTACTTCGGGCTGGTGCTCACCGAGACCACGGCCGGGCTCAACCTGTCGCGGGACGCCGGCGAGCCGTACCTGAGCCTCCCCGCCGGACGGGTGCGCGTCAGCTCGGCCTTCGCCGACGGGGCGAGCGGGGTGCAGAGCCTGGTCTTCGGGGGGAACCAGGGGCTCAGCTCCGCTTCCAGCTCGGTGAGCGGCAGCTTCCAGAACCACCTTTCCTGGTTCGACGACGCCAACAAGCACCGCGTCAAGCTTTCCACCGAGCTCCAGTACAGCGGGGGGACGCAGGACGCGTCCTCCAACCTGCTCGGCTCCTTTGCGTTCAACTCGCTGGCGGACCTGGAGGCGGGACGCCCGGCGTCCTTCAGCCGCACCCTCGCCACCCGCGAGCGCACCACCGGGATGGTGACCGGGGCGCTGTCGCTGGGCGACGCGTACCGGCGCTCGGCGGAGCTGCAGCTCCAGTACGGCGTGCGCGTGGAGGGGAGCCGGGTCACCACCCTCCCCGCCTTCAACCCGCTGGTGGAGTCGACCTTCGGGCGGCGCAACGACCGCATCCCCTCCCCGGTGTCGGTGAGCCCGCGCCTGGGTTTCTCGTACACGCTGGGAAAGGCGCCGGAGATCGCGAGCTTCGTGGGCGCGGCGCCCGCCCCGCGCGCCGTGGTGCGCGGCGGGGTGGGGGTGTTCACCAACGGCGGGGGGACGGGGCAGCTCGGCTCGGCGCTGGACAACACCGGGCTGCCGGTGGACGCCCGGCAGATCATGTGCGTGGGACCCGCGGCGCCGGTCCCGCAGTGGTGGACGTACGCGGCGGATCCCGGCACGATCCCCGACCGCTGCGCCGACGGCAGCACCGGGACGGTCTTTTCCAGCGCGGCGCCCGGCGTCACCCTGTTCTCGCCCGACTTCCGGCCGCAGAGCTCGATCCGCTCCAACCTGTCGTGGAACGGGAGCGTGCTGCGCGGGCGCTTGTCGCTGGTGGTGGAGGGGACGTACTCGGTCAACCTGCACCAGCAGCGGACGCTGGACCTCAACTTCGACCCCACGGCGCGCTTCACCCTGGCCGGGGAGGGGCGCCCGGTGTTCGTGGACCCGGCGAGCATCGTCCCCGCCACGGGGAGCGTGGCGTCGCGCGGCGCGCGCGTGTCGCAGGCGTTCTCCGCGGTGAGCGAGGTACGCTCGGACCTGGAGTCGCGCTCGACGCAGCTTTCCCTGCGGCTCTCGCCGTTCACCCGCGGGCCCAGCCGCTTCGGGTGGAGCGCGGCGTACACCTGGTCGCGCGTGCGCGAGCAGGTGTCGGGCTTCAGCAGCACCGCCGGGAACCCGCTGGACGTGGAGTGGGCCAGGTCGGCGCAGGCGCCGCACCAGGTCAACTACACGCTGCGCTACAACTTCTTCGACGCCGTCCAGGTGAGCTGGAGCGGGTGGCTGCGCTCGGGGAGCGCCTTCACCCCCACGGTGGCGGGCGACGTCAACGGCGACGGCTCGGCGTTCAACGACCGGGCCCTGGTCCCGGCGCCCTCGAGCGGCCCGGACCCGGCGCTGGCGGAGGGGATGCGCCGCCTGCTGGACGCCGCGCCGCGCGCCACGCGCGAGTGCCTGGAGCGGCAGCTCGGCGCCATCGCGGAGCGCAACAGCTGCCGCGCGCCCTGGAGCACCGGGGCGTCGCTGAGCGCGACGCTGGACCGCGCCAGGTTCCGTCTGCCGCAGCGCGGCTCGGTGTCCTTTTCCCTTTCCAACCCGCTGGGCGCCGCGGACCTGCTGATCAACGGCTCGGGAAACCTGCGGGGGTGGGGGCAGAGCGCCCTCACCGACCCGTCGCTCCTGTACGTCCGCGGCTTCGACCCGGAGACGCGGCGCTTCCGCTACGAGGTGAACCCGCGCTTCGGCGCCACGCGCCCGGAGCTTCTGACCCTGCGCTCGCCGGTGATGCTCACGGTGTCCATGCGCCTGGACCTGGGGGCCACGCGGGAGCGGCAGAGCCTCGCCCAGCAGCTCGCCGCGGGGCGGTCGGCGCCCGGGACCCGCTTCCCGGAGCAGTTCTTCCGCTCGCTGGGGAGCAGCGCCGTCATCAACCCCATGGCGGCGGTGCTGCGCGAGCAGGACTCGCTGCGGCTCACCTCGGCGCAGGCGGACAGCATCGCGTCCATGAACCGGCGCTACACCTACCGCGCCGACTCGCTGTGGGCGCCGGTGGCCGCGTACCTCGCGGCGCTCCCCGGGGAGTTCAGCGAGCGGGACGCGTACGACCGCTACCGCCGCGCCCGGCGCGCGCAGATCGAGATGCTGATGGAGATCGGCCCCACGGTGCGCGCGCTGCTGACGCCGGGGCAGCGCCGCAAGCTCCCCGCCCAGATCCTCAACATGCTGGACCGCCGCTACCTGGTGTCCATCCGCAACGGCTCCGGCACCTTCGTGAGCGGCGGGCCCGCGGGCTTCTTCGGCGGCCCGGGGGAGTTCTTCGGCGGCGGCGGCGGCGAGTCGGTGGTCATCACGCGGAGCTTTGCCCAGTGAGACACTTCTTCCTCCGCGCGTGCGTGGCTCTTGCGGCGGCCGCGCCCTCCGCCGCGCTCGCCCAGGGCGATTCGCTCCCCGCCCCCGCCCCGCCGCGCTCCGTGGGGCCGCCGGTGCAGGCCATCACCACCGCTTCGGCGGTGTCCACCGAGCCGCTGGGCTCCGTCTCCCACGTGCGCGAGCTCCCGGACGGGCGGGTGCTGGTGAACGACGGCAGCCGCCGGCGGCTGGTGCTGATGGACTCCACGCTGCGCACGGTGGGCGTGGTGCTGGACTCGCTGGCCGCGGTCGCCAACGCGTACGGCCCGCGGGCCGGGGCGCTGATCCCGTACCTCGCCGACTCCACGCTCTTCGTGGACCCGGCCTCGTACGCGATGCTGGTGCTGGACCCGGCCGGCAAGATCGTGCGGGTGCGCTCGGTGTGGCGGGTGCAGGACATCTTCTTCATCCAGGGCCAGGGGTCCGGCGGGTGGCCGGCGATGGACGCGAAGGGCCGCGTCGTCTACCGCGTCCCCGCGAGGGCGGCCCCGCCGCGCGTCGCCCCGCCTTCGGGGATCCCGTACATCCCCCCGGAGCCCGACTCGGCGTTCGTGGTTGCGGTGGACCTGGCGACGCGGAAGGTGGACACGCTCGGCACGGTGCGCACCCCCCGGACGGACATGAAGGTGCGCAGGAACCGGGAGGGGCGGCTGATGATCGACCAGGTGATCAACCCGCTCCCTTCCAGCGACGACTGGGCGGTGCTCCCGGACGGCACGGTGGCGTTCGTGCGGGCGCGCGACTACCGGGTGGAGTACCTGAACCCGGACGGCAGCCTGACCTCCTCGGCCAAGCTCCCCTTCGACTGGCAGCGGATGACGGACGAGGACAAGCAGCGGATGGTGGACTCGGTCCGGGCGGCGCAGGGCCGCAGCGCGGCGACCGACTACGCCACGTCCATGATCCGCTGGGCGAACCAGGCGAAGCGCCCGTACCCGCCCGGGTTCACCGTGCCGGAGGGCTACCGGGCGCCGCTCGGGTTCGGCAGGAGCTGGAAGCTCCCGCCCGGGGTCACGCTCCCCGCCGGCTACATCCACGCCTGCGAGCCGGGGGAGGAGCCGGAGGTGAAGCCCGCGCCGGCCGCGGCGGAGGGCGCCCCGCCGGGCGCGCGGGTCGCCACGGTCCCCGGCCCCCCGGGACCTCCCGGACCTCCCGGGCGGCCGGGGGCGGGGCTGCCGTCGTGCATCCCCGTGCCCGTGAGCGGCGGCAGCCCCGCTCCCCCGCCGCCGACGATGCGCCAGATCCACGTGTTCCCCCCGTCGGAGCTCCCGGACTACCGCCCGCCCCTCGCCTCCGGCGGCTCCACGCGGGCCGACAAGGAGGGCAACCTCTGGATCCGCACCGTCCCCGCGCGGCCCCTTCCCGGCGGCCCCGTCTACGACGTGGTCAGCCGCGGGGGCGATCTGGTGAGCCGCATCCAGCTCCCGCCGGGGTATTCGCTGGTGGGGTTCGGCCGGGGCAAGGTGGTGTACCTGTCGATGATCGACGCGAGCGGGATCCACCTGGCGCGGGTGCGGCTGCGCTGAGCGGGGCCGGCTGCACGTCCAGGCCCTCACCCGGCTCGCTTGAGGCTCGCCACCCTCTCCCAATTCTGGGCAGTATAAATTTTCGTTGACATGGGAGGGGGGGACGAAAAAACATGAGGCACCACACCCCATCGCGAGAAAGGGAGGTGCCCCAT
>JBEVLE010000594.1:0-11410 GCA_040509335.1 Longimicrobiaceae bacterium | reverse complement strand
CCGCACGGGGGACCGGGCGCGCTGGCGGGCGGACGGCGTGCTGGAGTTCGCGGGCCGCACGGATTTCCAGGTCAAGATCCGCGGCTTCCGCGTGGAGCCGGGCGAGGTGGAGGCCGTGCTCGCCGGGCACCCGGGGGTGCGCGAGGCGGTGGTGGCGGTGCGCGAGACGGCTCCGGGCGAGCGGCGGCTGGTGGCGTACGCCACGGCGGCGGAGGGCGCGGAGCTGGCCCCGGCCGCGGCGCGGGCGTACCTGGCGGAGCGGCTGCCGGAGTACATGGTCCCCGCCGCCGTGGTGGTGCTGGAAGCGCTTCCATTGACCGCGCACGGCAAGGTGGACCGCCACGCCCTCCCCGCCCCGGAGCTCGGCGGGGGGACGGCGGAGCCGGTGGCGCCGCGCACGACCACGGAGGAGGTCCTGGCGGGGATCTGGGCGGAGGTGCTGGGGCTGGAGCGCGTGGGCGTGGAGGACGGCTTCTTCGAGCTGGGCGGCCACTCTCTGCTGGCCACGCGCGTGGTCTCGCGGGTCCGCGAGCTGTTCGGCGTGGAGGTGCCGCTGCGGGCGGTCTTCGAGGGACCCACGGTGGCGGAGCTGGCCGGGCGCGTGGAGGAGATCCGGCGCGCGGGGGCGCCCGCGCTGCCGCCGGTGGTGCCGGCCGGGCGCACGGGGGCGCTGCCGCTGTCCTTCGCGCAGGAGCGGCTCTGGTTCATCGACCGGCTGGAGCCGGGAAGCGCCCTCTACAACATCCCCGTGGCACGGCGCCTGGGGGGTGCGCTGGACGAGGCGGCGCTGGAGCGGGCGCTGGGCGAGGTCGTCCGGCGCCACGAGGCGCTGCGGACGGTCTTCGCGGAGGCGGGCGGCTCGCCGGTGCAGGTGATCGCGCCCTTCGGGGGCTTCGCGCTCCCGGTGGAGGACCTGTCGGCGCTCGGCGAGGCGGATCGCGAGGCGGCGGTCGGGCGGCGCGCAGGCGAGGAGGCGCGGCGTGCGTTCGACCTGGCGGCGGGGCCGCTCTTCCGCGCTTCGCTGCTGCGGGTGGGCGCCGAGGATCACGTGCTGCTGCTCTCCATGCACCACATCGTCAGCGACGGGTGGAGCATGGGGGTGCTCTTCGGCGAGCTGTCGGCGCTGTACGCGGCGTACCGGGAGGGCCGCCCGTCGCCGCTGCCGGAGCTCCCGGTGCAGTACGCCGACCATGCCCTGTGGCAGCGCGCCCACCTCGCGGGCGAGACCCTGGAGCGGCAGCTCGCCTACTGGCGGGAGCGCCTGGCGGACGCGCCCGCCCTGCTGGAGCTGCCGACGGACCGTCCCCGCCCGCCGGTGCCGGCCGACGAGGGGTCGCACGAGTCCGTGGAGCTCCCGGGGACGCTGCTGGCGCGCCTCCGGGCGCTGGGCCGGCGGGAGGGCGCCACGCTGTACATGACCCTGCTCGCCGCCTCCCAGGTGCTGCTCGCCAGGTACGCCGCAAGCGAGGACGTGGTGGTGGGAAGCCCCATCGCGGGACGCATCCGGGGCGAGACGGAGGGGCTGATCGGCTTCTTCGTCAACACGCTGGTGCTGAGGACGGACCTGTCCGGGGACCCGGGATTCCGCGAGGCCCTGCGGCGGGTGCGGGGAGTGACGCTGGGCGCCTACGAGCACCAGGAGCTGCCCTTCGAGAGGCTGGTGGCGGAGCTTCAGCCGGACCGCGTCCTCGGCCACACGCCCCTCTTCCAGGTGATGTACTCCCTGGCAGGCCACCCCGAGGCGGTGGCGGCCCCCCTGGCCGGGCTGCGGGTCGAGCCCGTCGAGGCGGAGATCTCCACGGTCAAGTTCGACCTCAGCATGGACTTCGCCGAGCTCCCCCACGGCCTCCTGGCGCAGCTGGGGTACAGGACGGACCTGTTCGAGCGGGACACCATCGTCCGGATGCTCGGCCACCTGCGTCGGGTCCTGGAGCAGGTCGCCGGGGACGGCGACCCGCGCCTGTCCGCGCTGGAGCTGCTGAGCGGGACGGAGCGCGAGCAGGTGCTCGCGGCCTGGAACCGCACGGCGCGGACGTACCCCGACACGCCCCTGCACGCGCTCTTCGCCGGGTGGGCGCGCCGTGCCCCCGAGGCCGCGGCGGTGACCTTCCGGGGGGAGACCGTCCGCTACGGCGAGCTGGACCGCCGGGCCGGCGCGATCGCCCTCCGCCTGCGCGCCGCGGGGGTCGGCCCCGAGGTGCGCGTGGGGATCCTCGCGGAGCCGGGCCCCGGCCTGGTGGCGGGGGTGCTCGGCATCCTCAGGGCCGGGGGGGCCTACCTCCCGCTGGACCCGGCCTATCCGGCCGAGCGCCTGGCCTTCATGCTCGACGACGCGGGCGCCCCCGTGGTGCTGGCGCAGCCGGAGCTGCTCGCCTCGCTCCCGCCGGTCGGCGCCCGCGTCGTCCCGCTGGGACCGGAGGCGGACGCCGATGCAGACGACGGGTCCGCCGTTGCAGGCTGTTCCCTGTTCCCTGTTCCCTCTTCCCTGGCCTACGTCATCTACACCTCCGGCTCCACCGGCCGGCCCAAGGGAGTGCTGGTGGAGCACCGCGGGCTCTGCAACCTGGTGCACCACTCCGTCGCGGAGATGGGGATGGGCCCCGGTGACACGACGCTCTGCCTGGCTTCCATCTCCTTCGACGTGTGGGTCTACCAGGCGCTGGTCCCCCTCGCCACCGGCGGTGCGGTGCGGATGGTCCCCCGGGAGCAGGCCATGGACCCGCCGACGCTGGCGCGGGCGCTGGAGGACGCGACGGCGCTGTACATCGTGCCCGCGCTGCTGCGGCAGGTGGCCGCGGCCCTGCGCGCCACGCGCCCGGCGGGGCTGCCGGGGGTGCGCATGGTCTGCGCGGGGGGGGACGTCGTCCCGCCCGGGCTGCGGGCGGAGCTGGGCGAGGTCTTCCCGAACGCGGACGTGTGGGTGGCGTACGGGCCCACGGAGGCCACGGTCGCGTGCGCGTCGCACCGGGTGGGCCCGGGCGGGGCGGGACGGAACCTGATCGGGCGCCCGTACTCGAACACCGCGATGTACGTGGTGGACGCGGCGGGCGAGCCGGTGCCGGTGGGGGTGCCGGGCGAGCTGTGGATCGGGGGCGCGGGGGTCGCGCGCGGCTACCTGGGGCGGCCGGCCCTGACGGCCGCGGCGTTCGTGCCGGACGGGTTCGGCGGGGCGCCGCGCAGCGGTGGGCGGCTGTACCGGAGCGGGGACCGGGTGAGGTGGACGGCGGAGGGGGAGCTGGAGTTCCTGGGCCGCATCGACACGCAGGTCAAGGTGCGGGGCTTCCGCGTGGAGCCGGGGGAGATCGAGGCGGCGCTGCGGCGGCACCCGGGGGTGCGCGAGTGCGCGGTGGTGGCGCGGGAGGAGGGGGGCGACCGGCAGCTGGTCGCGTACCTAGCCGGCGACGTGGAGGTGGACGCGCTGCGGGAGCGGCTGCGCGCCGGCCTGCCGGCCCACATGGTGCCGGCCGCGTTCGTGGTGCTGGAGAAGCTTCCCCTGACCCCGAGCGGCAAGCTGGACCGCAGGGCGCTGCCGGCGCCGGACTTCGCCCTGGCGGAGGGGCGCTACGTGGCGCCGCGCACGCCGACGGAAAAGGTGCTGGCGGAGATCTGGGCGGAGGCGCTGCGCCTGGAGCGGGTGGGGGTGACGGCGAGCTTCCTGGAGCTGGGCGGGCACTCGCTGCTGGCCACGCGCGTGGTCTCGCGGGTGCGGCAGGTGTTCGGGGTGGAGGTGCCGCTGCGGGCGTTCTTCAAGGGACCCACGGTGGCGGAGCTGGCCGCCCGGGTGGAGGAGATCCGGCGCGCGGGAGCGCCCGCGCTGCCGCCGGTGGTGCCGGCCGGGCGCACGGGGCCGCTGCCGCTCTCCTTCGCGCAGGAGCGGCTCTGGCTGGTGGACCAGATGGAGCCGGGAAGCGCCGTCTACAACATCCCCATGGCATGGCGCCTGGGGGGTGCGCTGGACGGGGCGGCGCTGGAGCGCGCGCTCGGCGAGATCGTGCGGCGCCACGAGGCGCTGCGGACGGTCTTCGCCGAGGTGGACGGCCTGCCGGTGCAGGTGATCGCGCCCTGCGGCGCCTTCGCGATGCCGGTGGAGACCCCGTCGGACCCGGGGGAGGCGGCGCTCGGGCAGCGCGTTCGGGAGGAGGCGGCGCGGCCCTTCGACCTCGCGGCGGGCCCTCTCTTCCGGGCGGCGCTGCTGCGGCTGGGCGCCGGGGACCACGTGCTGCTGCTCTCCATGCACCACATCGTCAGCGACGGGTGGAGCATGGGGGTGTTCTTCCGCGAGCTGGCGGCGCTGTACGAGGCGTACCGCGAGGGGCGGGAGTCGCCGCTGCCGGAGCTGCCGGTGCAGTACGCCGACTACGCCGTGTGGCAGCGCGAGCAGCTGGCGGGCGAGACGCTGGAGCGGCAGCTGGCGTACTGGCGGGAGCGCCTGGCGGGAGCCCCGGAGCTGCTGGAGCTGCCGGTCGACCGTCCCCGCCCGGCGGTGCAGACGTACCGGGGCGCCACCGTTCCCATGGAGTTTTCCCGGGAGCTGCTGGAGCGGCTGCGGGCGCTGGAGCGGACCGAGGGGGCGACGCTGTTCATGGTGCTGCTGAGCGCGTTCCAGGTGCTGCTGAGCCGATACAGCGGCAGCGAGGACGTGGTGGTGGGCAGCCCCATCGCGGGACGCACGCGCAGGGAGGTGGAGGGGCTGATCGGCTTCTTCGTCAACACGCTGGTGCTGCGCACCGACCTGTCGGGCGATCCGAGCTTCCGCGAGCTGCTGGGGCGGGTGCGGGAAGCGACGCTGGGCGCGTACGAGCACCAGGACATGCCCTTCGAAAGGCTCGTGGGGGAGCTGAGCCCGGAGCGCAGCCTGAGCCACTCGCCGCTCTTCCAGGTGTCGTTCACCCTGGGCGACTCCCAGGACGCCGGCGGCGGGCTCGCGGGGCTGAGCGTGCGGGAGGTCGGAGGGGAGCTGGGGATCGCCAAGTTCGACCTGTCGCTGGGCCTGGCGGCGACCGCCCGCGGCCTGCGCGGCGAGCTGAACTACAGCACCGACCTCTTCGAGCCGGACACCATCCGGCGCATGGTGCGGCACCTGGAGCGGGTGCTGGAGCAGGTCGCCTGGGACGCGGACCTGCGCCTTTCCGAGCTGGGGCTCGCGGGCGAGGAGGAGCGGGCGCTGCTGGCGGCGGGCCACGCCACCCGGTCGTTCCCCGTGGCGGAGCGGATTGACCAGCGCTTCGAGGCGCGGGCGCTGGAGCGGCCGGACGCGCCCGCGCTTACCTTCCAGGCGACGACGCTGACGTACCGCGAGCTGAACGAGCGCGCGAACCGCCTGGCGCACCGGCTGCGCGCACTGGGCGTGGAGCCCGGGACGCGGGTGGGGATCGCGCTGGAGCGCTCGGCCGAGCTGGTCGCCGCCATCCTGGCCGTCCTCAAGGCGGGCGGCGCGTACGTCCCGCTCGACCCCTCCTACCCGGTGGAGCGCATCGCCTTCGTCCTGGAGGACGCGGAGATCCCGGTGCTGGTGACGGCGAGCGGCCTCCTCGCGCGTCTCCCGGCCTTCACGGGCGCGGCGCTCCACGTGGACGCGGACGCGGAAGAGATCGCGGCGGAGAGCGGGGAGAACCCGCGCGTGGAGGCGGGGCCGGACACCCCGGCATACGTCATCTACACATCGGGATCGACGGGCAAGCCCAAGGGGGTGCAGGTCACGCACGCCAACGTGGTGCGGCTCTTCGACGCCACGGACGCCTGGTTCGGCTTCGCGCCGGACGACGTGTGGACGCTCTTCCACTCGTGCGCCTTCGACTTCTCGGTCTGGGAGATCTGGGGCGCGCTCCTGCACGGCGGCCGGCTGGTCGTCGTCCCCTTCCTCACCACCCGCTCTCCCGAGGACTTCCACCGCCTCTTCGTCGCCGAGGGGGTGACGATGCTCAGCCAGACGCCCAGCGCCTTCAAGCAGCTGGTGCAGGCGGACCTCGCCTCGGGCATCGACCCGTCCGCCCTGCGCCTGCGCCACGTGGTGTTCGGCGGGGAGGCGCTGGACCCGCAGGCGCTGCGGCCCTGGATGGAGCGGCACGGCGACGGGCGGCCGCGGCTGGTGAACATGTACGGGATCACCGAGACCACGGTCCACGTCACCTACCACGTGGTCACCCGCGCGGACCTGGACCGCGCCGGGAGCCCCATCGGCGTGCCCATCCCCGACCTCGCCCTGTACGTCCTGGATTCCCGTCTGGAGCCCGTGCCCATCGGCGTCCCCGGCGAGATCTTCGTGGGGGGCGCGGGGGTGGCGCGCGGCTACCTGAACCGGCCGGAGCTCACGGCCGAGCGGTTCATCCGCGACCCCTTCTCCGCCGACCCGGCGGCGCGGCTCTACCGCTCGGGCGACCTGGCCCGGCGGCGCGCGGACGGCGAGCTGGAGTACCTGGGGCGCGCCGACCAGCAGGTCAAGGTCCGCGGCTTCCGCATCGAGCCGGGCGAGGTCGAGGCCGCGCTGCTGGAGCTGCCCGGGATCCGCGACGCGGCCGTGCTCGTGCGCGACGACGCCGGTCGCGACAGGCAGCTCGTCGCGTACGTGGTCCCTGAACCCGGCGAGGCGGAGGACCCCGCCGCCCTGCGGGCCGCCCTTTCCGGGCGGCTTCCCGACTACATGGTCCCGGCGGTGTTCGTGACGCTGCCCGGGATGCCGCTGACCGCCAACGGCAAGCTGGACCGGCGCGCCCTCCCTGCGCCCGAGGCCGGACGGACGCTCCGCCCGGCGTACGCCCCGCCCGCCTCGGCGGCGGAGCGCCTGCTGCAGGAGGTGTGGCAGGAGGTGCTCGGCGCGGAGCGGGTGGGAGTCCTGGAGAACTTCTTCGCCGCGGGCGGGGATTCCATGCGCGCGGTGCAGATGGTGGCCGCGCTGCGGAAGCGCGGGATGGCGCTCGCCGTCCGCGACCTTTTCGAGGAGCCGACCATCCGCGCCCTGGCGGCGCGCACGGACGAGGCCGCCCAGGCGGGCGGGGCGCCGGAGGCCGCAGTTCCCCACCACCTGGCCGACCTGCCCGCGGAGGAGTGGTCCCACGTGCGGGCCGTGTTCCCGGTCCCGTTCCAGGACGTGTACCCGGCGAGCCGGATGCAGGCGGTGATGATCTCCGAATATGCGAAGGACGCCGTTCGCGCCGGTGTCTACCACCCGCAGCAGTGCCACCGGCTCACCGATCCCTCGCTCTCGACCGACGCGCTCCGCCACGCGATCGAGCAGGTGGTCCGCAGGCATGCCGTCCTCCGCGCCGCCTTCGCGACCGGAAGCGACGGCACCCTGCTGCAGGTGGTCCGGGAGAGCCCTCGCGTGCCCATCGGCTACCGGGACCTGCGCGGGCTTTCCCCCGACGAGCAGGAGCGCGCCGTCCGGGCCGGCGTGGCGGAGGATCTGGACACCCCGTTCGACCCGTTCGACCCCCACGGCTCGCTGATGCGCTTCGTGGTCTTCCACCGCGAGGACCACGTGGCCGACCTCCTCGTCTCGGCGCACCACGCCATCGAGGACGGATGGGGGAACGTGCACTTCATCAACACCCTGTTCGAGGCGTACGCCGACGCCCGGGACGGCCGGCCGGTCTCCGCCGCGCCCCTGCCGGACACGTACCGCGAGTTCGTGGCGCTCGAGGCGGAGATCCTGGCCTCGGACGAGGCGCGGACGTTCTGGAGCGACCGCATGCGGCACGTGTCTTCCCCCTGGCCTGCTCCGCGCGCCGGCGCCGGCGGATCGCCGCGCGGCGGGCTGGCCGTCCTCGAGGCCGCGCCGGAGCTCACCGCGGCGCTGCGCGAAACGGCCTCGCGGGAGGGGGTCGCCCTGAAGGCGCTGTACCTGAGCGCCTTCCTGGACGTGCTGGCCGCGCTCTCGGGAGGGGAGGAGGCGTGCGCCGGCGTGGTCTGGAACGGCAGGTCGGAGCGGCTTTCCGACCCGCTCACCGCGCTGGGCCTCTTCTGGAACCTCGTGCCGGTGGCGCGGCCCGCCGCCGCCCGCGGCGGCGCCGCGGGGCGGGCCCTGGCGGTCCACCAGGACCTCCTCCAGGCCGACCAGTTCGGGCGCTATCCGCTGGCGGAGATCGTGGCGGACCGCGGCGGGCGCGAGCCGTTCTTCTCCACCTTCAACTTCCTCCACTTCCGCAACTGGTCCGGCGGGGACGCGGCGCGGGCGGGCCGCGTGGAGCCGGTGTACGGGCTCGACCGGCTCCACCTCCCGTTCAACCTGGCCGTCAGCCTCGCGCCCCGCGGCGAGGGCGCGAAGCTGCTCGCGACGTACGACGACCGCTTCTTCGGCCGGGCGGACGTGGCCGCCGCGCTCGAGAGCTACCTCCGCCGGCTCGAAGAGCTGACATCCACCCCCGCCGCGAGCCGGCCACGAACGTCGTGATGGACCCGACACGAGATCCGTTTCCGCCCACCCGCCACACGCCTGGAGAAGTGGAGATGCCGCCCTTCCAGTTCGACGATCCGGACCAGTACGTGCACGGAACGCCCCACCACGAGTTCAAGCGGCTGCGGCGGGAGGCGCCGCTCGCGTGGCAGGCCGCGGCCGGGGGCGACGGGGACGGGTTCTGGCTCGTCACCCGGCACCGCGACGTCGTCGCGATCTCCAGGAACCCGGAGCTCTTCGCCACGAGCGCGCCCCTGCTTGCCGATCCCATCCCCCGGGAGATGTGGCCCGCGTACCCCGCGCTGGCGATGCTCGCCGACAACCTCATGACGTTCGATCCGGGCAGGCACGCGGCGTTCCGGCCGCTCGCCAACTCCCTGCTCTCTCCGGCCAAGCTCGCGGAAACGGGCAACGTTCGCGGCGTCTGCAAGGAGATCGCCGCGCGGGTCGCCGGGCGGCCGCGCTTCGACTTCGCCGAGGAGGTGGCGCTGCGGGTGCCGGTCGAGATCCTGCTGGGCGCCTTTCTCGGGATCCCGGCCGGCGACCTGGCGAAGGTGAGCGAGTGGGTCTTCACCATCAACGCCATGGACGACCCGGTGTTCAGGCCCCGCGACGAAGACCTCCTGGACGCCGCGGAAGCGCTGTTCGCCTACGGCTTCGAGCTCAGCCGGCGGGTCAAGGCCTCGCCCCGCGAGCCGAGCGTGATCAGCGAGCTGGTGCACGGGGCGAAGCTGGCGGGCCTGACCCCCGAGCAGCTGTTCCTGGCGTACTGGTTCCCGCTCGTCGCCGGCGCGTTCGACACCACGGCCAGCACGATCGCGGGGGGAGTGCAGGCGCTGCTGCAGTTCCCCGACCAGCTGGAGCGGCTGCGCGCGGACCCGTCGCTGGTCCCGTCGGCGGCCGACGAGATGGTGCGGTGGGTGTCGCCCGTGGTGTACTTCAGGCGGACCGCGACCGCCGACACCCTGTACGAGGGAGCCCACATCCGGAAAGGCCAGAAGGTGGTCCTGTGCTACGCGTCGGCGAACCGGGACGAGGAGGCCTTCGCCGACCCGGACACCTTCGACGTGGGGCGGACGCCCAACAAGCACGTGTCGTTCGGGTACGGGCCGCACTACTGCCCGGGCGGCCGGCTCGGCTCGCTGGTCGTGCGCGCGTTCCTGGAGGAGTTCACCGACGTGCTCCCGTCGCTGCGGATCGACGGGCCCGTGATCCACACGCGGTCGGCGTGGATGAACCGCATCCGGCGCATGCCCGTGAGACGCGACGAGGCATAGCCGCCGGCCGGAGCCGGGGCGGGCGGCCCGCGTCAGAACGGGGCCGCGGGGGTGCGGGGCCGGCGCGCGATCCCCGGCTCCGCCGGGACCGGCCCGGCGGCGCGCTCCGCGTCCATCGCCGCGGCCACGTCGGCCAGGGGGCACCCCTCCAGCAGCGCCGCCAGCCCCGGGTCGCGCCCCACCTCGCGCCGGATGCGCGCCAGCGCCCGGATGGCCAGCAGCGAGTGGCCGCCCAGGGCGAGGAAGTCGTCGCCGGCGCCGACCCGCTCCACCCCCAGCACCTCCGCCCACACCGCCGCCAGGGCGCGCTCGGTGGGGGTGCGGGGCTCCACGTGGGGCGCCCCGTCCCCGCTCGCCGCGCCGAAGTCGGGGGCCGGCAGGGCGCGGCGGTCCACCTTGCCGTTGGGGGTGAGGGGGAGCGCCTCCAGCAGTGCGACCGCCGAGGGGACCATGTGCTCCGGGAGCCGCTCGCGCAGGTGCCGCCGCAGCGCGGCCGGGTCGGGCCGCGCGCCGCAGCGCGCGACCACGTGCGCGGCCAGCCGCGCCCCCGCCGCGGGATCGGCGTGGACGGTGACCACCGCGCGCTCCACCGCCGGGTGCTCCAGCAGCACGGCCTCGATCTCCTCCGGCTCGATGCGGAAGCCGCGCACCTTGACCTGCCGGTCCATCCGCCCCAGGAACTCCAGCACGCCGTCCGCCCGCCAGCGCACCCGGTCTCCCGTCCGGTACAGCCGCTCGCCGCCCCCGGCGGAGAACGGGTCCGGCACCAGCTTTTCCGCGGTCAGCTCCGGCCGGCCCAGGTAGCCGCGCGGCACCGCCGGCCCGCCCACGCACAGCTCGCCCGGCACCCCCACCGGTACCAGGCCCATCCCGGCGTCCAGCACGTGGACGCGGCGGTCCCCCACCGGCGCGCCGATGGGGATGCTTCCCCGCCCCGCCACCGCCGGGGTGAGCACCTGGCCGGTGGTGAACACGGTGCACTCGGTGGGGCCGTAGCCGTTCACCAGCCGCAGCCCCGGCGCTTCCTCCAGCGCGCGCCGCACGTGCGGGAGCGACAGCGCCTCGCCCCCCACGATCAGCTGGGACACCTGCCGCAGCAGCCCCGGGCGCGTGTCCACCGCCAGGTTGAAGAGCGCGGCGGTCATCCACAGCGTGGTCACGCCGTGCGTCCGCACCGAGCGCTCCAGCGCCTCCGGGTCGGCGGAGTCGCCGGCGTGGAGCACGACCCGCCCGCCGGCGAGCAGCGCCGGCCACAGCTCCAGCATCAGCACGTCCCAGGAAAAGGCGGAGTGCTGCAGCAGCGTCTGCGCGGCGTCGAACCGGGCGTAGCCGGCGCCGCGGAAGAAGCCGGGAACGGCCCGGTGCGGCACCCCGACGCCCTTGGGCAGCCCCGTCGATCCCGAGGTGTAGATGACGCAGGCCAGGTGGTCGGGGGACGGCGAGTGCGAGAGTGCGAAAGTGCGGGAGTGCGAAGGTGCGCCCGCGTCGTCCGTTCCGTCGAGCGCGACGACCTCCCCCGCGAACTCCGGCAGCCTGCCCCGCAGGCGCTCCTGCGTGAGCAGCAGGCGGGCGCCGCTGTCGCGGAGCATGAACGCCAGGCGCTCGGCGGGGAAGCGCGGGTCGAGCGGGACGTAGGCGCCGCCGGCCTTGAGGATCCCCAGGATGCCGACCACCATCTCCGGCGAGCGCTCCACGCACAGGCCCACGCGCGATTCCGGGCGCACGCCGCGGGCGGCGAGCG
>JBEVLE010000593.1:0-14700 GCA_040509335.1 Longimicrobiaceae bacterium | reverse complement strand
CCCCGGCTGGCGCCGGGGTCGGGCTTCGGCTCCGTAACGCACGAAACAACCGTGCGTAACGGAGTCGAGCCCCGGCGGAAACAGCCCCGCCGGGTCTCGCCCCTCCGGGCCGTAATCCCTCACGCAACTGCTTGCCCGTACTCAAGATCCCGCAGCTGCCCCCTCTCCCAGAATTGGGAGAGGGTGGCGGCTCTAAGGCCGCCGGGTGAGGGCCTGCGTCGGCGCCCCCAACGGATCTCACGGCGGGGGCGCCGCTTCGTTCTTCTCCCGCCGTTGCTGGCTATTCCCTGTTCCCTGTTCCCTATTTTCTCCCCGCCTCCATACCTCCCGCTCCGTCACCACCGCGTCCAGCGGCGCGTCCCAGGGGTCGGTGGGCACGGCGGGCGCCTCCTGCGCGGCGAAGAAGAGGCCGCAGCGGAAGCCGCGCCACCCCGGGTCGGCGAAGAGGCGGTCGTAGTAGCCGGCGCCGCGCCCGATCCTCCCTCCCGCGCGGTCCCACCCCAGCCCCGGCACCAGCGCCGCGTCCACCGCGCCCACGTCCACCCGCGGACACGCGTCCACGTCCGGCTCGCGGATCCCGTAGGCGCCCTCGCGCAGCGCCTCCAGCCGCTCCAGCGCGTGCAGCGTCAGCGTGCGCGTGCCGGTGACGCACCGCGGGTATACAAGGGTGACGCCGCGCCGCAGCGCCTCCCGTGCGATCGCGTCCGTGGGCACCTCGCCGGGGAGGTGGGCGTACAGCAGCAGCACCCGCGCGGCGGCCACCTCCGGCACCGTCCACACGCGCGCCTCCGCCGCCGGCGCCGCCGCCTCGCGCTCCCCGGGCGGGAGGCCGCGCAGCCGCTCCCGCAGCTCGCGGCGGAGTCCATCCTTGGTCGTCATGCGTCGCTCGATCCTGGAGCCGCGTTGGTGCGAAGGCCGCCGTTCTGCACTTCGTACTCCTTTTGCAGGCTGTTCCCTGTTCCCTATTCCCTGTTCCCTGCCGTCATCGCCCTCGCCACCTCCGCCGCCACGCGCGCGTTGTTGCGCAGCAGCGCGACGTTGGCTTCCAGCGAGCGTCCGCCGGTCTCCTCCGCGACGGCGCGGAGCAGGAACGGCGTCACTTCCTTGCCGCGCACCCCCTGCTCCCCGGCCAGCGCCAGGGCCCGGCGGATGGCGGCGTCCACCTCGTCCGCGTCCAGCGCGTGCGTGGGCGGCGGCGGCACGCACAGGAGGAGCGCCCCGGGCGCGCCCAGCTCCTGCTGCGCGTTCCACAGCGCCGCCGCTTCCTGCGCGGTGTCCACGCGCACGTCCACCGGCAGCCCGCTCCGCGCCGAGTAGAACGCGGGGAATTCGTCTGTACGCCACCCCGCCACCAGCACCCCGGCCGTTTCCAGCGCCTCCCGCGTGGCGGCGAGGTCCAGGATGGCCTTCGCCCCCGCGCACACCACCACCATCGCCGTGCGGCCCAGCTCCGTGAGGTCGGCGGACACGTCGTGCGCCCCGCCGCGGTGCACCCCGCCGATCCCGCCGGTGGCGAACACCCACAGCCCCGCCGCGTCCGCCAGCCACATCGTCGCCGCCACCGTGGTGGCGCCATCCGCCCCGCGCGCCACCGCGACCGGGAGGTCGCGCGTGGACAGCTTCAGCACTCCCGCGGCGGTCGCCATGCGCTCCACCTCCGCTGCGGACAGCCCCACCTTAGGCACGCCGCCCAGCACCCCCACGGTGGCGGGCACCGCGCCCCCCGCCCGCACCTCCGCCTCCAGCGCCAGCCCCACCTCCAGGTTGCGCGGGCGCGGCAGCCCGTGCGCCAGCACGGTGGATTCCAGCGCGACGACCGGACGCTCGTCGTCGAGGGCGGACTGGACTTCGGGAGCAACCTGGATCATGCGGGAGCACGGTTCGGGTGCGGCGTCGCGGGAGCGACGGTAAGTTACGGGAAGGAGTGCGAAAGTGCGAAAGTGCGGGAGTGCGGAAACACACGGGGCTTGCCCATGGGCAGCAGTTCCCTGCCGTTCCCACATGATGTCGCGGAGGGAGACTCGCGCGCAGTTTGCGCGAGGCTCACGGAGCCGGAGCGGAGACAGCGGGGCAGTTTCCGCTGGCTCCGCGACCCGCGCAGGAGACGGACGGCAGTATCGTCCGGCTCCGGAGCGGCCCCACGCACACAACCATCCGAAGCAGAAAACACCAATGAGCACCACCGACCAGCCGGCAGAAAACCACCTGGGCGACATGGACCCGGAGGAGTTCCGCCGCCACGCCCACGCCGTGGTGGACTGGATGTCCGATTACTTCCGCGACATCGAAACCTACCCCGTGCTGGCGCGCGTGCAGCCCGGCGACACGGCCGCGAAGCTCCCGGCCGCAGCCCCCGAGCACCCCGAGCCCATGGCCGACATCCTCCGGGACTTCGACGCTTCCATCGTCCCGGGGATCACCCACTGGAACCACCCGGACTTCTTCGCCTACTTCGCCATCAGCGGCTCCGCGCCCGGCGTGCTCGGCGAGATGCTGGCGGCGGCGCTCAACGTCAACGCCATGCTCTGGCGCACCGGCCCCTCGCCCACGGAGCTGGAGGAGCGCGCGCTGGACTGGCTGCGGCAGATGATGGGCCTCCCGGCGGACTTCCGGGGGCACATCCAGGACACCGCCTCCATCTCCTCGCTCACCGCCATCGCCACGGCGCGCGAGGAGGCGGGGCTGGGGATCCGCGAGGAGGGGATGAGCGGGCGCGGCGTCCCCCGGCTGCGGCTGTACTGCTCGGAGGAGGCGCACTCGTCCATCGAGAAGGCGGGGATCACGCTGGGGATCGGGCGCGCGGGGACCCGCCGCGTCCGCACGGACGGCGAGTTCCGCATGGACCCGGCGGCGCTGGAGGCCGCCATCCGGGAGGACCTGGAGGCGGGGTGGAAGCCGTTCTGCGTGGTGGCGACGGTGGGCACCACCTCCACCACCAGCGTCGACCCGGTGCGGGAGATCGCGGAGATCGCGGAGCGGCACGGGCTCTGGCTGCACGTGGACGCCGCCTACGCCGGCTCCGCCGCGCTCGCCCCGGAGATGCGCTGGATCCTGGACGGCTGCGAGCGGGCCGATTCGCTGGTGGTCAACCCGCACAAGTGGCTCTTCGTCCCGGTGGACTGCTCGGCGCTCTTCGTGCGCCGGCCGGAGCGGGTGGCGCACGCCTTTTCCATCCTCCCGGAGTACCTGATCACCCCGGAGGGCGGGGCGGCCACCAACCTGATGGACCTGGGGCCCGCGCTGGGCCGCCGCTTCCGCGCGCTCAAGTTGTGGATGGTGCTCCGCTACTTCGGGCGGGAGGGGATCGCAGCCCGCATCCGCGAGCACTGCCGCCTGGCCCGGGTCTTCGCCGCGTGGGTGGACGACGCGCCCGGGTGGGAAAGGGTGGCGCCGGTCCCGTTCAGCACGGTGGTGTTCCGCGCGCACCCTGCCGATACTCCGGACGAGGACGCCGACCGGCTCAACGAGCGCATCCTGGAGCAGGTCAACGCCACCGGGGAGGCGTTCCTCTCGCACACCCGCATCCGCGGCCGCTTCGCGCTGCGGCTGGCCGTGGGGAACCTCCGCACCACCGAGGCGAACGTCCGGCACGCCTGGCGCCTCCTGCGGGACGCCGCGGGAAACGTGTGACAGGAAACGTGCGGCTCGCCGGGCGCTCCGGGTTGACCCTGCCCGGTGCGCCCCGGCATCTTCCCGGATCCCGCTGCAGCTCCACCTCACCCGCCGTTCCGCCCCTTTAGCCAGGGGCGTGCCCGACCCGTTACCGCCACGGTAGCAATCGCCGTCCGACGGCTTTGTGGCCTGTTAGGGACTCAAGAACCTGGCGTGGCGGACGACACTCGATTATTGTCCCTACAGTGCCTCACCTCAACTTCCCTTCAACTCCGGCCAACGTCCGTTTGCCGTCAAAAACCATGTCCAGAGACCGCCGCCCCAGTCCCGACCGCCGCTGGCGGATCCCGCCCCTCCCGGCGCACGGCTCCCATTCGTTCGCTGGTGCCGTGGTGCTGGACGAGCTGTCGGGGCCGCCCGGGTTCGCGCTCTGGCAGGCGTTCCGCGACGTGCAGCTCTGGTCGCTGGCCTCGCCCAAGGAGCGGTCGCAGCTGTTCGCGCCGGGAGCCGCGGCGGCCCGCTCCGTGTCGCTGAGCGACGCCGAGCTGCGTGCGCCGCTCGGCGTGCTCCTGGAGATGGTGGAGCGTCCCACTTCCATCCAGGAGGAGGTGGTGGCGGAGGCGTGCGCGGCGATCGCCCGCTGGGCCGAGCCGCGCGGAGCCACCGCAACCGCGCTCGCCTTCGCCGAGGCGGCGGCGACCACGTGTCCCGAGAACGCGGCGCTCGCTCAAGGGGCAGGGCGCCTGGCTCGGCGTGGCGCGGAGTATGGGCGCGCAGAATCCTGGTACCTGCGCGCGGCAGGGCTGGGGAGACGCAGCGGGGACTGGGGGTCGTATGCTATGGGGTGGGTAGGGATGGGGAGAATTCAGCTGCAGAGAGGGAGCCTGCCACGCGCCCGCAGGCACTTCCTCCGGGCGCTCCGCACAGCCCGCCGACACGGGTTGAGTGACGCCGAGGGGCGGGCACTCCATTTCCTCTGCGTGCTCGATACAGAATCCGGCGACCTCGAAAGCGCCGAGATCTGGGGCAAGGAGGTTTACCGGGTGCTCGGGTCAGAGCACATTGACCTCCCTCGGGTGGCACACGACCTCGCACAAATCTGGTCCCTGCAGGGATTCTGCATACGTGCTCAGGCGGTGTTCCGGGCACTGCTCCCCCACTTCACCCAGCCCACCGACCGCCTCTACGTGCTGTCCAACATGGTGCGGACAGCAGGTAGGGCGGGAGATCGCGAGACCTTCCAGGAAGCGTGGGGTGCGGCCTGGAAGTTGGTAGGAGACCCGGCCGCAGTGGACGGCTGCGCATTCGCGTTACTAGACATGGCACGCGGGGCCGTGTTCATCGGGGAACGCGAACTCGCTGTCCAGGCAGCCAAGCGATGCATTGAGGCCGCCAGCAGCCGCGAGGAAGCCAAAGCCGGGTTGGAGGCTGAAGCACTCCTCGCCTCGTTGCGTTCGGTTCAGCAGAGTGAGGAAGCTACGGCGGTCGTGGAGGCGTCGTTCCAGGACGAGACTGGAGACGCACTTGCAGCCGAGATCATCCAGGGACTGAACGCGACCACAGCACCCTAGGAGTTCAGCTTCCAGTTCCTCCGAGCGAAGGGCTTGGTGCACGACATGAAGTGTCGCACGGAGGGGAATTCCCATGCGTCGGGCTGTTTGTAGCTCCAGAGTGGGTGGGGCTCTCCGGCGCTGAAGGCCCGGGGGCGTCACACGCGGCGAGGAGGGCCGCCGTGGCCAGCACGAGGCGCAGAGTCTTCATGACATCTCCAATACGAGAGAGAAAACATACGCACTTATTGGGACGCTGATTACCAATAAGCGTGAAAGAAGGCCGCAAGGGAAGTCCCTTGCGGCCACGCATTGTTTTCACTCGTGTCCCCTCGTGCGCGCCCGTCTACTCTTCCTGCGGCGCCTCCTCCGGCTCCGGCTCCGCAGCGGCTTCGCCTTCCTCTCCCAGGCGTCTGCGGACGAACTTGCGCACCTCGATGGCGATGGCGCGCAGGAACGCCGCCTCCCGCGCGTCCGGCTCCGCCCGCCGCGTCAGCTCGCGGACGGTGCGCATCACCGTTTCCGTCTGGCGGCTCTTGAAGAACTCCACGGCCCAGAGCGCCGCCTCGGCGTCCGCGAAGAGCTCCTCCAGCTGCCGCACGGTGGGGGGCGGCGCCGCGTGGCGGGGGTCGCGGAAGGGCTGGCTGCGCCCCTCCGCGGCCATCCACAGCTCGTAGGCCATGACCAGCGCCGCCTGCGCCAGGTTAAGCGACGAGTAGTCCGGGTTGGTGGGGATCATCACCGTGCGGTGACACAGGTCCAGCGCCTCGTTGGAGAGCCCCTTGTCCTCCCGCCCGAAGAGCACCGCCACCGGCCCCGCGGCGCCCCGCACCGCGTCCGCCGCCCTCTCCAGCAGCTCCGGCACCGCTTCCCGCGGGCGCGCCATGGCGCGCTTCGCCCGCCGGGAGCGCGCCGTCATCCCCACCACGTGCGAGCAGTCGGCGAGCGCCTCCTCCAGCGTGTCGAAGATTCGCGTGCCCTCGATGACGTCGTGGGTGTCGTGCGCGATCCCCTCGATGCGCCACGGGTCCCACTCCGCCGGGGCCACCAGGCGCAGGTGCTTCAGGCCGAAGTTCTTCATCACGCGGATGGTGCCCGCGACGTTGACGCGGTCCTGCGTCTGCCAGAGCACGACCACGATGCCGTCCAGGGCTTCGCGGCCGTACGAGGCGGGAGTATCGGACGATTCCGTCATGGTTCCGGGTGGTGGGGCGGGGAAAATCCGCCGGTGCAATGGCGAACGGCGCCCCCGTGCCGGGCGCCGCCCGGCGGGACCGCCGTTCCGTACCGCGTAAGCCGTACTCCGTTCTGCCTTCCGCTTCCGAACCCGCCGCTCAGATCGGCGAGCCGTCCTCCCTGCGCTCGCGGCGGTCCACGTAGTCTCCCGCGCTCCGCGCGGTCAGGCGGCCCAGCAGGACGCGCGCGGCGCGCACGTCGTGGCCCACGTCGATGAGGAGGAGCGTCAGGTCGCCCGCGCCCCACAGGATCGCCGCGAGCACGATCCCGCGGATCACGTCGAAGGTCAGCGGAAGCAGCGCGTCGGCGCCTTCCAGCGCCACCCCGGCCACGATCTCGGCCGTGAGCGCCACCACCACCACCATCGCCACGATCTTGAAGAGACGCGCCACGTACTGCAGCGCGACGTACGGCTCCGTGTCCTCGGCGCGGATCGCCCAGGGGTCGCGCCGCACGTCGGGACGGTCCGGGTCGTCGCCCGCGGGCCGCGGCAGACCGTCCGCCCCCAGGTCGGCGTGCTCCGGGACGGATCCCCCCTCCCTCGCCCACTCCTCGCCCGCGAATTCCCGCCGCACCGCGTCGTTGTCGCGTTCCATCACCGTTCCTCCTCCACCATGAGAGTGTCACACCCTCCCGCGCCCCACAGCAACGAACGCGCCCGCGCCGGTCGCGGCCTCAGCCGCGCCGCTCCGCGACGAACAGCTCCGCGTCCGTGACCCCCACGCGGCGGGCGGTCTCCGCCGCCCAGTCCAGCCGCGCCACCTGCGCCTCCGTGTGCCCGTCGCTCCCCAGCGTGAAGCGCACCCCCGCCTCGCGCGCCTTGCGCAGCAGGCGGTCGTGCGGCAGCCGGTACCGGTTGGAGATCTCCAGCGCCACGCCGCTTGCCGCCAGCGCCTCCACCCAGCGGTCCTCCCGCTCCTCCGTCCACCATGCGTCCGCGTCGCCCTCCAGCTCCAGGAGCGCCGGGGGCGTCAGCGTGGAGTGCGCCGCGATGTGGATGGGCATGGTCTTCACCATGTCGCACAGGTTGGCGACCATGGCGTCCATCACCTCCTGCTCGCGTCCGCGCCACGGGGCCGGCAGGCTCTGCCACCACGGCGAGCCCAGCGTTCCGTCCGGGAGCCAGAAGCCGTGGTTGGAGCCGATGCGGTAGTCGAAGCGCTCCATCACCTCGTCCGGCAGCGAGCGCCACAGGTCGTCGCACCAGCAGAACTCGCCGGAGCGGAACACCGGCACGCCCTCCAGCGCGTCCAGGTAGCGGCGCACCTCCGCCTCGTCGGCCACGAACATGTCCGCGTTGCGGGTGGACACGTGGTCCGCGATCCCGATCTGCACCCCCCGCTCGCGCGCCACCTCCACCACCCGCTCCAGCGTCAGGCTCCCGTCCGACATGGTGGTGTGGGCGTGCAGGTCCTGCCGCCCCAGCAGCCCGTTGCCCGTGGTGCCGGTCATCGCTCCGTCTTCGCCACGAGGGAGCGCAGCCCGTGGCGCGCCCGGAAGGCCTCCTCCGCCTCCTGCAGCGCCGTCCACCCCGCCTGGCCGCTGGGCCCCAGCCGCCACTTGGGGACCCGCCGGGTGGGCCAGGGCGCCGTCGCGTCCTCCGGCGAGCCGTGGTACAGCGACATGGTCGCGCGCACGATGGCGTCCGCCGCGCGGTCCCGCGCCTCCTTGTCGATGCGCGCGAGCGACACCGCCGCCCGCAGCGACCCGCGCGAGAACGCGTCCGCCAGGAAGGTGGCGTACTCCTCGTTGCGGATCTCGCCGGGCGCGGAGCCGGCCAGCGACAGCAGCCCGCGCAGCGCCTCGGCGTCGTCGCCCAGCCCCCGCTCCAGCAGCTCCCCCGCCGAGTCCGCCCAGCGGGTGCTGGTGTCCGCCTTCATCTGCTGCGTCAGGCGGGCCAGCAGGCGCGGCGTGGGGACCGACGCCACGGGGCTCACGTACTTGCGGGCCGGGGCGCCGCGGCGCGGCCGGGTGAAGCTCGCCACGCTGTCCGGCTGCTCGCGCGCCACCTCCTTGGGACCGCCCTGGATCACCACCGGCGTCCCCACCTGCACGTTGTGGAACAGGCGCAGCGCGTCGGCGTTCGCCAGGCGGATGCACCCGTGCGACACGCGCTGACCCAGAAGCTCCGGCTTGTCGGTGCCGTGGATGGCGATCTCGTTCCCCAGGTACACGGCCGCCGCCCCCAGCCCGTACGGCTGCTTGCGGCGCGGCGAGTCCGCGGGGGGAATGGGGAGCTTGTTCTCGATGAAGTACCAGTCCGGCATCACCCAGACCGGGTCCCGCTCCTTGAACTGCACGTGCATTATCCCGTCCGGCGTCGAGAAGTGCCAGTTCTGGTCGTCGGTGGTCAGCCGGAAGCCGGTGCCCGTCCCCACGTGCGCCCACCACAGGACCCGCTCGCCGTCCATGAAGCGGAGCTGGTTCAGGTCCAGGTCGATGAGCACGTACTTGCCGCCCGGGCGGACGGTGGTCCCCGGGTTGATCTCCGCGGCGGGGGCCGCCGGCTCCGGGGCGGCCGTTCCCGCCCCCGGCATGGCGCACCCGGCGAGGGCGCCCAGGAGCGCGGCCGCGCAGAAGGCGCGCGTATACGGCGTGGCGATTCGGGTCATGCTCGTCCTGCGGAAGCGGTGAGATGCCGGGGTCGGGCGTGCCCCCGGCTGCAAACCTACAACCACACCCGGCCGCCGCACCACCCCACCGCCACCCAAAGCGAAGCGGGGAGCCCGCTTCGGACTCCCCGCTCGGTCGCTGCGCCGCCGTCCCTCCTACCTCAGTGGTCGGCGCGGGCGGCGTGGGCGGCGGGTCCCACCGGGAACACCGACGGGGGCGCCGCGGCCAGCGTCGCCGGCGACGGGAGGATCGGGAAGGTGCGCAGGTACCACAGGTAGCAGCCCAGGAACAGGCCCAGGAAGCCCAGCCCGATCCCGATCTCCGTGAGCCCGAGGGGAAGGTGGTGCGCGCCGCCCTCGCCCGCCTCGTACAGCGAGGGGTAGATCAGCATGTAGCGCTCCAGCCAGATCCCCAGCAGGATCAGCGTCGCGAAGCCGGCCAGGATCGCCGGGATCTTCTTGGGGGTGCGGCTGAGCAGCCCCAGGAAGGGGACCACGAAGATCAGCAGCGGCACCGCCTGGGCCAGGCCGGTGAAGGGCGCCGCGAAGCGCCGGGCGAACCACTCCTGCTCGAAGGGGAGCAGGCCGTACCAGATCACCACGTACTGGGACCAGTTCAGGTACATCCAGAACACGGCGAAGGCGAAGATCATCTTCCCCAGGTCGTGGTACTGCGTCGCCGTCACGTACTGCTCGATCCCCAGGCGGCGGCGGAACACCGTCACCAGGATCGCCGTGGCGCAGATCCCGGAAAGGAAGGCGGCCATGAAGAACGCCACCGGGAACATGGTGCTGAACCAGTGAGGCGTCAGCGTCATCGCCAGGTCGATGGCGATCATCCCCCAGATGATCGCGAACGCCAGCCCCAGGACCACGCCCAGCACGAGCAGCTTGCCGCGGGAGCGGGAGGCCTCCTCGGCGGCGCCGCGCCACCCGCCGGTCATGCGGGCGTACATCGACTTCTGCCCGCCGGTGCGGCCGGCGCCGTACACGTCCGGGCGCAGCGAGTAGTAGGCGAAGACCATCGCCAGCCCGAAGAGCACCAGCATGCCGACGAGGTCGCGGGTGAACATCCCCCCCAGGCTGAGCCAGGCCCGCTTGGCCTCGATCACCGGGTCGCCCTCCACGTGCAGCCAGTGGTGGAAGAAGTGCTCGCTCCCCCCGAAGAAGATGATGGGGAAGAGGATCAGCGACACGGGGAGGAAGGCCACCCCGCCCAGCGCGAAGCGCCGGATGGACCAGGGCCACTCCGCCTCCACGACCTGCCACGCCACCGCCAGCATGAACATGCCGATGGCGACCGACGACCAGAAGAGCCAGTTGAACAGGAGCGCCTGCCACACGCGGCCGTGCGCCTCGCCGGCGCCCAGGAACGCCGAGACGGCGCCCACCAGCACCAGGACTGCGACGAGTCCCCACACCGCGCCCGACACCCGGTCGAGGGTGCGGAAGGGGATCGTCCTCGGAATCGGAGAAGCAGCTGACATCGTTGGTTGTTCCGGTGCGAATCAGCGCGGCTGCGCCGGGGCGGTGTCCGTGGGCGCCGTCCCCGTGGGGGTCGCGGCGCTCGGCTCGATCAGCGTATCCGTCAGCGCCGGGCCGGCCGGCTGCACCCCCGGGCCCGCGGGGGGCGGAGCGACGACCCCGCCCGCGCCCTGCAGGCGGCGGAGGTACGCCACCGTCGCCCAGATGTCGGCCTCCGTCATCCGGTCGCCGTACGGCGGCATCAGGCCGCGGCCCACCCGGATCACGCCGTAGATGTAGCCGTCGGAGCGGGCCTGCGTGGCGGCGGCGTTGATGGCGGGCGCGTACGGGAACTTGTTGGGTCCCACCACCGGCCCGTTCCCCGCCCCGGCCGGCCCGTGGCAGACGGAGCAGTTGCGCTCGTACGCGACCTGGCCGCGCGCCATCGTCGCGGCGTCGGTCGGGAACGGGCTCCGCAGCGTCGCCGCGGCGGAGTCCAGCTGTGCCTGCGCGAAGTGCGCGGGACGGTCGCCGTTGGGGCTGTGCGCCGCCACCGAGTTCTCCGGCGCGGGGCGGGGGCCGCCCTCGTACGGGTCGTAGCCCACCCCGTTGCGCATGGTGGCCAGCCAGGGCGCCTTGCCCATCAGCATGTCCAGGTCGTACCCGGCGGCGTCGGTGCACCCGGCGAGCGCCAGGAGCCCCAGCGCGAGCGCCGCGGGGGACCGCATCAGCTTACGACTGCTCAACGAGCACCTCCTCGGAGCCGCTTTCCGTCAGGATGTTGCGCACCGCGTCGTAGCGGTCCCGCGGGACGTGGGCGAAGACGCCGAAGTTCCCCGCCGTGAACGACGGGTGGTACAGCGCCTCCGGCCGGCCGATGCGCGGCAGCCGCGCGTTGATGAAGAGACCCGCCACCGTGGAGAGCGCCCCCAGCAGGATGGTCACCTCGAACATGATGACGCTGAACGCCGGCAGCGAGACGATCTCCTTGCCGCCCACGATCAGCGGCCAGTCCAGCGAGGCCCAGATCGCCAGCGCCGCGCCCGCCGCGGTGCCGGTGAAGGCGCCCACCAAGGTGAAGATGCGCACCGGGCTTTCCGCGCTCTCCAGCGCCTCCTCGATCTCGTGGCGCAGCGTCGGCGAGTACACCGTGAGCTGGTCGAACCCCGCCGAGCGGAGCCGCCGGATGGCGTCGGTGGTTGCGTCCAGGTGGCCGAAGACGCCGAGGACGCCGGAACGTGACTTTCTCATCGCCGCTCGTATTCCTTGTATCCGGTGGGCAGCTCCTCCACCAGCTTCATCGCCTCGTCCTCCGCCACGTCGTGGTGGTGCCGCGCGGGCGGCGGCAGCACCTCCTTGATCTCCGCGATGGAAAGGCCGGGCAGGAAGCGCAGGAAGAGGAGGAACCACATGAAGAACCAGCCGAAGCTCCCCATCAGGATCGCCGCCTCCGTCCACGACATGTGGTAGTTCATGAACTTCCACGGCTCGTACGAGTGCGCGAGCGACGGGACGATGATGACGAAGCGCTCGTACCACATCCCGATGTTGACGAAGATCGAGATGATGAAGAACGCGTTCAGGTTCTGCCTGACCTTGGGGATCCAGAGCAGCTGCGGGACGATGGCGTTGAAGGTGATCATGGACCACCCCGCCCACCAGTAGTTGCCGGAGACGCGGTCCAGGAACACGTCGCGCTCGTACAGCTCGCCCGAGTACCAGGCCATGAAGTACTCCATCCCGTACGCGTACCCCACGATGCACGAGGTGAGCAGGAGGAGCTTGGCCAGCCGGTCGAAGTGCAGCTGCGTGAAGTACGCCTCCAGGTGGAACACCTTGCGAACCGGCACCATCAGCGTCACCACCATCGCCACGCCGGAAAGGATGGCGCCGGCGACGAAGTAGGGGGCGAAGATGGTGGTGTGCCACCCGGGAACGATGGAGACCGCGAAGTCCCACGACACCACCGAGTGCACCGACAGCACCAGCGGGGTGGCGAGCGCCGCCAGGAACAGGTAGGCGCGGGAAAAGTGCTTCCACTCGCGGTCGGTGCCCCGCCAGCCCAGCGCGAGCACGGTGTACGCCTTCTTCCGCCACGGCACCGTGGTGCCGTCGCGCGCCGCCGCGATGTCGGGGATCAGCCCGACGTAGAAGAAGACGGAGGACACCGTCAGGTACGTGGTGACCGCGAACACGTCCCAGAGCAGCGGCGACCGGAAGTTGGGCCAGATGTGCCGCTGGCTGGGGAGCGGGAGCAGCCAGTAGAAGAACCAGGGGCGCCCGATGTGGATGATCGGGAAGAGCCCCGCCGTGAGCACTGCGAAGACCGTCATGGCCTCCGCGAAGCGGTAGATGGACTGCCGCCACCCGGCCCGGAACAGGAACAGGATCGCGGAGATCAGCGTCCCCGCGTGGCCGATGCCGACCCAGAACACGAAGGTGGTGATGAAGGTCCCCCACCCGACCGGGTTGGTGAGCCCCGACGCGCCCAGGCCGACGGCGATCTGGTACCCCTCGGCGAGGACCATCAGGCCCACCAGGCTGACCGCGGTGCCGAGGAGGGCGAGGTATCCCTTCCCCGGCTTGGTCAGCAGCCGCATGGAGTCGCGGTTTACGTCCGCGTACCCCCTGACGTGCGGGTGGAAAATGGAACGGAGTGCGTTAGCCATCGGGTTTCCCTCGTCTCCCCTCAGTGTGCCCCGGCGCCCGCGCCGGCCGGAGCCGCCTCGGGATGCTCGGCGTGGTCCTCGTGTCCCCCGTTACGCGGCTCGTGCAGCGTCACCTTCTTGAGGTAGACGATTGCGGGCTGCGTGTTCAGCGCGTCCAGGGCGCGGTAGCTGCGGTTGGTCTTGGAGGCGCGGGCGACCGCGCTGTTCGGGTCCACGATGTTGCCGAAGGTGAACACCTGCGTGGGGCACGTCTGCACGCAGGCCGGGACCACCTCGCCGTCGCGGAGCGGCCGGTTCTCCTTGTTGGCGTCGCGCTCCGCCTCGTGGATGCGCTGCACGCAGAAGGTGCACTTCTCCATCACGCCCTTCTCGCGGACGGTCACGTCCGGGTTGAGCTGCCAGTTGAGCGGCTCCGGGAAGTCGTACGTGAACCAGTTGAAGAAGCGGACCTTGTACGGGCAGTTGTTCGCGCAGTAGCGCGTCCCCACACAGCGGTTGTAGACCTGCCCGTTGAGCCCGTCCGGCGTGTGGTACGCCGCGTACACGGGGCACACCGGCTCGCACGGGGCGTTGCCGCAGTGCTGGCAGAGCATGGGGAAGAAGCGCACGTCGTCGGTGGCGTGGTCCCCCAGCGCCTCGGTCTGGTCGCGCCCCGTACCGAAGTACCGCTCGATGCGCAGCCAGCTGAGGTCGCGCCCCTTCTTGACCTCGACGGGGCCCACCACCGGGACGTTGTTCTCGGAGCTGCACGCGACCACGCAGGCGCTGCAGCCGATGCAGCGCGCCAGGTCGATGGTCATCGCCCAGCGGGTGTCGCCCTCGATGTACTCGCCGTACTGCGTCCCCGGGGGCGGGTACGCCGCCGGGTCGGTGTGCGTCTCGATGGGGGCGAAGCCGCCGTTGCCCTTGAGCGGGCGGATGGTTTCCTCGGTGCCGGGGATCATCCCGGCGCTCCCCGCGTCCGCCCGCTGGATGGCGGCGAAGGACACGGCCTGGGCCAGCGCGCGGTCGTGCTGCACCCGGACGCCCTGCTCGAACAAGCCGTCCGGCACCCTGTTGAAGATGGGCGTGTGCCGGTCTGCGCTCGCCACCTTGCGGACCTGCACGCGCTGCCCGTACGGCGCGAAGGCGCCGGTGGTGCGCTCCGTGGCCGCGCCCAGCAGCGAACCGGGGTTCACCCCCACCCCCTCGCTGAAGCGGCCGAAGGCCTGGTGCCCCAGCCCCATCTGCACCGCCACGGTGTCGCGGCGGACGCCCGGGTACAGGTAGGCGTAGGTGCGGAGCGAGCCGTACTGCGTGCGCAGCTCCATTTCGTCGCCCTGCTCCACCCCCATCTCGCGGGCGGTTGCCGGGTGGATCTCCACCCACGACTGCCAGGACACCTTGGTGACCGGGTCGGGGAGCTCCAGCAGCCAGGGCCGGTTGCCGGTGCGCCCGTCGAAGAAGCGGTACGAGGGGTAGACCACCAGGTGAAGCCCGTCGGCGGGCCCCTCGAACTGCAAGGGCGCGTAGGCCGCGGCGGCACCGGCCGCGGGCGCCGGGGCCGGTGCGACGGGG
>JBEVLE010000592.1:0-14596 GCA_040509335.1 Longimicrobiaceae bacterium | reverse complement strand
CCCGCTCCATCCTGTTTCCGCCCATCCCGCGCCGGCCGCTCAGAGCCCGCCGGCCGCGACGCGACGGGTCGTGCTCCGCACCCCGTCCGAAAGGACCAGTTCCACGTCGCCGGCGCCCGCGCGGACCTCCGCCGTGCCGCCGCGCGCCAGCGCCAGGATCTCGCCGGTGCGCGCGTCGCGCACCATCGCCATGGGGTAGGCGCTCGCGTCCCAGCGCACCGACAGGCGCTCGGCGCCCTGCCGGGCCACCGAGGCGCGCGGCGCCGCGGCGAGCGAGGCGCGGCGCTCCGTGGCCACGCCCCCGTCCACGTTCCTGCGCACCACGCGCAGCGTCGCCAGCCGCTCCATCTGCTGCGGGGCGAGCGGGAGCGCAAAGGAAAAGAGGCGCTGGTCGCCCGCGAGGTCGGGGACCCTGTCCCCCGCGAAGGAAAGCGAGAAGACCACCTCGCCCGAGGCGTCCACGCCCTCCAGCATGTACGGCCCCGGGGCGGCGGGGAGCGCCGGGCGGGTGGTCACCTGGAACGCGGGCTCCAGCACCACCCGGCCGTCCCGGATGCTCCCCCACACCAGGAGCGACGACTGCGCCGCCGCCGTGGACACCGCGCCCGTGCTCCGCAGGTAGTTGTAGATGCCGGTGTAGTTGTAGTCGCTGATCCAGAACTTGGCGTCGCAGTACCCCATGATGTCCGTGTGCTCGATCGGCGCCTTGAGCTCGCCGGTCTCCACGTCCATCCCGTACACGCCGATCAGCCCCAGCTGGTACGGGTATCCCGGGTCGGCGCCGCCGGCCCCGCCGCACGGGGCGTGGAAGCGCCCCAGGTTGTGCCCCAGCTCGTGCGCCACCGTTTCCGCCGCGTCCAGGGGGCGGTCCCACCCCAGCGAGGTCCGGCTGGGGATGTTCGCCGCGATCCCCACCACCCCGCCGCCGGGGTACTCCGTCTGCACCACGCCGTAGTAGTAGCGGTCGCTCCCCTCCGCCACGCGCACCGCGTTCAGCTCGGTCACCAGCCCCAGCCAGCTGTTCCCCGCGGGGTCCAGGCTGAGCCCCTCCACCGTGAACGGCGCGCGGACGTCCGCGTCGTAGCCCGGGATGGGGTGGAGCTTCCGCGTCATGGTCATGAAGTCGTGCTTGTTCGCCTCGGTCACCCGCCCCACCAGGCCGTTGGCGCGCTGGTGGATGGGGACGAAGCGGACCTTGAGCGGCGCGATCGCCGTCACGGTCAGGGCCACGGGCGTCCCGTTCGCCGGGAACGTGTTGTCGGTCTCGTTGGACTCGGCCACCGCGCCCGACGGATCCACGTCGGCCACCATGCGCAGCCCGGGCTGGATCATGGACGCCGGGATCTTCACGTCCCACGAGCCGGCCAGGTTCCCCTGGTCCACCGCCAGCGGGACCGAGGCCCCGTCGGCGGGGATGGTCAGCGTCTCGCGGAGCGTCTCGCCCTGGTACAGGCGCACCCGCACCGCCGGGGCCGCCGTGTTGGCCCGGTCGGCGACCACGAACACGCGCACGTAGCCGTCGCGGTTCGCCACCAGCGGCACCGTGCCCTGGCGGTTCTGCGTCACCTGGACCAGGTACGCCGTCTCGATCCGCAGGTTGACGCCGTTGCCGGTGGGCCCGGGGCCCGGATCGCTGGGGCCGTCGCCGCAGGCCGCGAGGAGCGCGGCGAGGGCGGCCGGGAGGAAGGCGCCGAGGCGCTGCCAGTGGCTCATTGTAGTGAAGTGAGAAGGTGGCACAGGAAGGAAGGCCTCGTCCACGCACACGCTCCGGGGTGGACCGCCGCGGACGATCTGCGCAACGCTATAGTCTAACAGGATATACACCCGCGCAGAAGGGGACCCCGGGAGTCGCGCGCCGTGAACCGGAAAAGGAACGGGGAGGGAGCTTTCGCCCCCTCCCCGTCCCCTCGTTCAACCGCTCCGGCCAAACCGCGCCGGACCGGCTCCGGTCAGGCGTTGCGGTCGAGGCAAGCGCCCGAGAACTCCGGGTTGTTCGCCTCCGCCTGCGGGATCGGCAGGTTGACGTCGCTCCCGTAGTTGGCCCCGAAGATGGTCTGGCCGACCGGGAACACCTGGTTGGCCGTCATCCCGTACTGCCGGATGAGGCGGCGCATGTCGCCCAGGCGGTGCCCCGTCAGCCACAGCCAGAAGGCACGCTCCCGGAAGAGCATGTCGCGGGCTGCCGTGGCGTTCGCCGGGGCGGCCAGCGGGGCGAGCCCCGCCACGCCGGCGCCGGAGCGCAGCGTGTTGAGGATCGTCAGCATCTGCGTGAGCCCCGCGGGCGTCCCCAGTCGCAGCTGCGCCTCGGCCTCGATCAGGCGAGCCTCGATGCCGTCGGCGACCGATACCGCCGAGCCCCGGTTGGGATACTTCTGCTGCCCGTACATGGGCACGGTCGGGTTGCTGAGCCCACCCGCGGCGATGTACGTCACCGGCGTCCGCGGATCGGACGTGGGATTGCCCGTGGTCACCCGGTTGAAGAAGTGCAGTCCGTTCGTGCCCTCGTCGGTGGCCGCGGAGGACCGCCGCTCCGAGTTGATGTGGTAGAAGATGCCGTTCCCCGGGGCATTCGTCGGAACGCTGAAGGGAACGGTGTACGAGAAGCTGGTCGGAACCGCCGCCACAGCCGTCGCGGCCTCGGCCGGGCGGTTGAGGTTGATCAGCGCGCGGCCCCGGCCGACCCGGGCCATGTTGATCTGCGCAGCGTTGCCGCTGGCCGTCGCCACGACCAGCGCCTGGTCGAACTTCTGCAGCGCCAGCTCGAAGATCTGCTGCGTGGTGTTCGCCGGCCCGAAGGTCAGCTCACCGTTGAGCGCCGCGTTGCTGAACGGCACGCCGGAGCAGAAGTTCTCGCCGAAGTACACGTAGCTGAACGCCGCGTAGTTCAGCATCAGCGCGTGGTCTGCCGAGTTGGCCCGGGGCGAGGACGCGTAGACCTCCGCCGCGCGCTCGGCCAGGTTGCGGGCCCGGTGCACGTAGCGGTACACGCTCGCCAGGTTGCTGTTGTCGTTGGACGTGTTCCGCCCGTCGATCTCCCGCATGGTCGGGAAGGTGCTGGAGTACCACAGCTCGTCCCCCAGCAGCCCGCCCGTGCCGGCGATGCCAGGCTCGTTGTTGTTCGCCGCGGGCCCGGTCAGCGCCCGTCCGAACTCGTACTGCACGCCGTTGCGCAGGATCAGAATGTTCGCCGTGTCCGACGCGATCGGGCTGCCGATGATGTCCGGATCCGGAAGCTCGGTCAGGCTGTCCACGTCGCAGGCGGCCGCCGAGAGCGCCAGGACCGCCACGCCGAGGTGGGACCAGCGGCCCCACCTGGCGGACGCGCCCTTCATCTTGGTGCGATTCATCATTTCTCCCCCTTAGAAGGTCACGTCGACGCGGGCGGTGAACAGCTTGTTCGCCGGGATGGTGGCGTAGTCACCGGAGGTGAAGTTCGACGTCCCACCGAAGTTGACTTCCGGGTCGAAGCCGCTGTAGTCCGTCCAGGTCTTCAGGTTGCGGCCGGCAAGGGTGAGGCTCAGCCCGCTGGCGCCGAAGCGGTCCGCCCAGTTCGTGGGCAGGCCCAGCGTGAGCGAGACCTCGCGGAACTTGACGAAGTCCGCGTCCTCGACGAAGCCGCCCCAGGTGCCGCCGGGGAGAAGGCCGCGGGCGACCATGGCCGCCTGCTGGTCCAGCGGGGTGTTGGGATCGTACGCCGCGGCGCAGTTCTGCGCGTCCACGCAGCGCCAGGCGCGGGTCATGTTCACCAGCTTGTGCCCGCCCTTGTGGTCGAACAGCGCGGAGATGCGCAGCCACTCGCGGAAGCTGAAGTTCGCGTTGAACGACGCCTCGCGGGTCGGGAACGGGCTGCCGAAGTACGCCACGGAGTCGGCCTTGAGCGTGCCGTCCGCGCGGCGGACGCCGGTCTTGACCTCGTTCGAGCTGAGCAGGCCGTCGTTGTTGGCGTCGGCGAAGCTCTCCACCGGGATCATCCACCACCCGCCGAGCGCGTAGCCCTCGGCGTGGCGCTGGCGCGAGCTGAGGACGATCGGCGGGATCGGGTTGCCCTGGTTGTCCGTGCCCAGGCTGTTGAGCCGGTTCTTCACCGCGGAGCCGCTCAGCGTGAAGCTGAGCCCGATGTCGTTGGTCCGGATCGGCTGGGCGCGGAAGAGCACCTCCCACCCGGTGTTCTGCACCTCGCCAATGTTCACGAAGCGCGTCCCGGCCGTGCCGGAGGTGGCCGAGCCGGCGCCCGAGGACGGGGCGAGCGGCTGGCGGACGAGCGCGTCCGTGGACGTCTTGTCGAAGTGCGTGACCTCCAGACCGAGCCGGTTGTCGAAGAACTCGGTGTCGAAGCCCACCTCGAGCTCGGTGACGCGCTCGGGCTTCAGGTCCGTGTTGCCCAGCTCATTGATCGCGAAGCCCGGCACGCTGGTGTTGCCGAAGATCGAGACGATGCTGGTGTAGGCGAGCTGCGCGTCGGTGGAGCCCGGACGCAGGCCGGACTGGCCCCAGGCGGCCCGCAGGCGGAGCGTGTTGAGCGCGGCCAGGTCGGGGAAGAAGGGCTCCTCCGAAAGGACCCAGGCGCCGCTGAACGCCGGGTACCACACCCAGCCCAGGTTGACGCCGAACGCGCTGTTCTGGTCGCCGCGCGCGGAGGCGTTCAGGAACAGGCGGTCCCGCCAGGCGAACTGCTGCTGCGCGTACGCCGAAACGGTGGCGTTCTTGACGTTGCCCTCGGCCACGTCGAAGTCCGTGGACGCCCCGGCCAGCGACGTCTCGATGCCCGGCGTCAGGGTGGCGCCGAACGCCTCGACCGACTGGCTGGTCTCGCGCAGGTACTGCGTGCCCAGCGACGTGGTCGAGGCCAGGTCGCTGCTCAGGTCGAACTGGGCAGTGCCGCTCGCGTTGGTGGTCAGGTTGTAGAACGTGGTCTTGAACTGGTCGATCATGCCGAACGTGTACGGCGCGCCGAAGACCGTGTACGCGTTGTCGCGCGGAATGCGGAACTGCTCGTCGCGGTCCGTGCGGTCCAGCCCGACGGTGCCGTTCAGGTTCAGCCAGGAGAGCGGCCGGTAGTTGGCGTTGGTGCTCCCCGTGAAGCGGCTGACGTCCTGGAAGGTCTTCCAGTCGTACGCGAACGCCGGGTCCGACTCGAAGCCGCCCTGCAGCTCCACGTTGTCCGGCGAGGGCGAGCCGTACAGGCCCATCCCGAACAGGCCGAACGACGCGTTGTCGGCGAGCGGCAGCTCGAGGTCGCTCTCGATCAGGCCGACGTTGGCGCCGATGCGCAGCTTCTCACCCAGGTTGCCCGTGAGGTTGGTCTGGACGTTGACGCGCCGGTAGCTGTTGTTGAACTGGATCCCTTCCGCGTCCTCGTACTCGCCGGAGACGTAGAAGGTGGCGTCCGTGCTCCCGCCCGACGCGCTCCCGCCCAGCGTCCGGCGGTTCCCCTTGCGGAACGTGCCCTCGGCCTCGAGCGGGTTGAACGTGTAGGTCGCCGTCGGGGTGCAGAAGCCCTCGGCCTGGTAGTAGATCGGACAGGTGAAGCCGTCGGCGTCGAGCGCCTGGACGTTGTCGGGGAAGGTGACGTTCTTCTCCTCGCGGCCCGACTCCGTCCAGAAGCGGAACTGCGGGCGCCCGGCCCGGCCGCGCTTGGTGGTGACCTGGATCACCCCGTTCGCCGCCGCGGTGCCGTACAGGGCCGAAGCGGCCGGCCCCTTGAGGATGTCGATGTTCTCGATGTCCTCGGGGTTGAGGTCGTTCAGGCGCGACACGCTCTGGCCGCCGACGCCGAAGCCCAGGCTCTCCTCGGAGCTCTGCACGCGCACGCCGTCGATGATGAGCAGCGGCGCGTTGGACAGCGTGAGGCTGTTGTTGCCGCGGATGCGGACGCGCGAGCCCGAGCCGGTCGTGCCGCTGGCCTGCATCACCACCGCGCCGGGCACGCGGCCCTGGATCAGCTGGGAAACGTTGGTGACCGGGGCCAGCTCGACGTTGGAGGTGTTGATCGACCCCACCGAGCTGCCGATCTCGCGGCGGCGCTGCTCGGCGCCGGTCGCGGTGACCACCAGGCCGCCGATCTCGAGCGCGGACGCCGAGAGCTGGAAGCTGGCGTTCGCCGTCCCGTCGGCCGCGACGGTCACGCGCTGCGTGCGGGGCGAGTAGCCGAGCACGGAAGCGGTGACGTCATGGCTCCCGGCCGGGACGTTGACGATCCGGTACTGGCCCGCCTGGTCGGTGACGCCGCGCAGGGCGGTCCCGGCGACGAGCACCGTCGCGCCCGCGAGGGGCTGGTTTCCTTCCGAACTGACTGTCCCCGAGATGGTGCCGCGCTGCTGTGCGAGCGCGGGCGATGCCACACAGACCGAGGTGACCAGGATCACCAGCAGTCGTAGAAGCTTGCCCATAACGAACCTCCGTGAAGTGGGCCAACGAGCGGGTTGAGTGCCTGCCAGCGGCGAAGCTGCCGGAGGCGGGGGCACACACGGACAGGGTAATCGGGCGGCTGCCTCCTTTTCGGAAAGTGGATGAAAACGGCACCCGGTCCAGCCCAGGAAGGGCCGGCCTGGAGGGCCGTGTGGGGATCATGTAGCGGGCGACGGGGCGTCCCCGCAAGAGAAACGGGTCGGCGCAACGTTCATGCCGCCTTTCTAACGATCGTTCGACACACGGGGCCTACTTAGAATATGCAAACGTTGCCGGTCTGGAAAGATGTTCCCCCACTGAAATTTCCAGCACCTGCCACAGTCGCGAAAAGGGGCTCACGGGCACGCAACCCACGTGACAAAATCAAAAAAAGCGCGCCCGAGCGGTGCGTCCCGTCGCGGTCAGGAGAAGCGCACCCGCACGAAGTGGCGCTTGCCCTTCTGGAGGAGGTGCTCGCCGCTGGCCGCGACCGTGTCCTCGCGCCGCGTCGCCTTCTCGCCGTCCACGGAAACCGCCCCCTGCTGGATGAGACGGACCGCCTCGGCGTTGGAGGAGGCCAGCCCCGCGCGGGCCAGCAGCCGCGGGAGGGCGACGCGCCCTCCCTGCGCCGCCAGCGCCTCGTCGCCGGCGGCAAGCTCCAGCGTGGGGACCTCCTCGGGAGCCTCGTGGCGGCGGAACACGCGGTCGAAGTGCTCGGACGCTTCCCGCGCCGCGGCCGCCCCGTGGTAGGTTTCGACGATGCGCGCGGCCAGGGCGCGCTTTGCGGCGTACGGGCCGGCCGCCACGCCGGCGAGCGCCCGCTCCAGCTCCTCCCCGGCGAGCCCGGAGGCAAGCCGGTACCACTCGTCCATCACCTCGTCCGGGATGGACATGGTCCGCCCGTACTGCTCCTCGGGGGCGTGCGAGAGCCCCACGTAGTTGTCGTAGGACTTGGACATCTTGTGCACGCCGTCGGTGCCCCGCAGCAGCGGCATCAGCAGGCAGACCTGCGGCTCCTGCCCGTAGCGCGCCTGCACGTCGCGCGTCATGAGCAGGTTGAACTTCTGGTCCGATCCGCCCAGCTCCACGTCCGCCCGCAGCGCCACGCTGTCGTACGCCTGCATGAGCGGGTACATGAACTCCACCACCGAGATGGGGCGCCCCTCGGCGTAGCGCTTGGCGAAGTCGTCGCGCTCCAGCATGCGGGCGACGGTGTAGTGCGCCGTGAGCTTCAGGATGTCCACCGTGCGGAGCGGCGCCAGCCAGGTGGAGTTGAACTCCACCCGCGTCCGCGCCGGGTCCAGGATGCGGAACACCTGCTCGGTGTAGGTGCGGGCGTTCTCCGCGACCTCGGCTTCCGTGAGCTGCGGGCGCAGCTCGCTGCGCCCCGTGGGGTCGCCGATCAGCGCCGTGTAGTCGCCCACCACGAACACCACCTGGTGCCCCAGCTCCTGGAACGTCCGGAGCTTGCGGATGGAAACGGCGTGGCCGATGTGGAGGTCGGGGCGCGTGGGGTCGAAACCCTGCTTGACGAGCAGCGGCTCGCCGGTGCGCGCGGAGCGCTCCAGCTTGAGGGCCAGCTCCTCCTCGGGGACGATCTCGAGCGCCCCCTGGCGGATGGCGTCCAGCTGCTCTCTGACCGGCGGAAACGACGGCACGTTGGCTGAGCGGTGGCTTGCGTGGAGCCGGCGGCGCGCCGGATCTTGAGGCCGCGCGGAAGGACGGAGAAGATAAGCGCGGGAGTGCGAAAGTGCGAGAGTGCGGCAAAGCCGCGACACCCGGGACGGACATCCAGATGATTCAGCTGTTCACCTTCGACACCACGCACCACGCGCTCTGGGCGGAGGAGGTCGCGGGCGACGAGGGGATTCCCGTGGAGGTGGTGCCCGCGCCGCCGGGAGCGAACGCCCGGTGCAGCCTGGCGCTGGCGACGCTGCCCGAGGAGGTGGACCGGCTGGGGGAGGAGCTGGCGAGGGCGGGCGTGCCGTTCAGTCTGTACCCGCCCGGCCGCTGAGGAGAGCCCCGGGTCCGCCCAGCCCCCTGAAGCAGCGGCTCCAGCGCCTCGCCGGTGGCGCGCGCGTCCCGGTCGCGCGGCGGACTACCGCTCGAGCCGCCGTCTGCCGGCGCGGACGGTGTCCTGGATGGTGTCGCCCAGGTTCTCGCGCAGTTCCCCGGCGCGGCGGGCGGCCTTTTGCCCCACTCCCGCGGCGGCGCGGCCGATCCGGCGGGAGCGCCTGCGGTCCGGGAGGAGGAGCAGGGCGATCCCCGCCCCCAGCACCGCTCCGGACAGCAGCCCGCTGGCGAGGTTGAAGCGTCGAGACTGGTCTTCGTAGTACATGGCGGATGCGACGGGAGCAGGGTGTGGGCGAAGGGCCGGCGGCACCTCGGGGCAGCAACGGGCGTGCCATCCCCGCCCCGCCGCAGACGGCGCCGCCGCTTGCGGCTACATCGCGCGGGCCTTTACATTACGACCCTGGGTTTTCAGGTGCGACCCCCTCGCGCCCCGCGGGCGCGAGGCGGGCTCGCGTTTCAGATCAGGAGGCAGCCAGGAATGTCCGACTCCAGCAAGACCGTCCTATTGGTCGAGGACAACGAAGACAATCGGACCGTCTACCGGACGATCCTGGAGCACTTCGGGTACGAGGTGATCGAGGCCCGCAACGGCGAGGACGGTGTGCGCATGGCGCGGGAAGACCACCCCGACCTCATCCTGATGGACATCTCCATCCCGCTGATCGACGGCTGGGAGGCGACCAAGATCCTCAAGGGCGACCCCGCGACCTCCAACATCCCCATCATCGCGCTCACCGCCCACGCCCTCGCCACAGACCGCGCCAAGGCGCAGGAGGTCGGCTGCGACGGGTACCTGGCCAAGCCGTGCGAGCCCCGGCGCGTGGTCGCCGAGGTGGAAAAGTTCATCGGCTCCGGGCGCGAGGTGCAGGCTTGACCGAAGCGGGGCTGCCGAAGGTGGAGGAGACGCGCATCCTGGTGGTGGACGACCACCCGGACAACGTGGAGATCATCGACGCGCGGCTTTCCAGCCGCGGGTACCAGATCGAGACGGCCGCCAACGGGCAGGAAGCGCTCGCCCGGGTGCACGCCAACCCGCCGCACCTGATCCTGTGCGACGTGATGATGCCCGTGATGGACGGGTACGAGGTGTCGCGCCGGGTCAAGAACGACGAGTCGCTCCCCTACATCCCCATCATCCTGGTCACCGCGCGCGATTCCACCGCGGACAAGGTGGAGGGGCTGGAGGCCGGGGCGGACGACTACCTCACCAAGCCCATCAACTTCCCGGAGCTGGAAGCGCGCGTGCGCTCCATGCTGCGCATCAAGCGCCTCCAGGACGAGCTGGACCTCAAGAACCGCGAGCTGGAGCGGACCAACCAGGAGCTGGAGGTCGCCAACCGCAAGCTCCGCAAGCTGTCCATCACCGACGGGCTCACCGAGCTCTTCAACCACCGCCACGTCCACGAGCTGCTGCACGAGGAGTTCGAGCGCTCCCGCCGCTCGGGCGAGCCGCTGGCCGTGGTGATGATCGACCTGGACCGCTTCAAGGCCGTCAACGACACCTACGGCCACCCCACGGGCGACGTGATCCTGTACGAGACCGCGCGCATCATCCGCGAGACCGCGCGCGAGATCGACATGGTGGGGCGCTACGGCGGCGAGGAGTTCATCGCCATCCTCCCCAACACCGCCGAGGACGAGGCCTCCAAGTTCGCGGAGCGCGTCCGCGGCACCGTGGAGGGGTACGTGTTCCGCGACGACGCCAACGAGGTGCGGATGACCGCCTCCTCCGGCGTCGCCTCCTTTCCCGGGCTGGACTCGGACACCCCCGAGGCCCTCCTGAAGCGCGCCGACGAAGCGCTGTACGTGGCCAAGGAGTCCGGCCGCAACCGCGTCATCCGCGCCTCGGAGATGCCCGTCCCCGAATGACCCCGCCGGACGACACCGCGGAGCTCGCCGCGCGCGCGGCCGAGCTCCGCGAACAGATCGAGCGCGCCAACCACGACTACTACGTCCTCGACGCCCCCGTCCTGGCCGACGCCGAGTACGACCGCCTGTTCCGCGAGCTGCGGACGATCGAGGCGGAGCACCCGGAGCTGCGGACGCCGGACTCGCCCACGCTGCGGGTGGGCGCGGAGCCGGCGAGCCGGCTGGAAAAGACGGAGCACCTGGCGCCCATGCTTTCCCTGGACAACGCGTTCTCCCCCGAGGAGCTGCGCGCCTGGGAAACGCGCAACGCCCGCATCGCCGCCGAGGTGCGCGAGGCGGGCTACGACGTGGAGCCGAAGATCGACGGGCTGGCGGTGGCGCTCACCTACCGCGGCGGCGTGCTGGAAAAGTGCGCCACCCGCGGCAACGGCACCATCGGCGAGGACGTCACCCGGAACCTGCGCACCATCCGCGAGATCCCGCTGCGCCTGAAAGGGGGCCGCGTCCCCTTCCCCGCCCTGATGGAGGTGCGCGGCGAGGTATACATGCCGCTTTCCGGCTTCGCGGAGATGAACGCGCGCCGCGCCGCCGAGGGGCTGTCCACCTTCGCCAACCCGCGCAACGCCGCGGCCGGCGCCGTCCGCCAGCTCGACCCGTCCATCACCGCCTCGCGCCCGCTGCGCTTCTTCGCCTACACGGTGGAGCTGGACCCGCGCGGCGGCGAATCGCTCCCCGTGGCGACGCAGAGCGAGCTGCTGGCCGCGCTGGGCGGCTGGGGGCTCCCGGTGAACCCGCGGGTCACCCACTGCGACGACCTGGAAGGGGTGCTCGCCTGGGTCGCCGCCTTCGAGCACGAGCGCGAGCTGCTGGACTACGAGGTGGACGGCGCCGTGGTCAAGGTGGAGCCGCTCCGCCTGCACGGCGAGCTGGGCGTGGTGGGCGGGCGGGAGCCGCGCTGGGCCACGGCGTACAAGTACGCGCCGGACCTGGCCGAGACGACCCTCCTGGACATCGGCATCAACGTGGGCCGCACGGGGGCGCTGAACCCCTACGCGATCCTGGAGCCGGTGGAGATCGGCGGCGTCACCGTGCGGCTGGCCACCCTTCACAACGAAGAGGACATCCAGCGCAAGGACATCCGCATCGGGGAGCGCGTGCTGATCAAGCGCGCGGGCGAGGTGATCCCCCAGGTGCTCGGGCCCGTTCTCACCGAAGGGGCGGAGCGCCCCGAGCCCTTCCGGATGCCCGACCAGTGTCCGGTGTGCCGCACCCCGGTGGAGCACCCCACGGACGAAGTGATGATCTACTGCCCCAACGGCGCCTGTCCGGCGCGCATCTTCCGGGGGCTGGAGCACTTCGTGAGCCGCGGCGCCATGGACATCCGCGGCCTCGGCGAGCAGACCGCGCAGCTCCTGCTGGACCGCGGGCTGGTGCACAACGTCGCGGACCTCTACGAGCTCAGGAAGGAACAGCTCCTCGCCCTGGAGGGCTTCAAGGAAAAGTCCGCCCAGAACCTGATCGACGGGATCGCCGGGTCCAGGGACCGGGGGCTGGCGCGCCTCCTGTTCGCGCTGGGCGTGCGCCACGTCGGCGAGGGCGCCGCGGAGCTCCTGGCCCGGCACTTCGGCAGCATGGACCGCCTCCGCGCGGCCACCGCCGACGAGATCGAGGCGGTGCACGGGATCGGGCGGACCACGGCGGAGGCGCTCGCCGCCTTCTTCGCGGAGCCCCGCAACCTGGAAGTGATCGACAAGCTCGCCGGCCACGGCCTGCGCCTCACCGAGGAGCAGGCGGCGCCGGCGGAGGGCCCTTTGACTGGCGAGACCTGGGTGGTCACCGGGACGCTGCCGTCGCTTTCCCGCACCGCGGCCACCGAGCGGATCGAGGGCGCCGGGGGCCGCGTCACCGGCACGGTCACGAAAAAGACCAGCTACGTGCTGGTCGGCGAGGACGCCGGCTCCAAGCTCCAGAAGGCCCAGGAGCTCGGGATCCCGACGGTCACCGAGGCGGAGCTGCTGGAGCGGCTCGCCTCCCCCCCCAGCGGGGACTCCGATCCCCCCGAACCCCCCGTCCCATGAACGCCACCGCCGCCGCCGCGCACACCCTCCGCCTCCCGGCCGCCTTTCTCCCGGCCGTGCGGCGCGCGCTCGCGCAGGACCGCTCGCCCATGGACGCGGCCACCCTGCTGCGCCAGGTGGGCTACGACAGCGGGGCCGGCTTCTACGCCGCGCTGGAGGAGCGGGTCGCGTGGGAGCGCCCCGGCGCCTCGGTGGGGACGCTGCCGGAGGGCGAGTTCTGGGCCGAGTTCGCCGCCTTCTGGTCCGACGCCGGCTGGGGAACGGTCCGCCACGTGCAGATGCACCCTGGCATCGGCGCGCTGGAGTGCGAAGGGTGGGCCGAGGCCGCCGCCGCGCGCGAGGCCGGCGACGGCTTCTGCCACCTGACCACCGGGATCTTCGCCGACATGCTGGGCCGGCTCGCCGGCGGCGACGTGGCGGTGATGGAGGTGGAGTGCGAGGCCGCGGGCGCCGACCGCTGCCGCTTCCTGTTCGGCGGCCCGGCGGCGCTGGGCGCCGTGTACCAGGAGATGGCCGAGGGGCACGGGGTGGAGCTGGCGGTCGCGCGTCTCGGGTGAGGGCGCGCGGACCGGCCCGGCGGCCCGCTCCGGCGGGCCGTTTTCGCTTGGAGGGGCGATGAGCAGGATCCTGGCGCTGGACTTCGGGCGGCGGCGCATCGGCGTGGCGCTCAGCGACCCCACGCGCACCATCGCCGCGCCGCTGACCACGCTGGTGCGCCGCCCGGGAAAGCGCCCGCCCTGGGCCGAGATCGCGCGCCTGGTGGCCGAGCACGAGGCGGCCGAGCTGGTGGTGGGGCTCCCGCTCGAGCTGGGCGGGGGCGAGGGGGAGTGGGCGGCCGAAGTGCGCGCCTTCGGGGCGGAGCTGGCCCGGCGCACCGGCCTCCCCGTGCACTGGGTGGACGAGCGCCTGTCGTCGGTGGAGGCCGAGCGCGCGGTGCGAAGCCTGGGACTGAAGCGGAGCCAGCGCGAGGACAAGGCGCGCATCGACTCCACGGCGGCGGCGCTGATCCTGCGCGGCTACCTGGACCACGGCGCCCACGATTCGAGCGACGAGGAATGAGCGGCAGCAGAACACGACTCGGAGCCCTCCTGCTGGCGGGGCTCCTCCTGGCGGGGTGCGGCGGCGAGGGCGGAAGCCCGGTGCGGGTCACCATCCCCGAGGGGAGCGGCATGTCCGCGGCCTCCGACTCGCTGGCGGCGCGCGGCGTGATCCGCTGGCCCGCCGGCTTCCGCCTGTACGCCCGCGTGCGGGGCGCCGAGCGCTCCCTCAAGCCCGGCGTGTACGAGCTGCGCCAGGGCTCCACCTGGGGCGCCGCGCTGGACAAGCTGGTTTCCGGCGACGTGGTGCAGGTGCGCGTCACGATCCCCGAGGGGTGGACCGCGCGCCAGATCGCCGCGCGCCTGGCCGAGGTGACGAAGACGCCGGAGGACTCGGTGCTCGCCATCGTCGCCGACACCGCCGCCGCGACAAAGTGGAGCGTCCCCGGCCCCACGCTGGAAGGCTACCTGTACCCCGCCACCTACACGTTCGCGCTGGGCACGCCGCCGCGGCGGATGGTGCGCGCCATGGTGGACCGCTACCGGAAAGCCTGGACCCCCGCCATGCGCGCCCGCGCCGACTCGCTGGGGATGAGCGAGCGGGACGTGGTCGCGCTGGCCTCCATCGTCGAAAAGGAAGCGAAGGTCTGGACCGAGCGCGACACCATCTCCGCCGTGTACCACAACCGGCTGCGCATCGGCATGCGGCTCCAGGCGGACCCCACGGTGCAGTACGCCCTCGGGGCGCACCAGTCGCGGCTGCTCTACAGCCACATCGCCGACGTCGCCGACAACCCGTACAACACCTACCGTCGTGCCGGACTTCCTCCCGGACCCATCGCGTCGCCCAGCCGGGGGTCCATCGAGGCCGCCCTGAGCCCGGCCAGGGTGGACTACCTGTACTTCGTCGCGCGGCCCAACGGCACGCACGTGTTCACGCGTTCGCTGGCCGAGCACAACCGGGCCAAGGTCAGGTCGCAGCGGGAGCGGGCGGCGCAGGACCGCTGACTGGAAGGGCAGGGTTCGGGCGTGCCCCCGGCTGGCGCCGGGGTCGGGCTTCGGCTCCGTAAGCCCGCAAACAACGCGGGCTAACGGAGTCGAGCCCCGGCGGAAACAGCCCCGCCGGGTCTCGCCCCTTCGGGCCGAAATCCC
>JBEVLE010000591.1:0-9589 GCA_040509335.1 Longimicrobiaceae bacterium | reverse complement strand
CCCCCCCCCCCGCCCCCCGGCCCCCCGGCGGCCCGCGCCGCGGGGGCGCCGGCGCCCGCCCGTGCAGCGCCTGCCGCACGCAGGTGTCCACCAGCGCGTCCAGGGCGGAGGCGGCCACGTCCCCGGCGTCGGAGGGCCACTCCGGCTCGGCGGCATGGACCGCGTCGGGCATGGCGCGGCGGAGGACGGCCAGCCGCTCGGCGTCGGCGTCGTCGGTGAGCACCGGCCGCCACCCGGCGCTCCACTCGGCCCCGGCGCCCTCCAGCACGGGGAGCACGTGGCCCCGCGCCACCAGCTCCAGCGCCAGCTTGGCGACCTCGCCCAGGCAGCGCAGGGTGTCGGCGGCCACGACGCCCTCGGGCGGCGCGGCGGGGAGCCCCAGCAGGAAGTCCAGCGAGGCCTCCAGCTCCAGCGCCACGCCGCGCGCGGTCCACGACGCGGTCTCGCTGGGCTCCTCCACCTCCGGCTCGGGCGGCCGGGTGCGCACCAGGCGCGGCGACGCCTGCGGCCCGCGCGGGTGGGAGGGGAGCCGCAGGGTCAGGTCGGCGGGGCGGCTCCCCTCGCCGACGCCGCCCAGGTCGGTGAGCGCGTCCAGGAGCGACCACTGGTCGACGGCGAAGGGATGGGCCCGTGGCCTGGGCCTGCGCGGGGGACGCCCACCGGGGCGCGGCGCGAGTGCCGGGCGATACGAGGACTCCCCCCAGAGGCGCAGCCCGTGGGGGCTCCAGCAGGCGTGGACGACGATCACGTTGTGTGCGGCGGTCGCGGATCACCCGGCGGAAGATTTGCCGGAACCAGCGAAGTTAACCCCGGGACGGCGGCCGGAACAGCCGCCCGGCCTCCCGCCGCCGCCGTTGTACCGCGCGCCCGGGCGCGCTATTCTCACCGTCGGCCGCCGCCGGATGGTCCCGGAAGGCCCCGCCCGCCCCCGTGTCCCGCAGAGGAACGCATGAGACCACCGCTGCTCGCGGCCGCGCTCGCGGCCGTGCTCCCGCTCGCCCTGGCCGCGCAGTCGCAGGCGCCGCCCGCGGCCGAGTCCGTCCGCCTGGAGTACACCGAGGAGACCCTCCCCAACGGCCTCAAGGTGGTGTACCACGTGGACCGCTCCAACCCGCTGGTGTCCACCGTGCTGTGGTACGACGTGGGCTCCAAGCACGAGCAGCCGGGGCGCACCGGGTTCGCGCACCTGTTCGAGCACCTGATGCTCTTCACCGGGTCGCGCAACGTCCCGGAGGGGCAGCACTTCGCCATCCTGGAGGCGGCGGGCGGGCGGGCCGGCGCGGACATCAACGGCACCACCTCCAACGACCGCACCAACTACTTCCAGCAGGTGCCCTCGCACATGGTGGAGCTGGCGCTCTGGCTGGAGGCGGACCGCATGGCGACGCTGGACGAGGCGCTGGGCGAGGGCAAGCTCGCCAACCAGCGCGCGGTGGTGCAGAACGAGCGCCGGCAGGGGATCGACAACCAGCCGTACGGGCGCTGGATGGAGCGGATGCTGGCGCAGGCCTACCCGGAGGGGCACCCCTACCGCCACCCGGTGGTGGGCTCGCTGGAGGACCTGGACAACGCGCGGCTGGAGGAGGTGCGCGACTTCTTCCGCACCTACTACGTCCCCAACAACGCCGTGCTGGCGATCGCCGGCGACATCGAGGTGGAGGCGACCCGCGCCATGGTGCGCCGCTACTTCGGCCCCATCCCCCGCGGCCAGGACCCGCCGCCGCTTCGCGACGCCTCGCTCCCGCCGCGCATCGGCGCGCCGGTGCGCGAGGTGATCCAGGACGCCAACGCCCCCGCCCCCGCGGTGTACCTGGGCTTCCGGCTCCCCCCGGCCCGCGACCCCCAGAGCGCCGCGGTCGCGACGCTGGCCGGCTACCTGGCCGACGGGCGCACCAGCCCGCTCGAGCAGGCGCTGGTGCGGGGCCGGCAGGTGGCCAGCAGCGTGTTCTCCTTCAACTTCGACTTCGCCGACGGCGCGGACCTGCTGGTGGTGGGCGCCGTCGGCAAGCCCGGCGGCGACCCGGAGGCGCTGGAGCGCGCCCTGCTGGCCGAGATGGAGGGGATCGCGGGGCGGATCGACGAGGCCGGGCTGCAGCGCGTCAAGGCCACGGCCCGCTTCCGCATGGTGAACCAGCTGCAGGGGCTGGGCGGATTCGGCGGCCGCGCGGACCTGCTCGCGGAGGGGTGGACGGTGCACCGCGACGCGGGGTGGGTGAACCGGCGCCTGGCGGAGGTGGACGCGGTGACCGTCGCGGGTCTCCGCGAGCTCGCCGCCGAGCGCCTGGTCCCCGACAACCGCGTCACCCTGGTGTTCGTCCCCCGCACCGCGGCCACCCCCACCCCCGCGCGTCCATGACCCGGCGATCCTCGCTCCCCCCCGCGGCGCTCCGCCTCGCGGCCCTGGCGCTGGCCTGCGCGGCGTGCGCCCCCGCCCCGACGGCGGGGCCCGCGCCGGCACCCGCCCCTGCCGCCGCGCCCGTCCCCGCGGACACGGCGCCCGCGCGGCAGCGCCCCCCCGCCCCCGGGCCGCTCCGCCCCTACCGGCTCCCCCCCGTGGAGGAGCTCGCCCTCCCCAACGGGCTGCGCGTGGTGGCGGTGCGGCAGACGGGGATGCCGCTGGTGACGGCGCGCGTCATCGTGGACGCCGGCTCCGTGCACGAGCCCGCGGCGAAGGCCGGCCTGGCGGGGCTCGCCGCCTCGCTGCTGGCCGAGGGGTCGCGCCGGCTCACCGGCCCGCAGCTCGCCGAGCGCATGGAGCGGCTGGGCGCCGAGTTCCAGGCGGGCGGCGGCGCCACCTCCGCGGGCGTCACCGTCACCGCGCTGAAGAGCGCGTTCCCGGAGGCGATGCGCCTCGCCGCGTCCACCGTCACCGACCCCGCCTTCCCCGCGGCCGAGTTCGAGCGGATCCGCGGCCAGGCGGTCTCCGCCTTCCTGCAGGGCCGCGCCACGGCGGAGGGGCTGGCCACCGAGAACTTCGCGCGCGCGGTGTACGCGGCGGGGGCGCCGTACGGCCGCCCCTCCGGCGGCACCGCGGCCACGCTGCGGTCGCTCACCCGCGCGGACGTGGCCGCGTGGCACCGCGCCCGCTACGGCCCGGCCACCACCACGCTGCTCCTGGTGGGGGACCTGGGCGAGGGGGAGGCGCGGCGGCTCGCCACGGAAGCGTTCGGCGGGTGGAGCGCCCCGGCGCGGCGCACCCCCGCGCCCGTCAGCGCGCTGCGGCCGGTGGGGGGGACGCGGGTGATCCTGCTGGACCGCCCCGGCTCGGTGCAGTCGGCGATCCGGGTGGGGCAGGGGGCGGTGGGGGCGGCCGACCCCGACTTCTTCCGCATGACCGCGCTGACGCAGGTGCTGGGCGGCGGCTTCAACGCCCGCGTCAACCAGAACCTGCGCGAGCGGCACGGCTGGACGTACGGCGCCTTCGCCAGCCTGTCGGCGCTGGCCGGCACGGGGACGATGGTGATCTCGTCGTCGGTGCGCACCACCGCCACCGACTCGGCGCTGGCGGAGTCGGTGCGCGAGCTCCGCCGCCTGGCCCGCGACACGGTTCCCGGCGAGGAGATGCAGGGGGCGCTCGGCAACCTGGTGGGGAGCTTTCCCGCCTCGGTGCAGACGGTGCAGGGGCTCGCCGGACGCATGCAGACGGCGATCGTCTACGGCCTGCCGCTGGACTACTACGCCACCTACCGCGAGCGCCTGGCCGCCGTCACCCCCGCCGAGGCCGCCGAGCTGGCCGCGCGCCGCCTGGACCCCGACGCCCTCACCATCGTGGTGGCCGGCGACCTTGCCGCCATCGAGGCCCCCATCCGCGCGCTGAACCTGGGCGCGGTGGAGGTGTGGAGCCCGGACGGCGAGCGGCTGAAGTAGGCTGGTTGGACCGAAGGCTCGGGCGTGCCCCCGGCTGGCGCCGGGGTCGGGCTTCGGCTCCGTAACGCAGCAAACAACGCTGCGTAACGGAGTCGAGCCCGCGCCAGCACCGATCGGCCGGTACCACCGCGAGCGGGCGCGGGCGCTCGCCGACCTGAAACGAGCCCTGGAGGAGGGAGCCATGCGCGCCAACGAGTTCGTGTACGCCACCTACATCCGCACCACCCCGGAGGCGCTGTGGCGGGCGCTCACCGATCCCGCCTTCACGCACCGCTACTGGGGCGCGGGGCTGGTGTCGGACTGGAAGCCGGGATCGCCGGTGCTGTGGCAGGACGAGCCCGGCGGCGAGGCCCGCGACCTGGGGATGACCGTGCTGGAGTCCGAGCCGGGGCGGCGGCTGTCGTACAGCTGGCACAGCTACCAGCCCGGGCACCAGGCGTTCTTCGGGTGGAGCGACGAGTACTTCGCGGAGCTGCTGAAGGAGAAGCCGTCGAAAGTGACCTTCGAGATCGAGCCCGTCCGGTCCATGGTGAAGCTGACGGTGATCCACGACGGCTTCGAGGCCGACACCGAGATGCTGCGCGCCGTGAGCGGCCGGAAGAGCGAGACCGGTGGCTGGCCGGAGATCCTGGCCGGCCTCAAGACGCTGCTGGAGACCGGCGAAGCGCCCTGAGCCGCGCCGCGGCCCTCCGCACACGAGTCTGACGAAGAGGGTCCCCGCGGCACCCGTCGTCCCCGCCGGCCCCGCAGCGCGGCGCCAGGCTACGGCGCGACGGCGGAGTCCGCCGTGCCGCCGGGCTCCGCCGCGTCGTCGCGCAGCAGCTGGTACAGGACGATGGCCGCCAGCGTCGCCGTGCCGATCCCGCCCACCGAGAAGCCGCCCACGCGCACCACCAGGTCGCCGGCGCCCAGGGTGAGCGCCACGGCGGCCGGGATCAGGTTGCGGCTGCGGGCGAAGTCCACCCGGTTCTGCACCCAGATGCGCCCGCCCGTGGCGGCGATCAGCCCGAAGAGCACGATGGAAAGGCCGCCCAGCACCGGCTGCGGGATGGTGCCCACCAGCGCCCCGAACTTGGGCGAGAACCCCATCAGCACGGCGATCAGGGCCGCCACCACGAACACCAGCGTGGAGTAGATGCGCGTCACCGCCATCACCCCGATGTTCTCGGCGTAGGTGGTCACTCCCGTCCCGCCGCCCGCCCCCGCCAGCATGGTCGCCACGCCGTCGCCCAGGAACGCCCGCCCCAGGTAGCGGTCCAGGTCGCGCCCGGTCATGGCCGCCACCGCCTTGACGTGCCCCAGGTTCTCGGCCACCAGGATCAGCGCGACCGGCGCGATCATGGCCATGGCCCCCGCGTCCCACACCGGCGCCGTGAAGCGCGGCAGCCCGATCCAGCGCGCCGCGGCCAGCGCCGCAAAGTCCACCGGCTTTCCCCACCCCAGCCCGTTGGCGAGCCCCAGGTAGAGCAGGTACCCCGCCACCCCGCCCAGCAGGATGGGGAGGCGCCGCAGCATCCCCGGGGCGTACACCGCCACCAGCGCCGTCGCCCCCACCGTGGCGAGCCCCACCCCCGTGTCGAACGCGCTCCCACCGACCGCGCGGATCGCCACCGGCGCCAGGTTGAGCCCGATGACCGCCACCACCGCGCCGGTGACCACCGGGGGCATCAGCCGCTCGATCCAGCCGTACCCCGCCGCCATCACCACCGCCCCGATCAGCGCGTACAGCGCCCCCGCCGCCACGATGCCGCCCAGCGCCACCCCCAGCCTGGGGTTGGGGCCCTGGCCCGCGTACCCGGTGGCCGCGATCACCACGGAGATGAAGGCGAACGACGAGCCCAGGTAGCTGGGCACCCGCCCGCCCACCGCCACGAAGAAGACCAGCGTGCCGATGCCCGAGAAGAAGATCGCCGTGTTGGCGTCGAACCCCATGAGGATGGGCGCCAGCACCGTCGCCCCGAACATGGCGAAGATGTGCTGCACGCCCAGCACCAGCGTCTGCCCCCAGGGGAGCCGCTCGTCCGGCGCGACGACGCCGCCCCGCTTCACGGTCCAGCGCGGCGGGAACGCTTCTCTGTGGGGCGAGGGCATGGGCGTCCTCCGGATGCGGTGCGGTCTCGTGGGGGAGGCGTAAGCGAGCGCGGCCGGCGCCGCGGCGCATGGTGCCGGGAAACGCGAGGGGCGCGGCCCGCGCCGCGCCCCCGCTACCACTGCTACACCCGGTTCATTCGCAGGCTGTCGCCGCAGGGCTTCAGTCCCGGCCCCATGATCACCACAGTCGCTGCACGCCGTACGTGTCGAAGATCGTCTCGTTGGAGACCAGGACCAGATTCTCCGCCTGGGCCTGGGCGATGAGCATGCGGTCGAAGGGGTCGCGATGGTGACCGGGCAGGCCGCCGGCCCGCTGGCCGTGGTCCATGGTGATGGACAGAGGCACGAAGCCCTGCCGCCGGATCTCCCCGGCGAAGTCCTGGGCGAGCCGGCCGGCAGTCAACTTCCCGAGCCGTGCCTTCGTGGTGACCTCCCATGCAGACGCCGCGCTCACGAAGACCTCGTTCGTGCTCTCGTTGAGCACCTGATCCGCCGCTCTGGAGAGTGCCGGGTCGTTGGCGACCCACCAGAGGAGCGTGTGCGTATCCAGGAGCAGCTTCAGGTTCGTCACTGGTCCCACGCGTCCAGTTCTTCGGGCGGGAGAGGATCGAAGAAGGATTCCGGTACGATCACTTCACCCTCCAGCGATCCACGCTGCCGCCGCGGCTGTGTGTTCTCCACCGGGACCAGTTTGACCGCCGGCTCGTTATTCCGTGCGATCACGATCTCCTCCCCTGCGCACGCCCGATCGATCAGGCGTGACAGGTTGGTCTTGGCCGCATGGACATTCACGATCTGCATGGCTCCCTCCTGGTTGGCTAAGTAAGCTAGCTAAGCCGGAGGGCGTGGGCAACGGCTTGCCGTCGAGTGTGACGCTCCGACCCGGCGTGTTCACCGGGCGGAGTGTACCCGCCGCTCCTACCGCCGCCCCGCCGCCAGCGCCCGCCGCGCGCGCCGGTCCGCGGCGCCGCGGCGCTCCACCACGCCGTCCCAGTCGCCGGGGCCGCCGCCGGCCGCGATCCACCCCTCGCCGCCGGCGATGCGGGTGATCTTGGAGATCTCGTCCAGCCGCCGCTGCATCTCGTCGTGCGTGAGCAGCGGCGCGCCGGAGTAGCCGGGGTGCTCGTGCTCCATCAGCCGGTCCAGGGCGTGCTCGTCCGCCTCTTCCAGCGCCTGAAGCCACTCGTTGAGGAAGATGAGGATGCGGCACTCCTCCACCGCCCGGTCGATCATCTCCCGCGGCGAAAGGCCGGACGCCGCGGACACGAAGGAAAAGTCGTACGTCCCCCCCAGCACCTTGCGGAACACCCAGGCCGCGCGCGACAGGTGGAAGTCCGAGGTGACCACGCGCACCGAGGTCCAGCCGTTGGGCTCCAGGAAGTGCGCCCGCGTGAAGTAGGCGTTCCCCAGCGTGTCCTTGGACCCCTCCTCCAGGAGCAGCGCCTCCCGCGGGACCCCCAGCTCCATGGCGTACGCCGCCATGGCGGCGGCCTCGGTCACCCGCGGCTCCGGGTCCATCAGCCCGCACCGGCCGGACAGCACCATGCGCGGGGCGATGCCCCCGCGGAACAGCTCCGCCGCCCGCTCCACGCGGGTGCGGGGGACCACGGGGAGGGTGCCGTCGGGGAGGACGCCGCCGCCCAGCACCACGATTGCGTCGGCGGGGTAGTCGGCGGGGGGCGGCGGGGATGCTTCCGGTTCGGTCAAAGCGCGTTCAGCTCGTTGGAAAGCTTGCGGGTGACGCTGGCCCAGTCGTAGCGCTCCCGCGCCAGGCGGAAGAGCGCCTCGCGGTGGCGCTCTCCCAGCTCCAGCGCGGGGGGCACGTTGGCGACGATGTCCGCCACGGTGCGGTCCGCCGCGGCGGACAGCTTCATGGCCTCGGCCTCGCCCGGCGGAAGCACCTCGGCCACCGAGTCGATGCTCGCCTTCATCCCCCCGAAGTAGGTGCCCAGGGGGAAGGAGCCGGAGGCGAGCGCCTCCAGGAACACCAGCGGCCCCGCCTCCCGCACCACCGAGGGGAACACCGCCGCGTCGCAGCAGGGGAAAAGATAGCGGAGCTCCCGGTGGGTCAGGTAGCCGGTGAACACCACCCGGTCCGGCCGCACTCGCTCCCGCGCCGCCGCGTAGTACGCGTCCAGCTCGCCGCGCGCCCGCAGCTGCTCCAGGAAGCGGGCGACCATGGTCAGCTCCGCGCCCCCGGTGTCGCCCTGCGGCGTCCCCTCCAGCTCCCGCCCCTCCGCCACGATGCGCTCCACCAGGGCCCGCTCGCCGTGCTCCAGCGCCCACAGCATCGCCTCCAGCGGCTCGCGCAGGGGGCCGTGCCCCACCACCAGCAGCCGCAGGTCGGGGCGGCGCTCCAGCAGCAGCGGCAGGGCGGCCACGATCCCCTGGATCCCCTTGGTGGAGATCAGCCGCCCCACGTACAGAAGCGTCGCGTCGTCCTCCCAGCTCACCGCGCCCAGGCGGGCCTCCAGCTCCGCGTCCGGCGTCTTGCCGTCGAACCGCTGCGCCGGCGTGAACGCCTCGCGCAGCTCCGCCGCGTCCATGTCGCCGCGCAGCCGGGCCCGCATCCCCTCCGTCTGCGCGGGCGTCCGGCCGCGCGGCAATCCCGCGAGCGCCGCCTCCAGCCGGGCGATGCTGGCGCGACGCCCCGCGCGCTCCACCGGCTCGAAGCTGCGCGTGTCCACCCCCAGGTGCAGGTCCGAGAACTTGGCCTCCAGCCCGGGCACGCCGGGAATCGAGTCTCGCACCCGCTGGCGCATCTCCTCGCCGTGCACGAACACGTGCCGCGCCGCCGTGAACGCTTCCGTGGCCAGGCGCAGGAAGCGCGGGTCGCGCTTGACGGCGTACTCCAGCGCGCTCCCGTGGGGCATCACCGCGAAGGGCACCCCGGTGGCCTCGCTCACCCGCTGCGCCACCGTGGGCATGAGCACGGCGTGGTTGGCGTGGATGGCGGTGACGCCGTTCTCCCGGACGATGCGCAGCAGCGCGCGGACGTTGCGCTCCAGGTAGTCCTCGATCTCCGCGTCGGACAGCTCCACCATGGCGGTGGGGCGGCTGAACTCCTCGTAGCGGTCCCACACGTACACGGGGAGCACCTCGCCCAGGACCGGCTTGTGGAGCGTGCAGCACCCGGGGAGCGGGCTCGTCCGCCGGAAGAAGCTTTCCTCCGTCCCGTCCGGCAGGTAGCGGCGCGCCTCGGCGATGAACTCGTAGCGCTCGGGATGGTTCTCCTGCGCCATGAGGTGCACGGTCTCGCCCTGGCGGCAGAGCGATTCCACCACGGAGCGCGTCCACAGGTTGCTCCCCGAGCCTTCCAGCAGGTAGCCGTGCAGGATGCAGATCATGGAGCCTCGCGTGCGGGGGGTGGCGGCGCCTGCGGACCGCTGCCGCAAGGGTGCGGCCACGCGGCGCCCGGGCGCCTGAACAGACGGCGCGCACGCACCTTGCTTGGGGGAGCGGCAACCTCAGGAAGGAGAACCGGATGAGACGAACGCTTCGAAGCTGGACGGGCCCGGCGCTGGCCGCCGCGGCGCTGCTGCTGGGCGGGTGCGTGGTGCAGGACAGGACCGACGAGGGCGCGGAGGCCGGCGCGTCCGCGGGGCAGACGGCGGACGCCGGCGCGGCGCAG
>JBEVLE010000590.1:0-5300 GCA_040509335.1 Longimicrobiaceae bacterium | reverse complement strand
GCAGTTGCGTGAGGGATTCCGGCCCGAAGGGGCGAGACCCGGCGGCAGTTTGCCGGGGCTCGACTCCGTTAGCGAGCGTTGTTTGCTCGCTTACGGAGCCGAAGCCCGACCCCCGCGCCAGCGGGGGTCACGCCCAAAGCAGCCGTCAGAACCAGCCGCGATCGTACCCGCCGCGGTTGCGGTTCTGGTTCATCCCCCAGCTGCCCGGCCGGTTCCGACCCAGGTCGCCCTCGTACGGGTCGTAGCCGCGGTCCATGCCGCCGCCGCGCATCATGTCGCGGTCGTAGCCCATGCCGGAGCCCGCCCCGTAGCCGCGGCCGAAGTCGCGGTCGTAGTTGCTCCCCATCATCCCGGGGCGGTCCTCGCCGTTCTGGAAGCCGCCGCGCATCATGCGGATGGGGGTGTGGCTGGCGCGGTCGCCGAAGGGGTCGCCGTTGTCGGTCTGCCAGCGGCCCTTGTAGTTGCGGTCGTACCCGCCGCCCATGTCCGACGACGAGGCGCCCAGCGTGTTGCCGCGGTCGAAGTCGCGGTCGTAGTTCCAGGCGCCGCCGCCCATCCCCATTCCCTGGCCGCGGCCGGAGTACCAGCCGCTGTCGCGGTCGAAGGTGTCGCGGTTGTCGCCCTCCAGCCGGTTCAGCCCCTCGCGCTGCCAGTTGCCGCCGCCGGCCCCGTAGCCGTAGCCGGTGCTCCCCATGTCGCGGTCGTACCCGGACGCGCCGAAGGTGCGCTCGCGGCCCCAGCTGTTGCCGCCGCCGTAGGCGCCGCCGCGGTAGCCGTAGCCGCCGTCGTCGTCCCGGTCCATGGCGTCGTGGGCGGTGTTCTTCATCCGGTTCCAGCCCTGGCGCATGCGGTCGCCCAGGTCGCGGTCGCCGCCATGGTACCCGGCCCCGCCGCGGCCGCCGAAGTCACGGTCGTAGTTCCGGTCGAAGATCCCCATTTCAGCCTCCTTGGTTCGGTTCAGGAACCCGTCGGCGCCCGCGCCGCGGGCGTCCGGGGGAGTGACGGGGGTTGCAAGCTCCGGGCCATCCACGGCCCCGCTCTTGTCCGCCGGACCCGGGCCGCCTACGTTGTGCGGCCTGTTCCGGAAACGGATCTCCGACACCGACTTGAGCGCTTCCGCCATGAACCAGTCCGCGGCCTCCATCCTCGCCTCCAGCCCCCTCTTCCAGGCCTTCGACGAGGAGGAGACGAGGGTCCTCGCCGCCCTGGCGGAGGTGAAGCACCACCCGGCCGGCACCCACGTGTTCCGCGAGAGCCAGCCGCGCCGCGCCTTCGGCGTCCTGGTCTCGGGGCGCATCCGCATCGTCAAGGGAATGCGCGGGCTCCCCGAGGTGCTGCACGTGCTGGTGCCGGGCGAGTCGTACGGCGAGGGGAGCCTGCTGGACGACTACCCGCACTCCACCTCCGGGGTGGTGAGCGAGGACGCCGAGATGCTGGAGATCCCCCGCGAGCGCATCCGCGAGCTGGCCGGCACCCGGCCCGGCCTGTTCGGCAAGCTGGCGCTGGCCGCCGCGCAGGTGATCTCGTCCCGGCTGCGGCACGCCAACGCCCGCCTTTCCGCGCGGGGGATGGGGTACCTGTCCGGCGAGCTGCGCTCCGAGCACGACCTGCTGGGCGAGCGGCAGCTGTCCGTGGACCTGTACTACGGCGTGCAGACGCTGCGCGCGGTGGAGAACTTCCCCATCACCGGCATCCCCATCTCCCAGTACCCGTACCTGGTGAACGCGCTGGCCGCCGTCAAGGAGGGCGCCGCCGAGGCCAACCGCGACCTGGGGATCCTGGACCCGGCCGTGGCCGGCGCCATCGTGGACGCCTGCCGCGAGATCCGCGACGGGCGGCTGCACGAGCAGTTCGTGGTGGACGTGGTGCAGGGCGGGGCGGGGACCTCCACCAACATGAACGCCAACGAGGTGGTGGCCAACCGCGCGCTGGAGCTGCTGGGGCGCCGCAAGGGCGAGTACGACGTGGTGCACCCCAACAACCACGTCAACCTTTCCCAGTCCACCAACGACGTGTATCCCACCGCGGTCAAGATCGCCGCCGTGTGGGCGCTGCGCGACCTGGTGGGCGCGCTGGGCGAGCTGCGCGACGCCTTCCTGGAAAAGGGGAGCGAGTTCGGGGACGTGCTCAAGATGGGGCGCACCCAGCTTCAGGACGCCGTGCCCATGACGCTGGGGCAGGAGTTCAACGCCTACGCCGTCACCATCGGCGAGGACATGGACCGCCTGGGCGAGGCCGCCGCGCTGATCCGCGAGATCAACATGGGCGCCACCGCCATCGGCACCGGCATCAACACCGACCCGCGCTACGCTTCCACCGTGCGCGACACCCTGGCCCGGTGCACGGGGCTGGAGCTGATCACCGCCCCCGACCTGGTGGAGGCCACGCAGGACACCGGCGCCTTCGTGCAGCTGTCCGGGGTGCTCAAGCGGGTGGCGGTGAAGCTTTCCAAGATCTGCAACGACCTGCGGCTCCTTTCCTCCGGGCCGCGCGCCGGGCTCAACGAGATCAACCTGCCGGCCATGCAGCCCGGGTCGTCCATCATGCCCGGCAAGGTCAACCCGGTCATCCCCGAGGTGGTCAACCAGATCTGCTTCCAGGTGGTGGGCAACGACCTCACCATCACCATGGCCGCCGAGGCGGGGCAGCTCCAGCTCAACGTGTTCGAGCCGGTGATCGCCTTCAACCTGTTCCAGTCGGTGGACATGCTCACCCGCGGCGCCGTGGTGCTGCGGGAGCGGTGCGTGGTGGGGATCACGGCCAACCGCCAGCGGATGCTGGACATGGTGCACCATTCCATCGGGCTGGTCACCGCGCTGGTGCCGTACATCGGGTACGAGCGGTCGTCGGCGGTGGCCAAGGAGGCGCTGCAGACGGGGCGCGGGGTGTACGAGCTGGTGCGCGAGAAGGGGTGGCTGTCGCAGGAGCAGCTGGACGACATCCTGTCGCCGGAGGCCATGACCCATCCGCGCGCCATGCCGGCGGAGATTCCCGTTTCGTCGGAGCCGTTGGGCAAGTAGGGGTGTCTTCGGGGCGTTGCCTCGGAGCCGCTCCGGAACCAGGCCAAACAGCCGGCCTGTTTCCTACGCGGGTCGCGGAGCCCCGCCAAACAGCCGGCGGGTCTCCGCTCCGGCTGCGGGAGCCAGCCGAAACTGCCCGGCTGTCTCCCTCCGCAGAAGATTTGGGGGGATACTGCGGAACGGCGACTGCACGGCACCTGTCGGCCCGGGCTCGCACCCATGCCCGACCGACGGGAAGCCCTCCCCCAGAATCGGGGGAGGGTGGCGGCTCTCAGGCCGCCGGGTGGGGGCCCACCCCGCACTCCGTCTTCCCCCGTCGGCCCGGCGACTGCCCGGTGTCCTGTCGAACCGGCGTTCTTCCCCCGAAAGTTCCCCGAGGATCCATGTCTCTCCCCCGGAACGACCCCGCTCGAGACCGTGACGTCTCCCCTCCACCGGTGCCCGACGAGCCCCTGAAGGACGCCGGGCCCGGCGCGGCGCCCCGCCCGGGCACGGCCGCGACGGCGACCCTGTTCCTGTACGGCTGCGTGATGATCGCGGGGGGCCACGGTGCCGCGCCGGTCTTCGCGGTCCTGTTGTGGGTCACGCCCAGCCTGTTCGGCCAGGCCGGGGGGGCGGCCGCTCTGGGCGCGGAATGGACGAGCGGGCTGGTGCCGAACGGTGTGTTCGCCGGCTGGGTGGGCGCCGTGGTGCTGCTCGTCGCCCAGGCGTTTCCCGGCCTCCCGCGCGCGCGCGGGTCGGCCGCGGGGGTGGTTCTCCTCACCCTGTCCCTGCTCTGGATCGTGGACATGAGCGAGGTCCCGGCATTCACCCTCCTCACCGCCCTGCCTTTCGCGTTCGCCGCGATGTGGCTGCTCCGAGAGACGTTCGCCGCGGCGAAGAAGTAGCCCGCCCGCGGCTCACCCCTCCCCCGTTCCGCCGCTCTCCCCTGATCCGCTTCGATTCGCTCGACCCCGCGCGGGGCCCGCGCTCGTTCCGCCTCGCCGGCCACCGCGAGACCCTGGTCGCGGCGAGCCTGTCCGACGTGTTCCCGCTCCTGCGCCGCGTCGAGCAGGCGGTGGGGCAGGGCCTTCACGCCGCCGGGTTCCTCGCCTACGAGGCCGCCCCCGCCTTCGATCCCGCGCTCGTCGTCCACGCCCCCGACCCGCGGCTCCCGCTCGCCTGGTTCGCCCTGTACGACACCCGCGAGGAGGTCCCCGCGCTGCACGGCGTCACTGACGAGCCGTTCGAGCTGGGCGAGTGGACCCCGTCGCTGTCGGAGGCGGAGTACGCGGCGCGGGTCGCCGCCATCCATGAGCTGATCGCCGCGGGCGACACCTACCAGGTCAACTTCACGCTGCGGCTCGCCGCCTCGTTCGCCGGGAGCGCGGCGGGGCTCTACGGCGCCCTCTGCCGGGCGCAGCGGGGGGCGTACGGCGCGCTGCTGCGGCTGGGCGGGCTGTCCGTCGTGTCCGCCTCGCCCGAGCTGTTCTTTCGCTGGGCGGACGGCGAGCTGGAGATGCGGCCCATGAAGGGGACGCGGCCGCGGGGGCGGTGGGAGGAGGAGGACGCCGCGCTCGCCGCCGAGCTGCTGGCCTCGCCCAAGGAGCGCGCGGAGAACCTGATGATCGTGGACCTGCTGCGGAACGACGCCGGGCGCGTATCGGAGTGGGGCTCGGTGAAGGTCCCGGCGCTGTTCGAGGTCGAGCGCTACGAGACGGTGCACCAGCTCACCTCCACCATCCGCTCGCGCACCCTTCCCGGCACCGGGCTCGCGGACCTGCTCCGCGCGCTCTTTCCCTGCGGCTCCGTCACCGGCGCGCCCAAGGTGAGGACCATGCAGGTCATCCGCGAGCTGGAAAGCGGCCCGCGCGGCGTGTACACCGGCGCCCTGGGCTTCGTCTCCCCCGGCGAGGCGGTGTTCAGCGTGGGGATCCGCACGCTGCTGGTGGACCACGCGCGCGGCACGGCGGAGCTGGGCGTGGGGAGCGGCATCACGCACGACGCGGACGCCGCCGCCGAGTACCGCGAGTGCCTGGACAAGGCGCGTTTCGCCTCCCGCCCGCCCGACGGCTTCGAGCTGCTGGAAACGCTGCTCCACGAGCCCGCCGGCGGGTTCTTCCTGCTGGAGGGCCACCTCGCCCGCATGGCCTCGTCCGCGCGCTACTTCGGCTTCCGCTGGGACGAAGCGCGTGTCCGCGCCGCCCTCGCCGCCGCCGCCCCCGCCTCCGCGGGCGGTCCGCTGCGCGTGCGCCTGCTCCTGCCGCGCGGCGGCGAGCCGCGCGTCGAGGCGGCGCCGCT
>JBEVLE010000589.1:0-2795 GCA_040509335.1 Longimicrobiaceae bacterium | reverse complement strand
GGGGGGGGGGGGGTGGGGGGGCGCCCCCCCCCCCCCCCCCCCCGCGCCCCACTTCCTGCCGCCGCCGGCGCTACTCCAGCGCGGCGTCCAGCTGGATGTCCACCCCCGCGAGCGCCACCGAGACGGGGCACCCCTTCTTGGTGTCCTCGGCGGCCTGGCGGAAGGTCTCGGCGTCCACCCCCGGCACCTGGGCGCGCACCCGCAGCTTCATGGTGGTGATCTTGAAGCCCTCGCCCACCTTGTCGATGGTGCACGCGGCGTCGGTGTGGACGCGCGTGGCCGGGGTGCCGGCGCGCTCCAGCCCCACGGCGAGCGCCATGCTGTAGCATGCGGCCTCGGCCGCGGCGAGGAGCTCCTCGGGGTTGGTCCCCCCGGAGCTCCCGAAGCGCGAGCCGAACGAGTAGCTCCCCCGGATGACTCCGCTCTCCCCCTCGAAGCTCCCGTTTCCGCCCTGGAGCCCGCCCTCCCAGGTGGCGCTGGCGTTGCGTGTCGGCATGTCCTCTCCTCCCTGCGTGATGCGTTGTCCCTCGCGATGGGCGGGCGACCCTTCAAGTCCCGCGCCCGCGGCGCGGCGCCCGCCAGTCCTCCTCCAACATGGCCCAGCGCTCGTGGTCGCGCCAGCGCCCGCCGATCTTGAGGTAGCGGCGCGAGCGCCCCTCCAGCGTGAACCCCAGCCGCTTCACCAGGGCGATGGAGGGGGCGTTCTCGGGCTGGATGTTGGCCTCCACGCGGTGCAGCTTCAGCGGCCCGAAGGCGTGGCGCAGCACCAGCCCCACCCCCTCGGTCATGTACCCCCGGCCGGTGTGCGGCGCGCCGCCCTGGTAGCCCAGGTAGCAGCTGCGGAAGTTGCCGCGGAAGATCTGGCTCAGGTTGGCGCTCCCCACGATCGCCCCGTCCCCGCGCCGGCAGACCAGGAAGCCGGCGTAGTCGGCGTCCGTGCAGCGGTGCACCCAGGTGGCGAACTGGTCCAGCCGCGTCATGGGCGCCGTCCACCCGCGGTACAGCCTGCGGCTGGCGCGGTTCAGCGCCAGCCACTCGTCGCAGTCCTCCAGGCGCGGGGTGCGCACGAACACGAGGCGGCCCGTCTGGAGGGCGTGGGGCTCGGGCGTGGGGCTCATCGTCGAGGGGGGCGTACGGGCGGACGGGCGATTGCGGGAATCCCGCGCAAAGTACCGCGCGGCCCTGCCTCCGCGACAGGCCGCGGGGGGAGCGCGCGAGCAGAAAATGCTTGCTCCGGTCCCGGGTGAAACCTATCGTAGCGGGACGGGTCCGGCCCTCCGTCCCGGGCTCCCCGTCTCCGCTTCGCTCCACCGGGTGCGCGGCTCGTCGGCCACCGCTTCTCCCTCCGCCGCGCGCCGCACGGGTTCCACACCGCAGGCTTTCCTTGCACCGGCCACTCCGCACCAGGGAGGACGTCGATGGATCGCAAGAGCGCCGACGAGCTGCAGGAGCACATGCTGGGCACGTACGACAGTCTCCGCACGGGGCTCTGGGTGATCGGGGGCGCGCTCCCCCTCGTCGTCCTGCTCGCGGGCGGCGTGCTGCACCACGTCTGGCTCGAGCCCTCCATCAGCGACTACTACCACACCGGGTCCGGGACCCGCTTCTTCACCACGCGGGACTTCTTCGTCGGGGGCCTCCTGGCCGTGGGCGCCTGCCTGTACCTGTACAAGGGCTTCAGCACCCGCGAGAACGTGGCGCTGAACCTGGCGGGCGGCTTCGCGGCCGTGGTCGCCCTTTTCCCCACCGCCGGAGCGGAGGGCGGCGACCTGGTGTCCGGGGTGCACGCGACGGCGGCGGTGCTCTTCTTCGTGTGCATCGCGTACGTGAGCGTGTTCCGCTCGCGCGACACGCTCCGCCTCCTGCCGCTCGACAGGCGGCCGCACTACGCGCGGCGGTACGTGTGGACCGGGCTGGCGATGTTCCTGCTGCCGCTGGCCGCGGTCGTGCTCTCGTACGTGATCGAGCCGCGCTCTCCGTTCCGCGCGGTCATCTTCTTCGTGGAAACGGCGGGGGTGTGGGCGTTCGCCTGGTACTGGAGGATCAAGTCGCGCGAGATGCGCGAGTCGCGGGCGGAGAAGCACGCGCTGGACGCCGAGCTGGAGCGCGAGGTCGTGCCCGCCACGCCGCCCGCCGCGGCTGGCGTCGGCGGAGCGACCGGCGCGATCCTCCGGACGATCACTCCCGGCTCCGGCCTGGTGGAAAGGATCGTCCCGGCGGGCTCGCCCGGCGCACGGCAGCCGGCCCCGCCGCCCGATCCGCTCCACGCCATGCCGCACGCACGCCCATGACGCCCCTGGCCCGGGTGATCGTTGCGAAGATCGCCGTGACGGTCCTCTTCTGGGCGGGCCCGCTGATCCTCGCCCCGGAGTGGCTGCTCGGGGCGGCAGGGCTGCCCCCGGGGGCGGCCCCGTTCGCGCGGCTGCTCGGATGGTCCTACCTGGCGCTGGGCGTGGGGTACGGGTTCGGGCTGCGGGAGGTGCGCGCCGGCCGGCGCGCGACCGGCGCGGTGGTCATGGGGATCGTGAGCAACGCGGGCGCGAGCGCCTGGCTCGTGTACTTCGGCCTGACCGGCGCCTGGGCGGGGTGGCACCCGGCGGCCCGGGTCGTGGCCTGGTCGTCCGCCGCGGTGACGCTCGCCATCGCGCTCGGGCTCTACGGGTACGGGCTGCGCGGCGGCGCGGGAAACGGCGGTGGCGCGGCGGTCGGATCCGGTCCGGGCGCCGTGTCCTGAGCCCGGAGGGCCACGCGGCGCCAGCACGACGGAGCCCCCGGCGTCCGCGCCGGGGGGCTCC
>JBEVLE010000588.1:0-2811 GCA_040509335.1 Longimicrobiaceae bacterium | reverse complement strand
CCTGTACCGCTACGCCGACAGCGCGCGGGTGGCGGAGGCCGGCTGGTGGCGCGACGAGGAGCTCACGCTCGCGGCGCTCGCGCGCCACCTGGGCACCTCGCCGCGCACGCTGTCGCGCGCGCTCAACGAGGGGCTGGGGCAGAGCTTCAACGAGTTCGTCAACCGCATGCGGGTGGACGCGGTCGCCGCCGAGCTGCGCGACCCGGCGCGCCGGCGCGACCTGCTCGCCATCGCGCTGGACGCGGGCTTCAGCTCCAAGGCCAGCTTCAACCGCGCGTTCCGGGCGTACACCGGCACCACCCCCTCCGAGTTCCGCCGCCGCGCCGAGGCGGAACGTCTCAACGCGCGCCAGTGTGCGCCGCCCGCCGAAAGTGCGACGCGGGGCGGCGCCGGCTGAGCTACCTTGCGGGCGTACCCCGAACCCGAGGAGCGCGCCCATGCACCCGCCGCCCACCCTTCCCCCGCCCTCCCGCGCACCGAGCACCCTCCGCGCCGCCGCGCTGGCGCTCGCCCTGGCGGCGTGCGGCGCCGGGGCCGCCCCGCTGCGCGCCCAGTCGCCCCCCGCGCGCATCCCCGCCGCGGAGCTGCTGGAGGACTTCGCGGTGCTCCGGGACGCGTACGAGACGCTGCACCCCGGCCTGTACCGCTACGCCGACAGCGCGCGGGTGGCCGCGAGCTTCGGCGCGCTCCGCGAGGAGCTGAGCCGCGACCGCACGCTGGCGGAAGCGTACCTCGCCGTCTCCGTGTTCCTGGCCGGCGTCCGCTGCGGCCACAGCTACGCCAACTTCTTCAACCAGCCGGACGCCGTGGCGCACGCGCTGCTGGAGCGCGACCGCGTCCCCTTCCTGTTCCGCTGGATCGGGGGCCGCATGGTCGTCACCCGCAACCTGTCGGGCGAGCCGCGCCTCGCGCCGGGGACGGAGGTGCGCCGCATCAACGGCGTCCCCGCCGCCGACGTCCTCCGCCGCCTGCTCACGGTGGCGCGGGCGGACGGCTCCAACGACGCCAAGCGCGTTTCGGGGATGGAGCTGCGGGGCGACAGCCGCTACGAGGCGTTCGACGTGTTCTTTCCCCTCTTCTTCCCGCCGCGGCCGGAGGGCCCGTGGAGCTTCGAGGTGGCGGGCCCCGCGGGCGCCCCCGCCGCCACGGTCCGCGTCCGCCCCCTCGCCTACGCCGAGCGGCTGGCCGCGACCGGGCGCGCCGCCGGCCGGCCCGCGGACGACCCGGGCTGGGAGTTCCGCTTCCTGGACGCCGGGACCGGCTACCTGCGCATGCCCACCTGGTCGCTGTACAACTCCCGCTGGGACTGGAAGGCGTACCTGGACGGCGTGTTCGCCCGGCTCCAGGAGCGGGGCGCGGGGGCGCTGGTGATCGACCTGCGGGGCAACGAGGGGGGAACCGGCGTGGGCGACGAGATCCTGGCCCGGCTGGCGACGCGCGACCTGCGCCTGGACGGGTTCCGCCGCCGCGTCCGCTACCGGAGCGTCCCCGAGCGCCTGCGTCCGCACCTGGACACCTGGGACCGCTCCTTCCTGGACTGGGGCGGCCAGGCCGTTCCCGGCGAGGGCGGCTTCTACACGCTGACCCGCTACGACGACGAGCCCGGGAGCAGCGTCGTGCGGGCTGTTTCCCGCCCCTTCCGCGGGCGCACATTCGTGCTGGTGGACGCCTCCAACAGCTCCGCGACCTTCGAGTTCGCCCTGGAGGCACGGCAGAACCGCCTGGCGACGCTGGTGGGGCAGCCCACCGGCGGCAACCAGCGCGGCATCAACGGCGGCGCGTTCTTCTTCCTGCGCCTCCCCCGCAGCGGGATCGAGGTGGACGTGCCGCTGATCGGCTACTTCCCGCCGGGCGAGCGCCCCGACGCCGGCATCGTCCCCGACGTGCTCGTGGAGCCCAGCGCCGACGACGTGGCCCGCGGCGTGGACACGGAATTGCGCGCAGTGCTGGACATGATTCGGGGTTCCCGCTGATCCAGCAGGGGGAGACAGATCAGGGTTCGGGCGTGCCCCCGGCTGCGCCGGGGTCGGGCTGCGGCTCCGTAGCAGACGAAACGACCGTCTGCAACGGAGGCGAGCCCCGGCAAACTGCCGCCGGGTCTCGCCGCTTCGCGCTCGCATCCCTCACGCGGGGCTGGTGCTGGCGTCCGCACGGGAGAACCGCACGGCATCCTTGCCTTCAGCCTCGCCGATTCCCTGAATAACCTGGTCTACGCGGATTTCGTCCCACACTCCACTGCCGCTCCCATGCGACCGACTCCGTTCGTCCTGTGCCTGGCGGCCGGATGCGCCGCCCTGTCCCGCTCCGCGCCCGTGCCGCCGGAGGTGGCCGAGCTGGCGGGGTGCTACGCCATGGAGTACGGCGCCTGGGGACCCGAGATCGGCAACGGACAGCTGCGCTCGCCTGCGGACCTTCCCACGGCCATCCGCCTGGGCACGGCGCTTTCGGGTTGGAGAGAGGGACGCCGGGGGCCGAGCATCGGGTACGCAGTGCATACTCTCACCCCCGCGTCGTCCCGCGCCGGCGAATTCCAGGCCTGGAATCTGGTGGGCAAAGACTCCGTGTGGGCCGGCATACCCGTGCTCGGAGGCTTCGCCCTGCACCTCCGGCGAGAGGGCGCGGAGCTGCGCGGGGAGGTCGAAGCCTACACCGACGATCTCAACGGTCCGGGGGCATCCGAGACGCGAACCACGGCGACCGCGCGGCGCATCTCCTGCGCCTCGTCGTAGCGCACTCACTCCACGGGGCAGGCGGCTCCGGACGGCTGGACCCAGACGCAGCAAACCGCCCCGGACCTCGACGAGGTCCGGG
>JBEVLE010000587.1:0-3747 GCA_040509335.1 Longimicrobiaceae bacterium | reverse complement strand
CGCGAACGCGGCGGGCCGGACGCCGGGTGAACCCACCACACGGGGATACGACCCATGAAGGCACCTGTACGCAGCTTCATCATCCGCGGCCCGACCGGCATCCGCGAAGCCCACACGCTGGTGCTCGGCCAGGGGCTCCGCGTCACGGAGACAGCCGGCGGGCTCCCCGAGCTGGAGAGCACGGCCGCCGGCGACCCGCCGCTCATGCCCGGCGACGACATCCAGGCGGCGCTGGCGACCGGCCGGGACGTGCGCCTCGGGCCCGGGACCTTCCACATCAACTACCCGCTGGTGGTCGGCGCGAACGGCAGGGGCCAGCGGCTGAGCGGGAGCGGGATCGACATCGGGAACGCGGCGGGGCGGACGGTCCTCTACACCACCTCGTATTCGCCCGCCATCCGCATCCAGTCGCGCGGATCCGTCGTCGAAGGCTTCATGCTGGGGGGCAGCTTCGGTCCCAACGTCGCGGGGATCCGGGCGGACTCCGTGAGCGACATCACCCTGCGGAACCTCATCATCACAGGCCAGGCGGAGTGGGGGATTCGCCTGGAGGGCGTCTCGGGCTGCGAGATCTCGAACGTGATCGTCTCCGCGACCCGCACGTACGGGATCTATGCCCGCGGGCTGCAGAATGCGAAGCTCTGGAACCTGCTCCTCGAAGGCTGCGACACCGGCCTGTACGTGGAGGACGGAAGCGGCGTCGCCTGCGAGTCGGTCTCCGCCGTGGAGTGCGTGGGCTACGGGGTGCGGCTGACCGGCGGGACCGGCAACCGGCTTTTCGCGGTCCGCGCCGACAACTGCGGGACCGGGATCGCCATGGACGGCAATGCCGGAGCGGTGGTGGGCGAGTCGCTGAGCCTGGTGGAGTGCTTCAGGGTGGGGATCCTGGTGGACCACGCGCGCGACGTGGCCCTGAACGCCTGCCGCGCCGTGAACTCCAACGGTCCGCTGGTGATCCTGGACGCGGAGAACGTGGCCGCCAGCGCGTTCGCCTCGCAGAGCTCGCGGAACTCGTTCCCGCTGCACGTGCGCGTGGAAAGGTCCACGGGCGTGGTCTTCACCGGGGCCCGGGTGGTCAACGGGGCCACACCGCCCACCTACGAGGTGGACGTGTCGGGGGCGGGAGGGCGGGTGGTGTTCATCCAGCACAACTTCGACCCGGCGCGCATCAACTCCGGCGGCAACTTCGCCGCGCTGTGACCCGCGCGCGGCCGGGCAAACCCAGCACACGAGGATACGTCCATGAAGGCACCGGTACGCAACTTCATCATCCGCGACGACGGCGGCACCCGCGAAGCGGAAACGCTGGTGATCGGACGCGGGATCCCGCTCTCGACCACGGCCGGGGGGCTCCCCGAGCTGGAAAGCCTGCTCCTGGGGCAGACCCAGCTGATGCCCTCGGGCGGCGACGACACGCAGGCGATCCGCGACGCGCTGGCCCGGTTCGGCGGCGTGAGGCTGGGGCCCGGCGAGTTCAACGTGAGCGGCACCATCTCGCTGGGCACGGGCCAGTCGGTGGCGGGGTGCGGCTCCCTCCGCACCACCGTGCGCTCCACGCACGCGGGCGCCGCCTTCGACCTGGCGGGCAGCGGCACGTCGATCCGGGAGCTGGAGCTGAGGGGCCCGGGTGACTACGTCATCGGGAGCAGGGGCGTGGTGGCGACCGGCGCGACCGATGTCCGGCTGCGCGGGCTGCGCGTCCTCCTGTTCGACCGCGGCGTGGCCCTGGCGCAGCCCAGCCGGGTGGAGGTGTCGCAGGTGAAGGTGCTCAGCGTCAACGCCGGCATCTCCCTGATCGGGCCCGGGGCCCAGGCGGCCTTTTCCAACGTGGACGTGGACGGGGCGCAGGGCTGGGGAATCAGCGTCGCGTCCATGGACTGCGTGAGCTTCACCCGGGTGACCGTCCGCGACTGCGCGCCGGGGATCCAGGTGTCGGGGTGCAGCTCGCTCGAGATCCAGGCCGCCCGAATCTCCGACTGCGGCGAGGGGCTCGTCCTGCTGACCACGCGCGGAGCCGAGGTGGGAGGGGTCCACGTCTTCCAGTGCGGCTCCGGGATCCGGGTGGAGGGCTCCCTGGCCGTGATGCTCAACGGGTGCTCCATGGTGCGCGTCGAGGAGACCACGCTCATCCTGCGGAACTGCACCGCGGTGACCGCGAGCGGGCTTCTCTCCGACCGGACCGGGCAGATCCAGGCGGTGCCGCCGCACGTGCTGGTGGACGGCGGCTCCACGCAGGTGGTGCTCAGCGGCGTGCAGCGGGTCAACCCTCCGGTCCCGCCGCTGTACGAGGTGGACGTGTCGGGGGCGGGAGGGCGGGTGGTGTTCATCCAGCACAACTTCGACCCGGCGCGCATCAACTCGGGCGGCAACTTCGCCGCGCTGTGACCCGCGCGCGGCCGGACAAACCCAGCTCACGGGGATACGACTCATGAAGGCACCGGTACGCAGCTTCATCATCCGCGACGCCACCCGCGCCCGCGAGGCGGAAACGCTGGTCCTGGGGCGGGGGCTCCGCATCACCGAAACGGCGGGCGGGCTGCCGGAGCTGGAGGGCCTGCTCCTGGGCGAGACCCAGCTCATGCCCTCCGGCGGCGACGACACGCAGGCCATCCGCGACGCGCTGGCCACGGGCACGGACGTGCGCCTGGGGCCCGGCACCTTCGCCGTCAGCGACACGCTCGCGCTGGGGGCGGCTGGCGGAGGACAACGCCTGGTCGGCAGCGGGAAGGCGAAGACGCAGATCAGCTTCACCGGATCGGGAATTCCCGCGATCGACATCGTGTCCGGCCACTGCTCCATCGAGTCGCTGCGGGTGGCGGGCGCTTACTCCGCGGGGCAGACGGGGATCCGCTCGCTCTCAGGCGGGCCTGTGAAGCTGCGCGACCTCACCCTCGGACCGCTCCGGACGGCGATCCACCTGGAGAACGCCGCCGGGTGCGAGGTCGATGGGGTGGACATCGGCCAGGCGAGCGAGTACGGCATCTACACCCGCGGCCTCTCGCGCAGCACGATACGCAACGTGGTCGTCGGCTTCGCGGACACCACGGGAATCCACATCGAGAACGGGACCGGGGTCTCCTGCGAAGCGGTCCAGGTCAACGAGGCGGTCTCCTACGGGGTCTACGTCACCGGCGGCAGCGGACACCGGCTCGCCGGGATCCGCACGGTGGCCTGCGAGGAGGCGGGGATCGCCATCGTCGGCGCGGCGCAGGTCGCCTGCGAGTCGCTGTTCGCCGTGAACGGCTACGCCGGCGTTGTCGTGGAGCAGGCGCGCGACGTTTCCCTCGCCGCCTGCACGGCGCTGGGGGTGCGCGACTCCCTGGTGATCCGGAACTCCACGAACGTGGTGGCGGGCGCCATCTGCTCGGACAAGAGCGTGCGCACGTTCCCCACGCCCACGCACGTCCTCGTGAACGGCTCGGCGGGTGTGTTCGTCACCGGGATGCGGGTGTTCGGCACCGCCACGGTGGACGTGTCGGCGGCCGGCAGCCGCGTGCTCTTCGGCCCCAACAACTTCGCGCCCGGGAGCATCGTTTCCGGCGGCAACTTCGCCGCGCTGTGAGCTGAATCTGATCCTGGGCGAAGCAGTCCCATCCGCATGCTTCAGGAGATGAGCCTGGGCTTCAACGAGGACGATGCCTTCTTCGAGCTGACCCGGTTCGACGGCCAGAAGGTCCGCACCTTCGACGGCAGCGTCGTGCCGGTGATCTGACCTGAACGCGGACGCCGGCGCGGGATCGTCCCGCG
>JBEVLE010000586.1:0-42517 GCA_040509335.1 Longimicrobiaceae bacterium | reverse complement strand
CCCGGCGCCCGGCCCGGGGGAGGTGGACGCGGCGCGGCGGCGGGTCGCGGCGCGCGCCGATTCGGCCCGGCGGGCGCTGGTGCAGGTGCGCGGGCTCACGCGCGAGGAGCGCGCCGGCCTGCGGCAGGACGTGAACGCCCGCCAGGTGGCGGTGGCGCAGAGCCTGGGGGTGCGCGCCCGGGACGACGAGGAGATCCAGCGGCTGGTGCGCGAGGGGCGGCTGGTGGCGCTGGAGGACAGCACGCAGTACTGGGTGCTGCGCGACCTGACGTACTCGGTGCCGTACGTGACGCCGGACGCCAGGTCCATGCTGCTGGAGATCGGCCGCCGCTTCCACGAGCGCATGGACAGCCTGGGGCTGCCGCGCTACCGCATGGAGGTGACCTCGGTGCTGCGGACGCCGGAAGCGCAGGACGAGCTGAAGCGCCGCAACTCCAACGCCGCCCGCGACGTGAGCGCCCACGAGTTCGGCACCACGCTGGACGTGGCGCACGTGCGCTTCGCCCCGCCCGCCGCCGCTGACCTGCCGGCGGAGCTCCCCGCCGCCCCCGGCCCCACCGCGCAGATCCGCGCCGAGGAGGCGGCCCTGCTGGAAGAGCTGGGCAAGGAGAACGCCGCCGCCCTGCAGGCCGAGCTGGGCCGCGTGCTCGCGGAGATGCGCGACGAGCGCAAGCTCCGCGTGATGATGGAGCGCCGCCAGGCCGTGTACCACATGACCGTGGCCCAGCGCATGCCCGCCGCCGCGGAGGAATGAGCGGGCCGCGGGCTGCCGGAACTCATGCGGAGCTTCGTCGGCGGGAGCGTGCCCGGGTGAGGCGCCGCGGGCACGCTCACGCTTCCGGCGGTCCGGGACGATCCCGGATCGACGACCGGTGAGCGCTCATCCGCCGGCTTCGTCGGACGGCCGTTCGCTCCCGTTGGAGGGGATCGCCGATGAGCTGCTTTCCGATCGGGCCGACGACGACAGGCTGAGCGCGGCGGCGGCCGGGCTGTATTCGCTGTGCTCGTCCATCACCGGGATCGGCGACGACACGACGGGCGCGGACGACGCGGACGGGACCCGGCTCCCCGGCGGGGAAGCCATCGCCCCCCGGGACGCCGCCCGGTGCGTGCTGGACCCTCGCCGGACCTCCCGGTTCCTGCGTGGCCTGCACGCCGCCGTCCTCCAGGCGCGGACCCGGTTCCCGGACGTCCCGACGGAGATCCTCTACGCGGGATGCGGCCCGTTCGCGCCGCTGGCCCTCCCGCTGACCACCCGGTTCAGCCCCGCCGAGATCCGCTTCACCCTGCTCGACGTCCACTCGCGATCCCTGGACGCCGCGCGGCGCCTCTTCCACGCGCTTGGCAGGAGCGCCTACGTGCGCGACTACGTTCGCTGCGACGCCGCATCCTACGTGGTGGATGCGGCTCATCCCACGCACGTCGTGGTGGTGGAGGCCATGCTGGCGGCGCTGGAGCGGGAGCCGCAGGTGGCCATCACCATGAACCTCGCTCCCCAGCTGTGCCCGGGAGGGATCCTGGTCCCGGAAAGGATCACCGTCGGCTGCTGCCTCTGCGGCGTGGCCGGGGATCCTTCGGCGGCGACGGCCGGAGGCGGAGCCAGGATTCACCTGGGCCGCGTCCTGGAGCTGACCGCCGCGGGGTGCCGCGACGCGACGGCGTCCGACAACGCCGGGGCACACATCGCGAAGGCCCGTGTCGAGGTTCCGGCGGAGCTGGACGGGGAATTCGACGTGATGCTCCTGACCGGCATCACCGTCTTCGATTCGATCGCGCTGGACGAGGGCGAGTCCGGGCTGACCACCCCCAGGATCCTGTTCGACCTGGGGAGGATGCGCGGGGGGGAGGTATTGGAGTTCGAGTACCGTTGCGGCGACAGGCCGGGATTCAGGTGCCGGTCGTTGTAGATGTGCCCTCACCCGGCGGCCTTGGAGCCGCCACCCTCTCCCAATTCTGGGAGAGGGGGCAACTGCTGGATGTTGGGGACGGGCAGGCAGTTGCGTGAGGGATTACGGCCCGAAGGGGCGAGACCCGGCGGGGCAGTTTCCGCCGGGGCTCGACTCCGTTAGCGAGCGTTGTTTGCTCGCTTACGGAGCCGAAGCCCGACCCCGGCGCCAGCCGGGGGCACGCCCTACCCGGCAGTTCAGGCCGTAAGACCCTTCACGAAACCGACTCGCCTCAGAACCCGGTGCCGTTGGCCCGCTTCCCGGCGGAAGACGAGAGCGACCCCAGCGCCGTGTGCAGCACGAACGACCCCGTGGCGCTCGCGTCCGGGCTGCGGTTCATGGACACGCCGTCCGTGCCGGAAAGCGAGGACGGATACGAGTAGCTGGTCACGGTGACGGTGCCGTTCTTGAGGATCACCGAGTCGCCGCTGTTGCCCAGCGCGAGCGACCCCGTGCTCGCCGCCACCGCGTTGGTGAGCCCGGCCGGGATCGACGCGGCCCCGGCGAACACCACGATCGCCTTGCCCGGCGCCAGCGTGGTCCCCGCCGCGAAGGTGTGCTTCACCCCCGCGCCGTCGCTGATCGTCCACCCGCCGATGGACGCCGAGGTGCCGCCCACGTTGACGAGCTCCACGAACTCGCCCGCCGTGTTGCTCCCCGGCTCGTTCGCCATGATCTCGTTGAGGATCACCTGCGCCGGCGTGCCCGAGGGCACGGTGATGGTGAACGCGGCGTCGCTCGCGTCGCTCACCGACGAGGAGGCCGCGTCGCTCACGCGCACCCGGGCCGCAGTGCTCGCCGTGGAGGGGACCGTCCAGGCGTAGCTCCCCGCGGACGCCGGGGTGCCGGCCGTGATGGTGCTCCAGCTGGAGCCGTCCAGCGTGTACTCCAGCTTCACGCTCGCCACCCCGGACGACGTCCACGCGATGCTCTGCACGCTGCCGCCCGCCCACGACTCGCCGCCGTTGGGCGCGGTGACCGCCACGCTGGCCGTGCCGCCGCCCGTGGTGCCCCAGGTGTAGCGGCTGAGCACCGGGAAGTGGTCGCTGGTGGTGGCGTCGTAGCTGGTGATGAACGAGTCCACACGGTACACCTCGGTGCTCGCCGGCACCAGCGTGGCGTACAGCTCGTTGCTGTCCAGGTGGTGGTCGATCATGTCCGGGTAGCTGGTGGTGGACGACACACCGGCGAGCGACAGCGCCCGCGTGGGAAAGGCGTAGTCCGCCGCGTCGGCCACGAAGGTCTGGTAGGGCGAGGCGCTGCCGGAGGTGATGGAGGTGTCCACGTCGTCGTTCCAGTCGCCCACCACGATCACCTTCTGCGTGGGGTAGGTGGCGTCCAGGTACGTCTTGAGCGCTGCCGAGGCGTTCTGGCGCTTCTGCCAGCTGGGCGCGTCGTCGAACGCCTTCATGTGCAGCACGATCACCACCACGTCCTCGGTGGCGCCGTTCAGGGTGACGCGCAGCTTCACCTCCAGCGGCGGGCGGCCGGCGAAGTCCGCGTCGTTGGCGGTGAGGATGACCTTTGCCCCCAGCAGCGTGGCGACGGAGCTCCGGTACAGGATCCCCACCTTCTGCTCGGTGGCGCCGTAGTAGGCGGAGCCGTTGGTCACGGTGGACTCGCCCGCCAGGAAGCCGGTGTAGCCGGGGAGCTGCGACTCCAGGCTGTTCCACGCCGCCTGGTCCGCGATCTCCGCCACGCCCCACACGTCGAAGTCGGTCCCGGCGATCACGTCGCGCGCGTTCTGGAGCTGGAGCGTCTCGTTGCTCGGGCCGCTGCCGGTGGCGCCGAACCACTCGATGTTCCAGCTCGCCACGTCCAGCGTGGCGGCGGCGCCCCTGGCGGGCACCACGGCGAGCGACGGGCGCTGCGGGGCGGCGGGGGCCTCCCCGCGCGCCGCCGTGGGGGTGTCGCACGCGGCGAGCGCGGGCGCGAGCAGGGCGCCAAGCAGGAGCGCGGCGCGGAAGCGGAGCATGGGGGTCATGCGGGATCCTGGGGCGGGGAGTGGGGCGCGCCGCGACGCGCGGCGTGCAGGAACGTGGCGGATAATGTATGTTGGGGCGCGCCGCCGCACCATCTCCCGGGCGCAACGGAGCGGTCACGGGCGGGATCCTCGCCCGGCGCCGTGTTCCCCCCGGGGAACACGGCCCGTGCGGGCGCCACCGGGGGGACACGCAAGACGTGGATCCGCCTGGCGCTTGACGCCCCCGGCGCGGGGTTTCATATTGCAACCTTCATCCGCCGTCCGTTTTCGTGGTACCCTTTCCCGCCACGCGAGACACCCGGCTTTCCGCCCGCCGCACATCCCGCGGGGGCTCCGCAAGGAGCTTCCCGCTCGACTCTTTTCCCGCAGCGCCGCCGTCCCCCGCCGCAGACGATGGTCTCCGACCCCAGGACCCTGATCGACAAGCTCAACCCGGCGTGCCGCGGCGCGCTGGAGCGGGCGGCCGCGGTCTGCGTCCGGCAAACCCACTACGGGGTGGAGGTGGAGCACCTGCTCGCGGAGCTGCTGGAGTCGCCGGCCGGCGACGTGCCGGCCGTGCTGCGCCAGTACGACGTGGACCCCGCCGCCGCGCTGGCGGAGCTGGCGGCGGCCACCGAGCGCTTCCAGCGCGGCAACGGCCGCACCCCGGCGCTGTCGCCCCACCTGCTGCGGTGGCTGGAGCGGGGGTGGCTGGTGGCCTCGCTCCGGCTGGGGGAGGACGCGGTGCGCCCCGGGGCGCTGCTCCTGGCGCTGCTGGACGACGACCTGCTCCGCGCCGCCGCCCTGGAGGCCGCCCCCGCGCTGGGCCGCATCCCCCGCGACTCGCTCCGCGACAACCTGCGCGACCTGCTCGGCGCCCCCGCCGCTCCCGCGCCCTCCCGCTCCGCCCCGCCGCTCCACGACGCCGCCGCTCCCTCCGCTTCCGCCACCGCCACCCCCGCGCTCGACCGCTACACCGTGGACCTCACCGCCCTGGCGCGGGAGGGCCGCATCGACCCGGTGCGCGGGCGCGACGGCGAGATCCGGCAGGTGGTGGACATCCTCATGCGCCGCCGCCAGAACAACCCCATCCTCACCGGCGAGGCCGGGGTGGGGAAGACGGCCGTGGTGGAGGGCTTCGCCGTGCGCGTGGCCGAGGGGAGCGTCCCCCCGGCGCTGCGCGGCGCGGCCGTGCGGGCGCTGGACCTGGGCGCGCTCCAGGCCGGCGCCGGGGTGCGCGGCGAGTTCGAGAGCCGCCTCCGCGCCGTGATCGACGAGGTGCGCGCCTCCCCGGGCGCGGTGATCCTGTTCATCGACGAGGCGCACACGCTGATCGGCGCGGGCGGCGCGGAGGGGCAGGGCGACGCCGCAAACCTCCTCAAGCCCGCCCTGGCCCGCGGCGAGCTGCGCACCGTCGCCGCGACCACCTGGTCCGAGTACAAGCGCTACGTCGAAAAGGACCCCGCCCTCGCCCGTCGCTTCCAGGTGGTGCGGGTGGACGAGCCGGACGAGGACACGGCTGTGGACATGCTCCGCGGCGTCGCCGCGCAGCTGGAGCGGCACCACGGCGTGCGCGTGCTGGACGAGGCGGTGCGCGACGCGGTGCGCCTTTCCCACCGGCACATGCCCGGCCGCCAGCTCCCCGACAAGGCGATCAGCGTCCTGGACACCGCCTGCGCCCGCGTGGCCGTGGCGCAGCACGGCGCCCCGGTGGCGGTGGAGGCCGCCGGGCGGCGGATGGAGCAGGCCGCGCTGGAGTTGGGGATCCTGCGCCGCGAGGCCGCCGCCGGCGCCGACCACGCCGACCGCCTGGCCGCGCTGGAGGACGAGCTGGACGCCGCCCGCGCCGAGCGCGCCGCGCTGGAGGACCGCTGGCGCGCCGAGCTGGAGCGCGTGCGCGAGATCGTCCGGCTGCGCGGGGAGGCCGAGGAAGGCGGCGCCGCCGCCGGGCGCCCGGGGCGCGAGGCCGCCGCGCTGGAGGCCGACCTGGAGGCGCTCCAGGGCGAGGACCCGCTGGTTCCCTCGTGCGTGGACTCGCGGGTGGTGGCCTCGGTGATCTCCGGGTGGACGGGGATCCCGCTGGGCAAGATCCTCAAGGACGAGATCCGCACCGTGCTGGGGCTGCGCCACCGCATGGCGGACCGGGTGATCGGGCAGCCGGAGGCGCTGGACACCATCGCCCGGCGCATCCGGACCTTCCGCGCCTCGCTGGACGACCCCGGCAAGCCGGTGGGCGTGTTCCTGCTGGTGGGGCCCAGCGGGGTGGGGAAGACGGAGACCGCGCTCACCCTGGCCGACCACCTGTACGGCGGCGAGCGCAACCTGGTGACGGTCAACATGTCCGAGTACCAGGAGGCGCACACCGTGTCCGCGCTCAAGGGCGCGCCCCCGGGCTACGTGGGCTTCGGCCGCGGCGGCATCCTCACCGAGGCGGTGCGGCGGCGCCCGTACTCCGTGGTGCTGCTGGACGAGGTGGAAAAGGCCCACCCCGACGTGCTGGAGCTCTTCTACCAGGTGTTCGACAAGGGGAGGATGGAGGACGGCGAGGGCGTGTCCGTGGACTTTCGCAACGCGCTCATCCTGCTCACCTCCAACGTGGGCTCGGAGACGGTGCTCGATGCCTGCCGCGGCGCGCGCCCCCACCCCGACGCGCTGGTGGAGGCGATCCGCCCCGAGCTGCTGGGCTGCTTCCGCCCCGCCTTCCTGGGCCGCCTCACCGTGGTCCCGTACTTTCCGCTCGCCGACGCCGAGATCCGCGAGATCGTGGAGCTCAAGCTGGCCGAGGTGCAGCGCCGCTTCTGGGAAAGCCACGGCGCCGAGCTGACCTACGACGACGCGGTGGTGGAAACGGTTGCGCGCCGCTGCACCGAGACCGACGCCGGCGCCCGCAACGTGGATCACATCGTCACCCACTCCGTCCTCCCGGAGCTTTCCACGCTGGTGCTGGAGCGCATGTCCCGCGGCCAGGCCGTCGCCGCGGTGCACCTGTCGCTGGGCGCCACGGGCTTCGCGTACCGGGTGGCGGACCCCGCGCCGCTGCGACTCCTGCAGCTCCCGGTGCCCGCGTGACGCTCGCGCAGACCGCCCACCGGATCACCGTGGCGTCGCCGCTGGGCGAGGACGTGCTGGTGGTGCGCGACTTCCACGGCGAGGAGCGCGTTTCCGGGCTCTTCCACTTCGCGGTGAGCATGGTGTCCGAGGACGCCGCGCTGTCCTTCGACGACGTGGTGGGGCAGGGGCTCACCGTGGCGCTGGAGCTGGCGGACGGCACCAGCCGGTACTTCCACGGCATCGTCACCCGCTTCGCGCAGGCCGGCGGCTACGGGCGGACCACGGTGTACCACGCCGAGCTGCGCCCCTGGCTGTGGATGCTCACCCTCACCGCCGACTGCCGCATCTGGCAGGCGCAGACGGTGCCGCAGATCCTGGAAGCGCTCTTCGGGGAGCTGGGCTTCACCGACTTCCGCAACTCGCTCACCGGCACCTACACGGCGCGCGACTACTGCGTGCAGTACCGGGAAACGGCGTTCGCCTTCGTGTCGCGGCTGATGGAGGAGGAGGGGATCTTCTACTTCTTCGAGCACGCCGAGGGAACGCACACCCTGGTGCTCGCCGACGACGCCGACGCCCACGCCGCCTGCCCCGGGCTGGCCACCGCGCGCTATCGCCAGACGGCGACCCCCGCCGAGTACGAGGACGTGGTCACCCGCTGCACGCTGGAGCGCCGGGTGACCACCGGCAAGGTGGCGCTGGACGACTACAGCTTCGAGACCCCGGCCACCGACCTGGTGGTGACGGTGGAGGGGAGCGCGGGGACGCTGCGGGTCTACGACTACCCCGGCGGCTTCGCGCAGACGTCGGACGGGGAGCGGCTGGCCAAGCTGCGCATCGAGGCGTGCGAGGTGCCGGCGAAGACGCTGCGCGGCGACAGCTTCTGCCGCGCCTTCACCGCCGGCTACAAGTTCACGCTGGAGGGGCACGACCGCGACGAGGCAAACGCCTCGTACGTGCTGCTCTCCGTCGCGCACTCGGGGACGCAGGACGGCTATTCCAACTCCTTCGAGGCCTTTCCCGCCGACGTCCCCTTCCGCCCGGCCCGCGTCACCCCGCGGCCCTCCATCCCCGGGGCGCAGACGGCGGTGGTGGTGGGCAAGAGCGGCGAGGAGATCTGGACCGACTCGTACGGGCGGGTCAAGGTGCAGTTCCACTGGGACCAGAAGGGGACCGGCGACGAGAACTCGTCGTGCTGGATCCGGGTGGCGCAGGGGTGGGCGGGGAAGGGGTGGGGCGCCTTCTTCCTGCCGCGCATCGGCCAGGAGGTGCTGGTCTCCTTCCTGGAGGGCGACCCGGACCGCCCCATCGTCAGCGGGTGCGTCTACAACGCCACCATGACCGTCCCCTACGCGCTCCCCGCCGACCAGACCAGGAGCACGCTCAAGGGAAAGTCGTCCAAGGCGGGGGAGGAGTCCAACGAGCTGCGCTTCGAGGACCTCAAGGACTCGGAGGAGGTGTACATGCGCGCCGCCAAGGACCTCACCGTCTCGGTCAAGAACGCCCGCACCACGACCGTCGAGCAAGCGGACGATACTCTCACGGTGAGCAAGGGGAAGCGCACGGTCACCGTCAGCGAGGGGGACGAGTCGCTCACGGTGACCAAGGGCAAGCGTACCGTCACCGTGGGCGAGGGCGACGAGACGCTGACGGTGAGCAAGGGCAAGCGCACCGTCACCGTCACCGAGGGCGACGAGGCGCACACCGTCACGGCCGGGAAGCGCGACGTCACCGTGGGCGGCGACGAGACGCACACCAACGACGCCAAGTTCACCCACACCACCGGCGGCGCCTACACCCTCAAGGTCACGGGCGACCTGGTGATCGAGGCCACCGGCAACGTCACCCTCAAGGCCGGGCAGGGGATCACCCTCAAGGCGGGGACGGCGTTGTCGGCGGAGGGGCTGAGCATCTCGCAGAAGGCGAGCACCAGCGTCGCCGTGGAGGCCGGCACCACCTTCGAGGTGAAGGGGAGCGCCATGGGCACGGTGGACGGCGGCGGGATGCTGACGGTCAAGGGCGGCCTGGTGAAGCTGAACTGACGTGGCCGACGCCGTGGAGCAGGTCGTCACCGACGACGAGGGAAGGGTCGTCCAGCGGGTCTGGATGCGCGACGGCCTGCCGCACGGCGAGACCGTGGCCTACGGGCCCGCGGGCGAGGTCCGCTCCCGCGCCGAGTTCAGCCACGGGAAGCTGCACGGGCGGGTGGTCACCTACGCCGAGGACGGCGCCGAGATGCTGCACGCCGGGTACGTGGACGGCGAGCGCGAAGGCGACAGCACGGTGTACGCCGACGGGCGCGTGCAGATGGTGATGAGGTACGCCGCGGGGGTGCTGGAGGGCGAGACGCGGGCCTACCACCCCGGCGGCGAGGTGTCCGCCCGGCTCCCCTACGCCGGCGGAAAGCTGGAGGGCGAGGCGGCCTGGTTCGACGCCGCCGGCCGCGTCCTGCGCCGCGTCGCCTACGTCGCCGACCGCCCCGAGGGCCCCGCCCGCGAGTACTTTCCCGGCGGCCAGGTGCGGGAAGCTTCCACCTACGTGGCCGGGCTGCTGGACGGCGAGGTGGTCACCTACGACGAGGCCGGCGCCGTGGTGGCGACCAAACGGTTCCGCGAGGGGAAGCCGCTGGACGAGCCCGCCGCCGGCGGCGGCGCCAAGGCGGGCGGGGTGGCGGAGCGGGCGGGGATGCTGGCAAAGGCGCTCAAGACGATCCGGGGAGGCAAGTAGCGTGGGACAGGCGGCGTGCATGGGCGGGATGATGATGTGCAGCTTCGGGGTGGCCCCCAGCTCCCTGGTGGTGCTCCCCGCCAACCGGGTCATGGTGGGCGGCGTCCCGGGCGCGACCATCATGGACCACGCGCCCATCGTCAACGTCCCCCCCTTCGGGATGTGCAGCTCGCCCGCCAACCCCACGGTGGCCGCCGCGACGGCCGCGGCGCTGGGGGTGCTGACCCCCATGCCGTGCGTGCCGGCGACCGCCGCGCCCTGGGTGGTCGGCGCGCCCACCGTGCTGATCGGCAGCATGCCCGCGCTGAACGCGACGTCCAAGCTGATGTGCAACTGGGGAGGGGTGATCCAGCTCACCTTTCCCGGCCAGGTCACCACGCAGGTGCCGTGACTCCCCACTCCGGAGGCCGCGTGCCATGAGCGCCTACACCTTTTCGCTCGACCGCAGGAGCCTGGCGACCGTGGTCGCCGGCCTGTGCGCCGTGGGCGTGCTCCTGTTCTTCACCGGCGTGCTGGTGGGGGTGGGGGCGCGCCTCCCCGGGGACGCGGCCGCGGCGCGGGAGCTCCCCGGCGCCCTGGCCTCCGCCGAAGAGCCGCAGGGCGAGGCGGACGCGGCGGACGCCGGGGACGCGGAAATGCGGCCGGCGGCGGACGACCCCGCCGCGGAGGGCGGCACCGGCGGCCCGGAGGGCGAGGAGCCGCTGTACGCGGTGCAGGTGGCGGAGTTCGCCCGCGAGGAGCCCGCGCTGGCGATGCTGGAGCGGCTGGGGGCCCGCGGCTACGAGGCGTACCTGGTCTCCGGCTACGACGCGGAGTGGCGGCTGCGCATGCAGGTGAGGTTCGGCGAGTACGACGACGCGGACCGGGCGCGCCTGGCGGCGGACGAGGTGTCGGCGCGCGAGGGGATCGCCGCGGCCGTCGTCCCCGCCGAGGAGCTGGTCCCCTGAGGCGCCGCGCCCTCGCCGCCCTGTGCGCCCTGGGGCTGCTCGCCGCCGGGGGGTGCCGCCCCGCGGTGAAGACCGGGTCCATGGCGGTGTACGCCGCGCCGGAGGCCAACAACACCAGCCCGGTGCCGGTGGAGCTGGTGGTGGCCTACGACGGCGAGCTGGTCAAGGTGCTCGCGGGGATGACGGCGCGCGACTGGTTCCGGCAGCGGGCGCAGCTGCGCCAGGACAACCCGCGCGGGCTTCGCACCCTGGCCTGGGAGTTCGTCCCCGGGCAGAGCGTTCCCCTGCAGCCGCTGCGGGTCCGCCGCAAGAAGGCGAAGGGCGCCTTCGTGTTCGCCGACTTCTACGCGCCGGGCGACCACCGCGTGCGGGTGGACCCCTTCAAGCGAATCCTGCTCACCCTCCGCGAGGATGGCTTTTCCGTTGACCCTACCTGACGCCGTGCCCGCCGGGGCGCCCACATGATCCCCGGACACCAGGTGCCGGATGGAGTCCAGTGGCACGAGGGGATGCTCCTGGCGCCGCAGCACTTCCAGCTCGCCGCCACGCGCTCCGAGGAGCTGCTCGGCTACCACGTGCGCGCCGCCTCCCCCTTCCACTGGGGGATCCGGCGGCTGCGGCTGGACCCGGTGCTCCTGTCCAGCGGGACGCTGCGGGTGACGGAGCTGGAGGCGGTGATGCCGGACGGGCTGCTGGTGGTGCACGGCCCCGGGCGCGAGGGGGTGCTGGAGGCGGAGCTCGGACTGTACGCGGAGGAGGCGCGCCGCGCGCCGCTGACCGTGCACCTGGCCGTCCCCGCCCGCCGCCGCGAGGGCGAGCCCTTCGCCGGGAGCCTTGCGCGCTACGAGTCGTACGAGGGGCGCGAGGTGGCGGACGAGAACACCGGGGAGGCGGCGCTCGCCGTGCCGCGCCTGCGCCCCCGCGCCGCCCTGCTGGTGACGCAGACGCCGCCGGACAAGTACGTCAGCTTTCCGCTGGCGCGCGTCGCCTTCGCGGACGAGTCGTTCGCCCTCGCCGACTTCGTCCCGCCGCAGCTCGGGGTGTCCCCGGCCTCGGCCCTGGGCGACGAGTGCGCCCGGCTGGCCCGCCGCGTCCGCGAAAAGGCCGTGTACCTGTGCGACAAGGTGCGCGCCAACGCCTCCGGCACCCGCAGCGCCGCCGCCGCCGAGATGCAGATGGCGGTGCAGGCGATGACCGCGGAGCTGCCGCGCCTGGAGGCGGCGCTCGCCACCGGCGTGTCGCACCCGCTGGAGGTGTACCTGGTGCTGTGCTCGCTGGCCGGGCGGCTGGGCCCGCTGGGGATGGTGGTCCCCCCGGTGTTCCGGGCCTACGACCACGACGACCTGCGCGCCACCTTCGCGCCGGTGCTGGAGTTCTGCGGGCGGATGCTGGACGCGGTGCAGGAAACCTACACCGCCACGCCCTTCCACTTCGACCAGGGCGCCTTCGGCCTGGCGCTGCGCCCGGAGTGGATGGCCCGCACCCTGGTGGTGGGCGTGGTCCCGCAGACGGGGATGTCCGAGGCGGACGCCGCCGCCTGGTTCGAGGAAACGCGCATCGCCTCGCGCGGCCGCATGCAGTCGGTGCGCGAGCGCCGCATCCGCGGCGCGGAGCGCAAGCGCATCGACACCGTGGGCGACCTTGGGCTGGTGGGCGGCAAGGGCACCGTGCTCTTCGCCATCCGCGTGGAGCCCGAGCTGATCGACGCCGACGACGTCCTCCAGGTGGCCCACCCCGCGGAGCACACGGGCCGCGCGCGCCCCCGCGAGATGCTGCTGTACACGCGCAGCAGGATGTAAGGGGACGGCCAGGGAATAGGGAACAGGGAACAGCCGGCGAACGGCGACGGCGGGGCTCAACCTCCGGCCACTCTCGCCCGATGCTGGGACAGTGGGGAGAACGACGGAGCGCTTCGGCGGGCTCCGGTGTTTGGGGTCGGCCGGGGGCGGCTGCTCCGTCGGTGCGGAACCCGAAGGGACTCGAAGAGCACTCGCCCACGGCTGGAGTGAGGGCGGGATCACGCTGGCTTCGAACAACGCACCTCCTGCGCAGCCGCCCCCGACCTCCCGGCGCAGATCGCAACGGCAAACCGCCTGACCTCCGGGAAGCCCGCCCCCAGAATTGGGGGAGGGTGGCGAGCCTCAAGCGAGCCGGGTGGGGGCCCCCGACGACGCCAGCGCGATGCCGCGTGAGGGATTTCGGCCCGGAGGGGCGAGACCCGGCGGCAGTTTGCCGGGGCTCGACTCTGTTAGCCCGCGTTGTTTGCGGGCTTACGGAGCCGAAGCCCGACCCCGGCGCAGCCGGGGGCACGCCCGAGCCTGCCGTAGCCGTCCAGCCGTCGAAAAGCAGTCCGCCTTCGAGAAGCACTCACGCGACGAGACCCAAATGAGCTCCGCCACCGCGACCCCGACAGAAGACGCGTTCCTCCAGGAAAGGTTCCGGGAGTTCTACGCCGACGTCGCCCGGCTGAAGCGCGCCGTGCTCGCCGACCCGTGGGGGATCGGCGCGAGAAAGGACGCGGGCGCCGAGGCGGGCGCGCTGGAGGGAACGGCGGTGGGGGCGGTGAGCCAGCGCCTGCTCGAGCTGCTGGAGCGGCAGGCGCGCGAGGCGGGGCGGCGGGGCGGGGAGCCGGGCGCGGCCTTCTACCGCGAGGCGCAGTACGTCATGGCGGCGCTCGCGGACGAGGTGTTCCTGAACATGGAGTGGGCGGGCAAGGAGGCGTGGGAGTCCAACCTGCTGGAGGCGCGCCTCTTCGACTCGCACATGGCGGGCGAGCTGTTCTTCCGCCGGCTGGACGCGCTCCTCAAGGACCGCGACGCCGTGTACCGCGACGTGGCGGCCGTCTATCTGATGGCGCTGTGCCTGGGCTTCGAGGGCAAGTACCGGGGGACGCGCCAGCGCGAGGAGCTGGAGGACTACCGCAGGCGCCTGTTCGCCTTCGTGTTCCGGCGGCAGCCGTCGCTGCTCAAGGGCGAGCGGCGCCTGTTCCCGCAGTCGTACGAGCACACCGTGCGGGAAAAGGCGGACGTGCGCCTCCCGCACACCGGGCGGTGGATGGCGGCGGTCGCCGTGGTGTCGCTCTTCTACCTGCTGGTCTCCCACGGGCTGTGGCGCGACGTGACGCTCCCGCTCCGGGAGGTCAACACCCAGATCACGCAGCTCACCGCGGAGCCATGACCTCCGTCGCGCGGTTCCTCGCCGGGCTCGGCCCCGTCCTCCCCTACGTGCTGGTGGCGGCGGCGCTCGCCATCGTGGTCCTGCTGGCGTGGGTGGCGCTGACGCTGCGCCGCGCCCGCTCCGGCGCGCCGGCCCCGGCCGCCTCCGCCGGCGGGGAGGGCGGCGGGGTGTCGTCGCTGCTCCACCTGCGGCGCTCCTTCGCGCAGGGGGTGAAGACGCTGGGCGAGTACGTGCCCGGGCGCGACTTCCGCTACCGCGTCCCCTGGGTGCTGGTGCTGGGCGAGGCTGGCTCCGGGAAGAGCGCGGCGGTGGACGCCATCGGGCTGGACCGCCCCTTCGCGGTGCCGGCGGATCCCTCGGGCCCGGGGGCCGGGGTGCGCTGGGCGTTCTTCAACGAGGGCGCGCTCCTGGACGTTCCCGGCGACCTGCTGCTGCGCCCCGGGGGCGGCTCGGACGAGGCGGGGTGGAAGGTGCTCCTTCGCCTCCTCCAGGAGCACCGCACGGAGCGGCCGCTGGACGGGGTGGTGCTCGCCGTTCCCGCGGGCGACCTGGTGGGCCCCGGCAGGCTGGGGCGCGAGGCGCTGGTGGCCAAGGCGGAGGCGGCGTTCGGCAAGCTGTGGGAGGCGCAGAAGACGCTGGGGATGCGCTTTCCGGTGTGGGTGCTGGTGACGCAGTGCGACCGCGTCCCCGGCTTCCGCGGGGTGTGCGCGCGCCTCCCGGCGCCGCTCCGGGACGAGGTGTTCGGGTGGTCGTCGCCGTACCCGGTGGACGCGGCCTTCGCGCCGGAGTGGGTGGACGAGGCGTTCGACGCGGTGCACGCGGGGTTGTACGAGACGCAGGTGGAACTGCTCTCGGGCGGGGAGGGCGGGGGCGACGCGGACGCGGTGTTCCGCTTCCCGGCCGAGCTGCGGCAGGCCGCCGCGCCGCTGCGCACCTACCTGGCCGAGGTGTTCCAGAAGAGCGTCTACCACGAGTCGTTCTTCTTCCGCGGGCTGTACTTCACCGGCGACGAGAACGCGGACGCGCCGGACCCCTTCGCCGAGGCGGCGGAGGGCGCGGTCCCGGCCGCGGCCGCCCCGGCGGCGCCGCGCCGCCTGGTGTTCCTGCGGGACCTGTTCGGCGCCAAGGTGTTCCCCGAGGGCGGGCTGGCCCGCCCCCTCCCGCAGACGCTGCGCACCCGCGGGCGCGCCGTGCGCTGGGCGCAGGCGGCGATCCTCGCCATCGGGGTGGTGGGCGGCGCGGGGCTGTACTTCGCGCACGGGCGGCTGCACGCCCACTCCACCGAGCTGCACCGCACCATGGTGGCGATCGAGTCGCGGCTGCAGGCGGTGCACGACAAGCAGGGGCACGGAGCCGGGCAGAGGCCGCGCGTGGCGTGGGAAAGGATGGGGGTGTCGCAGCTGGTGCGCGACATGGCGTCGGTGCAGGTGGCCCCCATGTGGTCGCTGGCGATGCCCACCTCCTGGTTCAGCGGCATCCGCGGCGACGTGGGGAGCGCGATGACCGCGGCCTTCAGCAAGGTGGTGCTCCCCGCGGCGCGGGACGCCCTGGTGCAGAAGGCGGACTCGCTCCTCCCCGCCGACGGCGTGGTGGCGAGCACCCACGTCGGGGGCGAGGGCTCCGGGTCGGACGAACTGTACCGCTACGTGGGCGCGCTCCGCGACCTCAACGTCAACGTCCGCCGCTACAACGCCCTGTCCTCCCACGACTCCGCCGGCGTGGAGGAGATGTCCCAGCTGGTGGGCTACGCCTTCAACACCGAGGCGCCCGCCATGACCCCCGGCCGGCACCGCTTCTACCGCAGCGCGCTGGCGGCGGCCACGGCGCGCCCGCTGGGCGGCCCCGGGCGCAACCAGCGGGCGCTGGCCCGCAGCGACACCCTGGTGCGGCGCGCGTACGACGACCTGATCGGGCGGCTGAACCGGCTGGGGGAGCGCTCCCGCGCCGTGGCGCAGGCTCGCTTCGCTTCCAGCGACGGCCTGGACGGCTTCCGCGTGCTCAACGAGGACATCACCGGGGTGCAGGGCTTCTTCGCCGACGACGAGGCGTACTGGCTGGACCAGAACGCGGCGCTGGGCCCGTCGCTCCGGGCGGTGCTGGACTCCATCCCCGACACGCCCTTCCTCAGCGGCCGCGAGTTCCGCGACGGCTTCGCCGAGCGCTTCCAGGAGGCGCGCGCGCAGAAGCTGCTGGGGCTGGAGGAGGAGATCCGCTCCTACGGCGAGGGGCTGGTGTCGCTGGCGCCGGCGTACGAGGGCGGCGACACCTCGGCCGCGCCGCGGGGGGCGCTGGTGCTGCGGGACGCACTGCGGGTGCTGCAGCAGCAGAGCTTCTACGGCACCGACCCCGCCGTGTCGCTGCGCGCGGCCTCGCCGCCGGGCGCCTACGTCACCTGGGACCCGGCGTACCTGGACCGCGCGCTGTCGTACCACGCCGACTACGACCGCTTCGCGCAGACCGCGCTCAAGGACCTCCCCGTGGGGTCGCAGCAGTTCGTGCGCGGCCTGGCGACGGTGCAGCTGGAGGCGCGCATGGCGCGCAGCATCGCGCAGGGGGTGGCGGCGGCGCCCATCGGGCAGGCGTTCGGGGACCGGGGCGCCGCGCGCGAGCTGCGCGACCGCATCGGGGCGTCGCGCGCCGCCGCCGAGCGGGTGGTGCGCATCCTGGCGGTCTTCAAGGCGCTGGGGATGGAGGAGCGCTACCGGGAACTGGCGGGGACGCTGCTGGCGCAGGACGACGCATTCCTCCGCGAGGCCGACCTGATGCTGGAGCGGAGCGGGCTGTACGCCCCGCGCGGCGGCGACTTCGAGTGGTGGAACGGGAGCCGCCCGGTGGCGCCCGCCGCCTTCGCCGTGTCCGACGCGCAGGGGGTGGACGAGTACCTGGCCGGGCAGCGCGCGCGGCTGCGGCAGCTCCTGGACTCGTTCGCCGCGCCGGTGCTTTCCGACCTGGAGGCGCCCGCGCTGCGTGACTTCGTGGCGAGCGGCGACGCCGAGGACTACGTGTCCGCCGCGCGGGTGGCCAAGTGGCGCGCCATCGGCGCGCAGCTGGACGCGTACGAGGCAAAGACGCCGGGGAACTCGCTGGCGGCGCTGGAGCAGTTCGTCCGCGAGGAGATGAACGCGGTGGAGGTGGGCGGGTGCACGGCGGCGGGGCGGGGGAGGGGGGACGACTTCTTCCTGGCGGCGCGCGAGCGCCTGCGCGCCTCGCTGACGTCGCGCTGCCTGGGGCTGGCGCGCTCCGCGGCCTCGGCCGGCTACGAGCGGCTGCGCGAGCACTTCCAGCGCAACCTGGCCGGGCGCTTCCCCTTCGCCGCGCGCGACGACGGCGAGGCGGGCGAGGCCGGGCCGGAGGCGGTGCGCGAGTTCTTCCGGGTGTGGGACGAGACCGGGCCGGCGCGCCGGGCGGTGGCGGTTGGGGCCAGCGGCGTGGGCGGCGAGGGCTCCCCGGCGGCGGAGTGGCTCGCGCAGATGGAGAGGGTGCGCGTCTTCGTCGCCCCCCTCCTCGACGACACCCTGGCGGGCCCGCCCTACGCGGTGGCGGCGGAGTTCCGCTCCAACCGCGGCCGCGAGGCCGGCGGCGACCAGATCACCGCCTGGTCGCTGGACCTGGGCGGCTTCCGGCTGACGCCGTGGGACTCGGCGGGGAGCGTGGTCCCCTGGGAGCCGGGCGCCCCCGCGCGCCTGGGGCTGCGCTGGGCCACCGAGTCCGAGCTGCGCCCCTCCGCCGCGGGGCTGCGCGGCGCCCGCGTGCAGGACCGCACCGTGACCTGGGCGTACGGCGGCGAGTGGTCGCTGCTGCGCCTCCTCCGCCAGAACGCCGCGCCCGCCTCCGAGCTGGGCGGCTCCGCCGGCCGCGCCCGCCAGACGCTGCGCTTCCAGGTGGCGACGCTGCGCGGCGCCCCGGGCGACACCCTCGCCGGCCCCGCCGCCCGCGTGTACGTGCGCCTGCGCCTCCTGCACCCCGTCACCCGCGAGGAGCTTGCCGTGCCCGCCTTCCCCACCTCCGCCCCGTTCATGCGCGCGTCGCGCGCCGCGAGGAGCGACTGATGGCCGCCGAAAGGCCCTTCGCGGTGGACGTGGGGCGCTTTCTCGCCCCGGTCCCCGGCCCCGATCCCGGCGGCGAGCTGCTGCGCTACGAGGGAACCTGGGACCGCATCCGGGAGGCGCGGCGGCAGGACGACCGCAGCGTTCCCCAGGGGATCTGGCAGCGCGACCTGAAGCAGGCCGACTGGAGCCGGGTGGAAGCGCTGTGCGCGGAAGTGCTGGAAACGCGCTCCAAGGACCTCCAGGTGGCCGCCTGGCTGCTGGAAGCGTGGATGCACCTGCACGGCTTCGCCGGGGTGCGCGAGGGGCTGGCCGTGATCCACGCCCTGTCGCGGACCTTCTGGGACGCGCTGTACCCCCGCCTGGACGACGACCCGGAGGCGCGCGGGCCGGTCTTCGACTGGATCAACGAGCGGCTGACGGTGACGCTCGCCGCGATCAAGCTGACCCGCCCCGAGGCCGCGGACGCGCTCCCGTACTCGTGGTTCGAGTGGCAGGAGGCGCTGCGCACGGAAAACCAGGCCCGCAGGGAGGGCGGCGGGCAGGCCAAGAAGCCGGACCCGCGCAAGGCCGCGGAAAACGCCGAGCCGGTCCTGACCCGCGGCCGGGTGAGCGCCAGCGTCACGCTGACGCCGCGCCGCTTCTACGAGGGCGTGTCCCGCGACCTGCGCGAATCCATCGAGACCGCGACCGCCCTGCAGGCGCTGCTGGACGAGCGGCTGGGGCGCGCCGGGCCCAGCCTGGTGCGCTTCACCGGGACGCTCACCGCGATCCACGACTGGGTCAAGCTGGTCCTGGAAGACAAGCCGGTCCCCGAAGAAGAACAGGAGCCCGAAGCGGCGCCCGCCCCGCGGGCGCCCTCGCCGGAAAACCAGGAGGCGCCCGTGAAGATCGAGGTCGAGGGAGAAGGGCCGGTCCGCCGGACGCGCACCATCTCCAGCCGCGACGAAGCGTACCGGATGCTCTCGGAGGTGTCCGAGTACCTGATCCGCACCGAGCCCCACAGCCCCACCCCATTCCTCCTGCAGCGCGCCGTCGCCTGGGGGGGGATGTCGCTCTCGGACCTCCTCGTGGAGTTCCTGAGGGACGGGTACGACCTGAAGACGCTGCGCGTCTTCCTCGGAATGGTCGAGCCCGGAAACACCCGCTGAGCGGCGCGCGCCGCCCGGCACCCACGGTCCCCACCACCCGCCTCGGTCCCGAGGGGGTGAGCATTTCACCACTTCCCTGAAGGAGTGCCCCCATGGCCGAGAGCACGCAGCACAAGCTCGACCGCGTCCGTCCTCCCCGCGTCCAGATCACGTACGACGTGGAGATCGGCGACGCCATCGAGAAGAAGTCGCTCCCGCTGGTGGTCGGTGTCATGGCCGACCTGTCCGGAAAGCCCGCCGAGGCGCCCCCGGTCCTCAAGAAGCGCAAGTTCGTCCAGATCGACCGCGACAACTTCAACGACGTGATGAAGGCCGCCGCGCCGCGCCTGGAGCTCGACGTGGACAACAAGCTGTCCGCGGACGGCGGCCGGCTCAAGGTGGAGATCAGCTACGAGCGGATGATGGCGAGCGCCCAGAAGGGCGAGGATCCGCCGGCCGGGCTGGACATGTTCTCCCCCATCCACATCATCCGCCAGGTGGAGCCGCTCCACAGGCTGCTGGAGGCCCGCAAGCACCTCGACGACCTGCTCACCAAGCTGGACGGCAACGACGACCTCGACCGGCTGCTCCAGGACGTCCTGAAGAGCACCGAGAAGCTGAAGCAGCTCAGCCCCGCCCCGGACCCGGACGCGGCCTGACCGGCCCGCTTCCCCGACCTTCATCGAACGACCCACAGGAGCGACCCGAACCATGCCCGATACCAAGAAAGCGGCCGACGGCGGCACCGCCGTGGACGCGGAGCGTCCCCTCCTCGACCTGATCATCGAGGACGGCAAGATGGCGCGCCACCCGGACCAGAAGGTGTACGCGCAGAAGCTGGTGGGCGAGCTGGCGACGCAGGCCCTCGCGAGCGAGAAGCTGCAGGTGAAGCCGGACGTGACCGAGCCGGTGGACCTCACCGCGGCGATCAAGGTCCGCATCGCCGAGCTCGACAAGCAGATCAGCGACCAGCTCAACGCCATCATGCACGCCCCGGAGTTCCAGAAGCTGGAGGCCACCTGGCGCGGCCTGCACCACCTTGTGATGAACTCCGAGACCGGGACGCAGCTCAAGCTGCGCGTCCTGAACGCCACCAAGAAGGAGCTGGGGAGCGACCTGGAAAAGGCCGTGGACTTCGACCAGAGCTCGCTCTTCAAGATGATCTACGAGGAGGAGTACGGCACCTACGGCGGGCACCCGTTCGGCCTGCTGATCGGCGACTACGAGTTCGGCCGCCACCCGCAGGACGTGGCGATGCTGGACCGGATGTCCAACGTGGCCGCCGCAGCGCACGCGCCCTTCATCGCCGCCGCCAGCCCGCTGCTGTTCGACATGGAGTCGTTCACCGAGCTGGGCGTGCCGCGCGACATGGCGAAGATCTTCGAGAGCGCCGAGCTGGCCTCGTGGAGGTCGTTCCGCGCCAGCGAGGACTCGCGCTACGTGGCGCTGTGCCTCCCCCACATCCTCCTGCGCCTCCCCTACGGCGCGAAGACGCAGCCGGTGGAGGGCGTGGGCTTCGAGGAGGACGTGAGCGGCAGGGACCACTCCAAGTACCTGTGGGGCAACGCCGCCTGGGCCCTGGGCGTGCGCATCACCACCGCCTTCGCGCAGCACGCCTGGTGCGCCGCGATCCGCGGGGTGGAGGGCGGCGGGATGGTGGAAAAGCTCCCGGTCCACACCTTCGCCACGGACGACGGCGACGTGGCGCTCAAGTGCCCCACCGAGATCGCCATCACGGACCGCCGCGAAAAGGAGCTGAACGACCTGGGCTTCATCGCCCTGTGCCACTGCAAGGGCGAGGACTACGCGGCGTTCTTCGGCGGGGCCACCACGCAGAAGTTCAAGTCGTACGTGGACGACAAGGCAAACGCCAACGCCCGCCTGTCGGCGCAGCTCCCGTACGTGCTGGCCGCTTCCCGCTTCGCGCACTTCCTCAAGGTGATCATGCGCGACAAGGTGGGGAGCTTCCAGAGCCGCTCCTCGGTGGAGCTGTTCCTCAACAAGTGGATCTCGCAGTACGTGCTGCTCAACGACGACGCGCCGCAGGCGGCCAAGGCCAAGTTCCCGCTGCGCGAGGCCCGCGTGGACGTGACCGAGGTCCCGGGGAAGCCGGGGAGCTACAACGCCACCGTGTTCCTGCGCCCGCACTTCCAGCTCGAGGAATTGACGGCCTCCATCCGCCTGGTGGCGGAGCTGCCGCCGCCGGCCGCGGCGTAGGCCCGACCCGACGACCGATCCGGCGCCGGGGGAGGGGCGCGAGCCTCCTCCCCCGCTCCGGACCTCCTGACGACCGCGACACCCCAACGAAGAGGCAACGATGGCGGACGTAATCATGCTGAGCATCACCGACGTGCCCGGGACCAGCCAGATCACCGGCTACGAGGAGCAGATCGAGGTGCTCTCGTACTCGCACGGCGTTTCCCAGCAGGTGACGGGCGACGTGACCAACACGGAGCGCACCTCGGGGCGCCCCATCCACCAGGACTTCCACATCACCAAGTACCTGGACAAGTCCACCCCGCTGCTCAACCAGAAGTGCTGCGAGGCCACCAACCTGGGCCAGGTCATCATGACCGTGGGCCGCAACGACGCCGGCGCGCTGATCCCGCTGATCATCTACACCATGGAGGCCGTGATCATCTCCTCGGTGTCGGTGGGCGGCGGCGGCGGCGACAAGCCGGTGGAGAGCCTGTCGCTGAACTACGCGTCCATCAAGTGGGACTACACGGCGCAGGCCGAGGCGAGCGGCGAGGCCGGCACCGTTTCCGGCGGGTGGGACGTTTCCGCCAACGCCCTGCCGGCTTCCTGACGGGGCGCGTGCGCCAACCGAGGCACACGCGGGGCGCGAGGGCGCCGCTCTTCGACCGGCTGGTGGATCTCGATCCCCTGTCGAAAACGGAGGCGGAGCCCCTTCGCGTCCTGGACCGCGACGGCCTCCTGGCGTCGGTGCGCCGGGAGGTCGGCCGGCTGCTGAACACCCGCTGCACCCTGACCCTGGAGGAGCTGGAGGGGCGGGAGCGGACCGTGCTGGAGTACGGCCTCCCCGACTTCTCGCACCTGCACACCCGCGACCCGCGCGCGCACGAGGCGCTCGCGGAGCGCATCCGCGAAACGGTGACGGCCTACGAGCCGCGCCTCCGCCAGGTGCGGATCGCGGTGGAGCCGCTGCGCAACAGCCAGCGCGAGCTGCTGGTGCGCGTGGACGCCCTGCTGGTGATCGGCGACGTGACGGAAGCGGTCAGCTTCCCCGTCGCTATCGAGGACGCCTTCGCCGGAGGCGCGTCGTGACCCGCGTGAGGGATTTCGGCCCGAAGGGGCGAGACCCGACGGCAGTATCGTTGGGGCTCGACTCCGTTGCGCACGGTTGTTTCGTGCGTTACGGAGCCGAAGCCCGACCCCGGCGCCAGCCGGGGGCACGCCCGAGTCCTGCCTTTCCTTCTTCTTCGATCGAGCCATGAGCCGCCGCGCACAGGAGGAGCTGCTGGACCTGTACCAGGCGGAGCTCAGCTACCTCCGCCAGTCGGGATCCGCCTTCGCGGAGATGTACCCCAAGGTGGCCGGACGCCTGGAGCTGGGCGGGGACGAGTGCCCCGACCCGCACGTGGAGCGGCTGATCGAGGCGTTCGCCTTTCTCACCGCCCGCATCCAGCACAGCCTGAACGAGGAGTTCCCGGAGATCACCTCGTCGCTCCTGGACGTGCTGTACCCCCACTACCTGTGCCCCGTCCCCTCCACCACGGTGGCGCGGATGGAGGTGGACCCCGCCCAGGGAAAGCTGACGACGGGCCACCTGGTCCCCCGGCACACGCCGCTCTTCGCGCAGACGCGCGACGGGCTGCACTGCCGCTTCCGCACCTGCTACCCGGTGACGCTGTGGCCGGTGGAGGTGGCGTACGCGGGCTTCGAGAGCGTGGACCGCTACGACTTCCTGGACGGGATGCCGGGGGTGGCCACGGTGCTGCGCATTCGCGTGGAGTCGCTGGGCGGCTCGCTGCGCGAGCTGGACCTGCGGCGCCTGCGCTTCTACCTGGACGGGGAGATGCGCACGGCGTCGGCGCTGTACGAGCTGCTCTTCGCGCACGCGACACGGGTGGCGATCCTCCCGGAGGGCGCGGACCGCGCGGTGTTCCTCCCGCAGCCGTCGCTCCTCCCCGTGGGGCTGGGCGCGGACGAGGAGGTGCTCCCGTATCCGCCGCACTCCCACCCGGCGTACCGCCTGCTGCAGGAGTACTTCACGGCGCCGCGGAAATTCCTCTTCTTCGACGCGGACCACCTGGACGCGCACCGCTCGGAAAAGCACTTCGACCTGCTGGTGCTGCTGGACCGGCTCCCCCCGGACCGCCTGGTGGTGGACCGGCGCAACTTCGTGCTGGGGTGCACGCCGGTGGTCAACCTGTTCCGCCGCACCACGGAGCCCATTCGCCTGCACCACCGCGCCGCCGAGTACCGCCTGGTCCCCGACGTGCGCCGCGAGCGCACCACCGAGGTCCACTCGATCCAGCGCGTTTCCGCGGTCTCGGACCGGCACGACGAGACGCAGGTGATCGAGCCGTTCTACTCGTTCTCGCACGGGGACCGGGGGCGCGGACCGCGGGCCTTCTGGGCGGCGCGGCGCCGCCCCACGGGGCGCAAGGACGTGCCGGGGACGGAGATGTGGCTGTCGTTCCTGGACCTGGACTTCCGGCCGGCGGAGCCGGGCACGCAGACGGTGTACGCCCACACGCTGTGCACCAACCGGCGGCTGGCGGAGCAGCTCCCGGACGGGGCGCTCCTGCAGATCGAGGAGTCGGCGCCGCTGCACCGCATCGTGGCGCTGCACCCGCCCACGCGGCAGCTGGACCCGGCGCTGGGCGGGGCGGCGCAGTGGCGGCTGATCTCGCACCTGTCGCTCAACCACCTGTCGCTGGAGGGCGGGCGCGACGGGCTCAAGGCGCTGCGCGAGATCCTGCGCCTGTACGCGGCCTTCGGGCAGCCCTCCATCCACGAGCAGATCATGGGGATCCGCGACATGGAGTGCCGCCGCGTGGTGCGCCGCGTGGGCGCGGAGGCCTGGCGGGGCTTCTGCCGGGGGACGGAGGTGTCGCTGACCTTCGACGAGGAGGCGTTCGCGGGGACCAGCGCCTTTCTCCTGGCGACGGTGCTCAACCACTTTTTCGGGCTGTACGCCTCGGTGAACTCCTTCACCCAGATGGTCGCCCGCAGCCGGCAGCGCGAGGGGATCTGGAAGCGATGGGAGCCGCGGGCGGGGAAGCAGGTCGTCCTGTAGCGGAGGCCCTCTTCGAGGAGGGCTTCCGCTTCGAGTTCCACCAGGCGGTGCGGCTGCTGGAGATCCTCCGGCCGGACGCGGAGCCGCTGGGGGAGGGGAGCGACGCGTCCGCGGAGGCGGTGCGCTTCCGCTCGCGCGTGGGGCTGGACTTTCCCGCGGCGGACGTGGTGCAGGTGTCCCGCCCGGACGGCGACGGGGGCCCCGCGGAGATGGCGGTGGCCTTCCTGGGCGCGGCCGGCGGCCTGTCCCCGCTCCCGCGCCCCTTCACGGAGCTGGTGCTGGAGCGCACGGCCAGGCGCGACACGGCGCTGCGCGACTTCCTGGACATCTTCAACCACCGCCTGGTGTCGCTGATGTACCGGGTGCGCAAGAAGCACCGGGTGGGACTGGCGACGGTCCCGCCGGGGGAGACGGGGCTGGCGGAGCACCTGTACGCGCTGATGGGGCTGGGGACGCCGGGGCTGCGCGGCCGATTGGGGGTGGACGACCGCTCGCTGCTGGCGTACGCGGGGCTCCTGGCGCAGCGGCCGCGCTCGGCGGTGGCGCTGGAGCAGATGCTCGCGGACTACTTCGGCGCCGGGGTGGAGGTGGAGCAGCTGCGCGGCCGCTGGCTGGTGCTGGACGAGGACCAGCGGACGCGGATCGGGCGGCGGGGCGAGAACCACGAGCTGGGGACGGGGGCGGTGCTGGGGGGGCGCGTGTGGGAGCAGCAGGGGGCCTTCGAGCTGCGGGTGGGTCCGCTCCCGCTGGAGCGCTTCCTCGACTTCCTCCCCCCGGGGACGGCGTTCGGCCCGCTCTGCGAGCTGACGCGCTTCCACGCGGGGACGGAGCTGGACTTCAGCGTGCGACTGGTGCTGCGCGCCGCGGAGGTGCCGGCGTCGCGGCTGGGGGCCGCGGGGGGCACGCGGCTGGGGTGGACGAGCTGGCTGAAGACGCGCCCCGCGGGCGCGGACGGGCGGGTCCGGCTCGTGCCGCGCTGAGGGGCGGGGCCGGCTCTCTTTTCCCGCCGGTTGGTTCCGCGCTTTCATTCTTTCCCGCAACGGACGCGTTGTCGGCCCCGGGCGGCGAGCCGGAGCCGCCGGAGCCGAACTCAACAGGAGCAGTGAGATGAGGTCTCGCCAGGAAGTCGGAATGGCGGTGGCGTACGCCATCGCGGACCTCGCGGGCAGGGAGGTCGCGCTGGGGGCCAAGGTCACCGCGAACTTCCCGGAGCCGCTTTCGTGGGCCTACGACACCTCGGCCACGGCGCACGACACGCGCACGGCGGCGGTGAACCTCCTACAGGGATCCTCGGAGGGCGGTCCGAAGACGGGGAGCGAGCTCTACCTCACCTACGTCCCCACGGCCGCGTGCATCGGGATGGCTGCGATGCTCGGGATCAAGGCGCTCTACTTCGTCCAGGGCGGGGGGATCCACAAGCTGTCCCTGGCCGGCGGGGCCCCGGCGCTGGCCGCCGCCACTCCCGTGAACCTGAATCCCGGCGGGGCCGAGCGCATCCACCCGCCCATCCCCGACGTCGGCGACGGGGGGGGAGGGGGCGGCTGGCTGGCGGCGGGTCCGGTCAACCGCAGGAGGCTCGCGGGCGCGTGGGTGGACGCGCTCCCCGGCGCACCGGCCCCCAACGCGCGGCTTCTCGCGGGGCACGTGGACCGCGTGGCCACCGTGACCGGCGTGAATCACGACCCGGACTTCACGATGAGCGTGCCGACCCAGGCGGTGGGAGGGGTGCGCGCCGTGTTCCGGAACCGGCTGTTCATGGCGCTGGCGCGCGTCCTGGTGTCCCGGAACTGGCAGCCGCAGGCGCCGAGCGCGCTGAACCTGGACCTCCGCCAGGCGCTCCCGCGGTCCCCGGTGGCGCCGGGGAAGAACATCGCGGCGGTGCTGGTGAGCGCGACCAACCAGATCATCGGCTGGGGCGTGAACACCAACGATGCCCGCTCTACCCGGCACGCCGAGACCAACGCGATCCAGGCGTTCCAGCGGGAGGCGGGGACCGCGATCCCGGCCGGAGCCACCCTGTACTCGACGCTGGAGCCCTGCTACATGTGCGCCGGCCTGTTCGTGCACGCCGGCGGAACCAGCTGCGTGTACGAGCAGACCGACCCCGACATGGTGGGCAACACGGCGCTCTACACCACCCCCGGGGCGAACCTCCAGAAGCACGTGGAGGCGTACTCCGGGGCGGTGGACGTGGTGGACCGGGTCCCGGTCCCGCGGGCCCCCACGGTCAGGACCATGGGACAGGCGCTGGACGATGGGCTGGTGCGGTTCCGCCAGCAGGTGGGCCTGGGCCAGCGTGCCACCGCCGCGGACTACCTGCGCAGCGGGAACCCCGCGTACGAGGTCTACAGCCGGGCGCACGAGCGGCTGGTCGTGACGGGGATGGGAGCGCAGAACTTCGCCGAGCGCACGCTCTGGCAGGAAGTGCTGGACTTCCTGCGCAGGGGACACGCGGGGGAGGTGGGACTCCAGCCGCACCTGATGATGATCGACTGAGGCGGCCCGGCACCCGGGCTTCAGACGCTAGTACGAAGTACGGAACGACGGCGCCCCACCGGGATCTCCCGGCGGGGCGCCGTCCTCTATTCCTCCTCCAGCAGCCGTCTCAGCTCTTCCTCGGAAAGCTCCGCGATCCTGGACACTTCCTCGTCGATCTCCCAGTCCTCGAGCTGCGTGACGGGGTCGTTCTCCTCGACCCACGCGGAGAGCCCGGCGACGGTGGGCGTCTCGAAGATCACGCGCAGGGGAACCTCCACCCCCGTGGCGTCCCGGATCCGCGAGATGATGCGGACGGCCATGAGGGAGTGCCCGCCCAGCTCGAAGAACCGGTCGTGCACCCCCACCCGCGGCAGCGCGAGAACCTCGGCCCAGATGGCGCACAGCTGCTCCTCCACGGCGGTGCGGGGGGCCACGTACTCGGCCTCGCTCTTCCACTCCGGCGCCGGGAGGGCGCGCCGGTCCAGCTTGCCGCTGGGGGTGAGCGGAAGGGCCTCCAGCACGACCATGGCGGTGGGGATCATGTACTCCGGGAGACGGTGCGCCAGGTGCGCGCGCAGCGCCGTGCCGGACACCTCGCCCGCCGGCACCACGTACGCCACCAGCCGCCTGTCCCCCGGCACGTCCTCCCGCGCCACGACCACGGCCTCGTGGACCGACAGGTGCTCCCGCAGCGCGCTCTCGATCTCGCCCAGCTCGATGCGGAAGCCGCGCACCTTGACCTGGAAGTCCGTCCGTCCGAAGTACTCCAGCTCGCCGTCCGGCCGCCACCGCACCCGGTCCAGCGTCCGGTACATCCGCTGCCCCGGCGCGCCGAACGGGTCGGGGAGGAACCGCTCGGCGCTGAGGTCGGGGCGGGCGGCGTAGCCGCGGGCGAGCCCGTCGCCGGCCAGGTACAGCTCCCCGGCGATCCCCGGCGGCACCGGGAGCAGGCCGGCGTCCAGCACGTACGCCCGCGTGCGAGCCTTCGGGCGGCCGATGGTCACCGGCTCCGCGCCCCGCGGGACGAGCGCGCAGGTGGAGTAGGTGGTGTCCTCCGTGGGGCCGTACAGGTTGATCACCCGCTCCACCGTGCCCAGCGCGTACAGTCCCTGCGCCAGGGACGGCGGAAGCGCCTCGCCGGCCAGGCCGACCGACTTCACGCTGGCCGGGATCCCGCCCATGCGCAGCAGCTCCGCGGCGGCGGTGGGGACCATGCTGGCATGGACCACCGGCTCCCTGACGGTGGCCAGCTCCAGGGCGTTGTCCACCAGCACCAGTCTGCCCCCCCAGCACAGCGTCCCGAAGATCTCGGCCACGCTGACGTCGAAGTTGACGGAGGTGGAGAACAGCGTCGAGGACCTTTCCTCGTCGCCCACGACCTCCCGCAGCCAGTGCAGCAGGACGACGACGGAGGCGTGCTGGATCATCACCCCGTTGGGCCGCCCGGTGGAGCCGGAGGTGAAGATCACGTGCGACAGGTTCTCGGGGAGCACGCCGCTCTCGGGGACGGGCTCCGGCGCGGCGGACGATTCCGCGCGCTCGGCGTCGAGGAGGATCAGCCCGGCCGCGCCCCCGGGGAGCCGCCCGGCCAGGGCGGACTCGGTGAGGACCAGGGAAACGCCGGCGTCCTCGAGCATGAAGCCGAGCCGCTCGCGGGGATAGGCGGGGTCCAGCGGCACGTAGGCGCCCCCCGCCCGGAGCACCCCCAGGAGCGCCACCAGCAGCTCCGGGGTGCGGCCCAGGCACACGCCCACCCGCGTCTCCGGCCCGACGCCGCGCCGGCGCAGCGCGTTCGCCAGGGAGGCGGAGCGGTGATCCAGATCGGCGTACGTGGTGAGCTCGCCGCGCCACGACACGGCGACCGCCTCCGGGGTGCGGGCCGCCTGGGCGGCGAACAGGTCGTGCACGCGCAGGCCGGCCGGGTAGCTCCGCTCCGTGGCGTTCCACGCCTGGAGCACCCGGGCCCGCTCGGCGGGAAGGAGGATGTCGATTTCGCCCACGGGGCGGTCGGGGTCGGCGGCCATGGCGTCGGCGAGGGCGCGGAAGTGCCCGAGCATCCGCTCCACGGTGGCGCCCTCGAACAGGTCGGCGCGGTAGACCATGGAGCCGGCCAGCGCCTCGCCGCCGTCGCGCAGCGTGAGGCTCAGGTCGAACTTGGCCGTGCTTTCCTCGGCGTGGAGCGGGTACACCTCCACGTCGCCCAGCGACAGCCGGTCCTCGCCGAGGCCCGCGCCCAGGAGGGCGAAGAGCACCTGGAAGAGCGGGGCGTGGTCCAGGCTGCGCTCCACCCGCAGCTCGTCCACCAGCCGCTCGAAGGGGAGGTCCTGGTGCGCGTGCGCCCCCAGGACGCCGTCCCGCACCCGCGCCACCAGCTCGCGGGCGCCGGGGCGCCCCGCCAGCCCGGTGCGGATCACCAGCATGTTGACGAAGAAGCCGACCAGGGGCTCCAGCTCCACGCTCCCGCGCCCGGCGACGGGGCTCCCCACGACGACGTCGTCCTGCCCGGACCAGCGGGCGAGGAGCGCCTGGTAGACCGCCAGGAGGGTCATGAACAGCGTGGCGCCCTCCCGGCGGGCGAGCGCCCGCAGCGCCCGCGAGGTCTCAGCGGCGAGCACGAAGGAGCGCTGCGCGGCGCGGTCGCCGGCCACCAGGGGGCGGGGACGGTCGGTGGGGAGCTCCAGGAGCGGAGGGGCGCCGGCAAGGCGCTCCCGCCAGAAGGCGAGCTGCCGCTCCAGCGCCTCCCCCGTGAGCCACCCCCGCTGCCACACGGCGTAGTCCGCGTACTGGAGGCGCGGCTCGGGGAGCGGCGAGGGGAGGCCCCGGGCGAAGGCGTCGTACAGCTGGGACATCTCCCGCACCAGGACGCCCATGGACCACCCGTCGCTCACCACGTGGTGGACGGTGAACAGGAGCGCCCACTCCTCCTCGTCCGCGCGGAGGAGCGCCGCGCGCACGAGCGGACCCCGCGCGAGGTCGAAGGGCCGCTCCACCTCCTCGGCGGCGAGCCGCTGCACCGCCGCCTGGCGCCGCTCGTCCGCGAGCCCGCGCAGGTCCACCACGGGGAGCAGGGCGGGCCCGGCGGGGCGGATCACCTGCAGCGGCTCGCCGCCCACGGACGCGAACACGGTGCGCAGCGACTCGTGCCGGCGCACCAGTTCGGCGAGCGCCCGCCTCAGCACCTCCGGCCGGAGCCGCCCGCGCAGCCGCAGCGGCGAGGGCATGTTGTAGGCGGGGCTCCGCGGGTCGAGCTGGTGGATGAACCAGAGCCGCTGCTGCGCGAAGGAGAGCGGCAGCGGCCCGCCGTCGCGGGGGGCGGGGCGGAGGGGCGGGAGCTGCACCCCGGCGCCCGCGCGGAGCTGGTCGTCCACGCGCGCGGCGAGTCCGGCCACCGTGGGCGACTCGAACAGGCCGCGAAGCGGCACCTCCACCCCCAGCGCCTCCCGCACGCGCGAGACCACCTGCGTGGCCAGTAGCGAGTGCCCGCCCAGCGCGAAGAAGTCGTCCTCCACCCCCACCCGCTCCACCCGGAGCACCGCGGCCCAGATCCCCGCCAGCGTTTCCTCCGTGGCGGTGCGCGGCGACGCGTACGCCCCGTCCCCCGCCGTTTCCGGCGCCGGCAGGGCGCGGCGGTCCACCTTTCCGCTGGGGGTCAGGGGAACTTTCTCCAGCAGCACCAGCGCCCCCGGCACCATGTAGTCGGGGAGGCGGTCCCCTAGCCAGCTGCGCAGCTCGGGGAGGAGCCAGCGGGCGCGCTTCCCCGCCAGGGGGTCGCTCGCCCAGGCGGCCCAGGCGGGCGGGGCGTCCGGCGCTTCCTCCACCAGCGCCGGCGCGTCGTCGCCGCGGGCCAGCAGCACGTCTATCTCCCCCGCTCCCCACGCCGACGGCCGCGCGTGCACCCGGTACCCGCGCGACTCCCCCAGCTCCCGGAGCGCCTCCGGGTCCACGGCCGCGGCCTCGCGCTCCGCGGCGAGGGTGCGCAGCTCCTCCACGGTACGCGCTTCCCCGTACGCCGCCAGCGCCTCGGGCAGCGCGAGCGCTCCCGCCACGCGCGCGTTCGGCACCCGCGAGACCGCCACGGCGTCGGGGGCCTGTTCATCCAGCTCGCGGGCGAGGGCGGCGAGCCCGCCCGCCGGGTCCCAGCGGCGCCACCCGGGCGCGGGCGGGGACGGGGGACCCTCCACGCGCACCGCCGCGTCGTAGCGGAAGCGCGTCATCTCGTTGGCATGCCGTCCCCCCTTGAGCCGCAGCTCCACGCCGGTCACGCGCGGGAGCCAGCCCGGGAGCGCGCGGAACAGCTCCGGGTCCACCAGCAGCTCCTTGTCGCGCGCGGCCCGCCTGCGGACGCGGTCGCGGAGCGCGGAGGCCGGCGTTTCCGCCGGCGCCTGGGCCAGCTCCACCGAAGCGTGGAACGCCTCCAGGAGCGGGAGGCTGCGGACGTCGCCCACCCACAGCGTCCCCCCGGGGGCGAGCGCGCCGACGGCGCCCTCGATCACGCGGAGCAGGTAGTCCACGCCGGGGAAGTACTGCGCCACGGAGTTGACCACCACCACGTCGAAGTGCCCCGCCGGGATCCCGGTGAAGTCGTCGGCGACGCGCTCCATCAGCCGCACCTGCGGCAGCTCACGCCCGGGGCGCCCCAGCTGCCGGCGCAGGTAGCGGATCGCCTCGGGGGAAAAGTCCGCCCCCCAGTACTCCTCGCACTCCGGCGCGACGCGGAACAGGAGGAGCCCGGTGCCGCACCCGATCTCCAGGACGCGGCGGGGGCGGAGGTCGCGGACGCGCCCGGCGGCGTGCTCCACCCACTCGCGCATCTCCGCTTCGGGGATGGGCTCGCCGGTGTAGCTGCTGTTCCACCCCGCCACGTGGAAGGCGGGGTCCCCGCCCGCGTCGTCCTCGCCGTAGGCGTCGCCGAAGAGCGCCTCCCACTCGCGCACGTGCTCGTCCTGGGCCCCGTCCTCGGGGGCAGCCTCCGCGGCCGGGACCACGTACCCCACCAGGCGCCGGTCGCCGGGGGTGTCTTCGCGCACCGCCACCACGGCCTCCTCCACCCCCGGGTGCTCCGCGAGGGTGGCCTCCACCTCCCCCGGCTCGATGCGGAAGCCGCGGATCTTGACCTGGGTGTCCGTGCGCCCCAGGAACTCCAGCTCCCCGTCGCCCGTCCACCGCACCCGGTCGCCCGTGCGGTACAATCGCGCTCCCGCCCGCGCGGCGAATGGGTCGGGGATCCACCGTTCCGCCGTCTGCCCCGGGCGGCCCAGGTAGTCGCGCGCCACGCTCGCCCCGCCGATGCACAGCTCGCCGGGAACCCCCACCGGCACCGGCTGGAGGGCGGGGTCCAGCACGTACAGCGCGGCGTTGCCCAGCGGGCGTCCCACCCACTGCCGGCGCGCGTCCGCTGGGCGCGACTCGTGGGCGGCGCAGATGACGGCGGCCTCGGTGGGGCCGTAGAGCACGTGGATGGAGGCGGCGGGGAAGACCTCGCGCATCTCCTCCAGCAGGTCGGGCGGCACGGCGTCGCCGCCCACGAACACGCGCCGCATGCGGGGCAGCGTGCGCCCGGAGGCGCGCAGCACCAGCGCGGTCTGGCGCATCAGCGCGGGAACGGCGTGCATCGCCGTGCACGAGGCCAGCTCGTCCACCAGCCGCTCGGTTTCCAGCACCCGCTCGCGGGAAAGCAGGCGCACGCTCCCGCCCGCGAGCAGGGGGAGCACGGCCTCGAAGAGCCAGATGTCGAAGGCGAAGCTCGCCAGGACCGCCATCCGGTCGTCCGCCGCGGGCCGGAAGATCTCCCGGGCGGCGTGCAGGGTGGCGAGCAGGCTCCGGTGCGGGACGCGGACCCCCTTGGGGCGGCCGGTGGAGCCGGAGGTGTAGATGACGTAGGCGAGATTGTCCGGGTCGATCTCCGGCGCCGGCTCCGCGTCCTCCGGACCGTCGCCCTCCGGGAGCCCCTCGTCCAGCACGACCTGATCCAGCAGCACTACCTGCGCGTCGTGCCCGGGGAGAGCCGCGGCGAGCTGCGCGTCGGTGAGCAGCAGGGGGACGTGCGCGTCGCGGAGCACGTACGCCAGGCGCTCCGCGGGGTAGTCGGGGTCCAGGGGGAGGTAGGCGCCACCCGCCTTCCACACGCCCAGCACGGCCACCAGCAGCGACGGTCCGCGCTCCAGGCAGACGGCCACGGGCGTCTCGGGCCCCACGCCGAGGGAGCGCAGGACGCGGGCGAGCCGGTCGGAGCGCAGGTCGAGCTCGCCGTGGGAGAGCGCGAGGCCGGCGCCGGAGGCGGCGGGGGCGTCGGGGGTGCGCGCCGCCTGCTCCCGGAGGAGCCGCGGGACGAGCGCCCCGCCCGGCTGTTCCCGCGCCGGGTTCCACTCCTCCAGGATGCGGCGCTCCTCCGCCGGGGCGACGAGCCGCAGCCCGGAAACGGCGCGCCGGGGGTCGGCGGCGGCGCCCTCCAGAAGGAGCCGGTAGTGGGCGGACATCCGGTCGATGGTGGACGCCTCGAACAGGTCGCCCCGGTAGGTCAGGCCCCCCCGGAGCCCCGCTCCCATCTCGAAGAGCGAGACCCCGACGTCGAACTTGGCCCCGCTCTTCCCGCCGCGGAGCGACTCCACGGTCGCGTCGCCCAGGGCGAGCTCGCCCGCCTCGGCGTTCTGGAGGGCGAACATCACCTGGACCAGGGGGTTGTGCAGCAGGCTCCGCTCGGGGGCCAGCTCCTCCACCAGCCGCTCGAAGGGGAGGTCCTGGTGCTGGTAGGCGCCCAGGGTGGTTTCCCGCACCCGCTTCAGCAGCTCCAGGAAGGACGGGTCGCCCGACAGGTCGGTGCGCAGCACCAGCGTGTTGACGAAGAAGCCGATCAGCCCCTCCAGCTCGACGCGCGTACGGTTGGCGATCGCTGTGCCCACCAGCACGTCGTCCACGCCGGCGTAGCGGCCCAGAAGCGTCTGCCACGCGGCCATGAGCGTCATGAACAGCGTCGCGCCCTCGGCGCGGGCCACGCTGCGCAGCGCGGCCGTGGCCCCGGCGGACAGCGAGAAGGGGCGGGTCTCCTCGGCCGCGCCCACCAGGGTGCGGCGGGGGTGGTCGGTGGGAAGCTCCAGGAGAGGGGGGGCTCCCGCCAGCTTGTCGCGCCAGTAGGCGAGCTGCGCGTCCAGCACGGCGCCCGTGAGCCAGCCGCGCTGCCAGACCGCGAAGTCGGCGTACTGGATGGGGAGCTCGGGGAGCGGCGACTCCTCGCCGCGCGAGTACGCGCCGTACAGCGCGGACACCTCCCGGGTCAGCACCCCCAGGCTCCAGCCGTCGCTGACCACGTGGTGCATGGTGAACTGGACCATCCAGTCCTCCGTGTCCAGCCGCACCAGGAGCCCGCGGAGGAGCGGCCCGCGGCCCAGGTCGAAGGGCCGGTGGCCCTCCTCCCGGATGCGGCGGATCCCCTCCGCCTCGCGGCGCTCCGCGGGGAGGCCGGACAGGTCCACCGCCGGCAGCCGGAACGGCGCGCTGGGGAGGACCACCTGCACCGGCTCGCCGTCCCGCTGCACCAGCGAGGCGCGCGTCACCTCGTGGCGGCGGGCCACCTCCGTCAGGCTCCGCCGCATGGCGCCCACGTCCAGGGCGCCGCGCAGCCGGAGCGCCTGGGGCATGTTGTACGCGGGGCTGGCCGGGTCGAGCCGGTGGATGAACCAGAGCCGCTGCTGCGCGAACGACAGCGGGGCGGGTCCGTCGCCCTCGCGCCGCGGGATGTCGGCGTCGGACGGGGAGGCCCGCTTCGCGCTGCTCCGCTGATCGAGCATCTTCTGCCAGAGCGCGCGGCGCTCCGGCGAGAGCTTTTCGAGCTGTTCGGCGGTGATCTTCACGCTCTAGCCTCCCCCGTGTCTGTCCCGCGGCGCAGGCGCACGCCTCGCCGCATTCCGTGTCTGAAAGAGTGCGCCGCTCCGGCGCGACGTCCGCGGGCCCCGTCCCGTACGCGGGAGGGGCCGCACGCCCGGGACCCGCCCGGACCCGCCGACCATGGAGACGGCACCGGGATCCGCGGCGCCCGCCGGTCCCGGCCGATCCCGGGAATCTAATCGATCGTGGCCGATTCCGCGCGAGGGGCGGGAAGTACGCAGCCGCGAGCAACACTTAGGTGTTGACCTTAGTATTGTCCACCGTTAGAATCTCCCTGTCGGATCGGGCAGCCCAACCAATCCCCCGTTGCTGAAATGGTTCAATCCGCAGTCGCCGACGACGTCTTCTATGCCCTGTCCAGCTCGACCCGGCGGAAGGTCCTGGAGCAATTGTCCGTCGGGCCGGCCACGGTCAGCGAGCTGGCGGCGCCGTTCGACATGAAGCTCCCCTCGTTCGTGCAGCACCTGTCGGTGCTCGAGCGGAGCGGACTGGTGACGTCGGAAAAGCGGGGCCGGGTGCGGACGTACGAGATCGCGCCCGAACCGTTCAGGGTCGCCGAGGACTGGCTGGCCGAGCGGCGCCGGTCGTGGGAATCCCGGTTCGACCGGTTCGACGAGTACGTCAGACAACTCAAGGAAAAGGAATCGAGACCATGAGCGAGCTCTTCGAGATCAATCCGAAAACCGACCTCGTCCTCGAGCGGTTCGTCGACGCTCCCAGGCACCTCGTCTGGGAAGCGCTGACGAAGCCGGAACACCTCAAGGAGTGGTACATGCCCAGGGCCTGGGGCTCCGTCGCGAAGTGCGAGCTGGACGCGCGGCCGGGCGGCATCTTCAGGATCGACATCGCCACGGCGGACGGCCAGGCAGTTCCCAACCTCGGCTGCGTCCTGGAAGCCGTCCCCATGGAGCGGCTCGTCTGGACCTCCATGCTGTTCCCCGGCTACCGTCCGGCCGTCTTCGACGACGTCCCGATCACCGCCGTCATGACGATGGAGAGCGTGGGAGCCGGAACTCGCTACGTCTTCACGGCGCTGCACCGGGATGAAGGGGACCTCGAGGCAAACAAGACGTCGGGCTGGCAGGAGGGGACCGAGATCGCTCTCGATCAGCTCGTGGCGCACGTGCAGTCGATGAAATAGACCAGGGCGATCCGCGGCGGGCGCCCATCTGGTCGAACGCGGCCGATTCCGCGCGAGGGGCAACTGCTGGATCTTGAGGCTGCGTCTGTACCTGCGTGAGGGATTTCGGCCCGGAGGGGCGAGACCCCGCGGCAGTTTGCGGGGGCTCGACTCCGTTACGCAGCGTTGTTTGCTGCGTTACGGAGCCGAAGCCCGACCCCGGCGCCAGCCGGGGGCACGCCCGAACCTGCCGTAAAAAGCCGTTGCGTATCTAGCCGCCCGCCAGCGCCAGCATCTGCGGGGTGATGTCCGTGGGCGGGATCTTGAGGGCGATCACCGAGGGCCCGTCCCGGTTCGCCAACGCCTTCGAAAGCGCGTCCTCCAGCTCCGCCATGGTGCCCACCGTGGCTCCCCAGCCGCCGCGGAAGACCTCCACCAGCTTGGGGTAGTCCCAGCCGTGCAGCAGGTCGAACTCCTCCGGCGGCTCCCCCTGGGTGAAGTACCTGACGTTGACGAACGCCTGCTCGATCCCGTACAGCGCGTTGTCGAAGATGAACACGATTGCGCCCTGCTTCGCCCGCGCCACGTCCGAGAGCGCCTGGCACACCATCTGGAAGCCGCCGTCGCCGGTGAACACCACCGCGCGGCGAGACGGGTCCGCGAAGCCCACCCCCAGGCACGCGCCCGTGGTGTAGCCGATGGAGTTCCACGCCGCCTGCGAGATGAACCCGTCGCGCCGCCGCACCGGGAGCTCCGCCGCCGAGTACAGGGCGATGCAGGTGTCCGCCATGAGGATCATGGAGTCGTCCACCCAGTCCTGCATCCGCCGGAAGAACGCGTCGTAGCTCACCGGCTCCGGCGCGCCCGGGGCCGCCTTCGCCCGCAGCAGAAAGGCGTGCTCGGGCGCGCCCGCGGCGGCCAGCATCCCCACCGCGTCCTCCGGCGCCCCGTACTTGCGCTCGCGCAGGCGCCGCAGCAACTGCTGCATGAAGTCGCGCAGCGGCACGCAGTCCCACACGTCGGTGCCCACGCGCACCGAGTTGTTCCACGCCAGCGACATGGTGCCGTAGCTCTTCTTCACCAGGTCCAGGAAGTCGTCCGTGACCAGGTTTCCCAGCCCCAGCAGCCAGTCCGCCGTTTCCACCAGCCGCCGCGTCTTTGGGTTGGCGGAGGCGCCGTCGTACACGCCCACGAAGCCGGGGGCGTCCTCCGGGAGCAGGCTCTTGCCCAGCAGGTCGGTGGCGAAGGGGAAGCCGGTTTCCGCCACCAGCTCCTCCAGCAGGTCCTGCAGGCCGAAGCGCTGCACCTCCACCCCGGCCCAGATCACCGGGCGCTCCGCCTTCCACAGGTGCTCCAGCGTGGCGTCCAGCGCCGCGTCCAGCGAGGCCTGGAGGGTGGGGAGCGGCCCCGGCTCCAGCCTGCCGCGCGGCGCGTCGCACGGCAGCCCCCACACGTTGGCGTACACCTCGATGTACACGGGCTTCCGCCAGGTCAGGCAGGCGCGCAGCGCGGAGTCGATCTGCCCCGGGGCGCGCAGCGGGTCCATCACCACCACGCGCGCCACCGTCACGTTCCGCACCGAGTCCTCGTCGGCGCTCAGGGTGCCGGTGGAGTGGTGGAAGAGCACGCCTTCGCGCCGCTCCGTGTTGCGCGACGCCGAGGCGGGGCTCCCCACCACCAGCACCACCGGGAGCTGCTCCACGTACGACCCGGCCAGCGCGTTGAGCAGGCTGAAGGTGCCCACCCCGAAGGTGACGCACACCCCGCCCACGCCCCGCAGGCGGGCGTACGCGTCGGCCGAGTAGCCGGCCTCCAGCTCGTTGCAGGTGCCCACGCGGCGGATGCCGATGGACTCGCCCTCGTTGTCGATGGTGGACAGGAAGGTGCCCGCGTAGTCGCCCGGCACGGCGAACAGGTGCCCCACCCCCATCTCCGCCAGGCGCTGCGCCAGGTAGCGGGCCACGGTGCAGCCGCCCTTGGCGGCCGCGGCGGCGGCCTTGTCGGCGGCGCTCACGGCCCCATCTCCGTGTCGTAGTACCTGCGCGGGATGAAGTCCGGCCGCTTCAGCCCGAAGTGCTCCTTGAGCATCAGCTCCGCGGTCTGGAGCGCGCCCTCCACCCACCCCTGGCCGATGGAGTACGCTTCGCCGCACACGTGCACCTTTTCGCCGGGGATGCCGCGCATGAGCGGCATGATCTCCCAGAACTTCTCCCCCGCCTTCCAGGCGTGCCAGCCGGCGCCGTACGGGTCCTCGCCCCAGTCGTGGTACACGGCCGTGTACGGCTCGGGAACGAACTTGAGGCCGTGCACCTCCTTGACCTGCTCCTGCGCCGTCTGCACCATCTCCTGGCTGATCTGGAACTCGTGCGGGGCCACCGGCGCCGCCCCCTTGAGGAAGTAGTCGCGCCCGGGCTTGGCCGGGTCCTCCGCGGCCTCGGGGTTCTGGGTGCGCCCCCGGAAGCGCGGGCCCGCCTCCAGCGCCTTCCAGAAGGGCACGCTCCCCAGGTCGTTGTAGCTCACCATCAGCAGCGAGTTGTGGTTGTCCGGCTCGCCGCCCATCTCGCTTTCCGTCTGGAAGTAGTACGTCTGGCGGATGGGCATGTCGGTGATGGTGCGGCCCGCCTCCACGCCCAGCGCGCGCCACCATGGGTAGGGGTAGCCCAGGAACATCTTGAACGCGGCCTGGCTGATGACGGACTCGACCCTCTTCCTCAGCGTGGGCTCGCCCGGCGCGGCGCCCTCGTCATCCAGCTTGTTCCAGCGGATCAGCTCGATGGAGCGCCGCGGCAGCGCCAGCACCACCCGCTCCGCGTCCAGGTGCGCCTCCGGGCGCCCGGGCCGGTCCTGCGTCCTCCCGCCCTCGTCGGTCTCGGTTTCCACGAAGCACAGCGCGTAGTCGCCGTCCGTGCCCCGCCGCCCGAACGAGTCCAGCCGGTGGTTCATGTGGATCTCGCCGCCCAGCTTCACGAACTCGGCGGCGAGGGTGCGCGGCAGCTCCTCGAAGCCCTTGTCCAGCGTGAAGTACTTGTTGTTGGGGTCGTACTCGGTGATGGGGAGCGAGAGCGGCGCGGTGGAGTTGGCGACGTTGGTGTAGTAGCCGCTGGCGTCGTACATGTACTGGTACGCCTCGCTGCTCAGCACCCGGTAGAGCAGGTTCCAGAAGCCGATCTGGTACAGCGGGGTGCCGTTGAGCACCTTGACCGTCCACCAGTCCTCGGCGCTCAGCTCGCCGTTGAAGGGCAGCAGGCTGTTCATCACGTAGGCCTGGAGCTGGTCGGGGTTCATCCCCTGCTCGTCCGGGTTCATCCGATACGGCACCTTCGCCGGGTCGTTCAGGTCCCGCACCCGGAGCTGGCGGCGCCGAAGGTACATGAGGTTGTTGATCCCGCCGTCCGGCCCCATGGGGAACTCGCGGGTGGCGAGGCCCAGCTGGTCGATGAGCCCCACCACGATCTGGTGCGACTTGAGCCAGCGCATCCCGCCCAGCTCCGCCTTGATGTGCGGCATCCCCGGCATGGGAAAGCTGTACAGCCGCCCGCCGATGCGGTTGCCGTACTCGAACACGGCCACCTTGAGCTTCTTGTTCGCCTGCTTCAGGCGCCACGCCGTGTACACGCCCGACACGCCGCCGCCGATCACGGCCACGTCGTAGCGCTTCTCGCCCTTGTCGAACGGCTCGAAGGGCTGGTGGTTGAGAATGCGTCTGCTCACGGGATGCTTCCTTTCCGGGGAGGGGGTGGGACGGAAGGAGCCCGGCCTTGGGTGGGGCGCGGCCGGTGGGTGCATCGTGGGACGGGGCAAGGATACGGATCGCGACAGGAGGTGGCAAGGAGGATTCTGCCATGAGGGCTTTGAACTGCGGATTCGGGCGTGCCCCCGGCTGGCGCCGGGGTCGGGCTTCGGCTCCGTAGGGCTGCAAACAACGCAGCCCAACGGAGTCGAGCCCCCGCGAAACTGCCCGCGGGGTCTCGCCCCTCCGGGCCGAAATCCCTCACGCGGGCCCCCACCCGGCGGCCTGAGAGCCGCCACCCTCCCCAAATTCTGGGGGAGGGCTCCCGGTGCGTCGGCTTCGTCGTGACGTTCTCCCCCTCTCCCCTTGTGGGAGAGGGGGCCGGGGGGTGAGGGGTGTCGTTGCCGTCCTCGTTCTCCCCTCCCCCTTGCGGGGAGGGGCCGGGGGAGGGGGTCCGCCGGATCCCTCACGACAGCGAGCGCATCACCCCGGGCACCGCGTCCAGCAGCTCGCGGGCGAGGAAGCCCAGCGGGCCCACGCGCTTCGCCAGCACGTTCCCGGCGCCGCCGTGCAGCGCCACGCCCCAGAGCGCCGCCCGCAGCGGGTCCGCGCCGCGCGCCGCCAGCCCCGCCACGATCCCGGCGAGCGTGTCGCCGGAGCCGGAGGTCGCCAGCCCCACCCCGCCCGACGCGTAGCGGAACGCCTCACCGTCCGGCGCCGCCACGTGGGTCTCGCTCCCCTTGAGCGCCACCACGCAGCGCAGCTCCGCCGCCGCCCGCCGCGCCACGGCGAGGGGGTCGTCCGCGACCTCCTCCTTGGTCATCCCCAGCAGGCTCGCCATCTCGCCGGCGTGCGGCGTCACCACGGCGCGCCCCCGCAGCCGGTGCAGCGCGTCCCGCGTGTCTCCCAGGCACGCCATGGCCTCGGCGTCCAGCACCACGGTCGCGTCCTCCACCTCCGCCAGCAGGCGCAGGGTCAGCGCGGCGGCCGCCGCCGGGTCCACCATCCCCGGGCCCACCAGCAGCGCGTCCGCCTGGCGGACCCACTCCGCCAGCGCCTCCGCGGCGGCGTCCGGCTCGATCCCGCCGGCCCGCGTCGCCGCCAGGGCGCGCACCCGCGCCTCCGGCACCGCGGTCGCCACCAGCCCCGCCACGTCCGCGGCGGTGGCGAGCTGGAGCTTGCCCGCGCCGGCCCGCAGCGCGGCGACCCCGGCGAGCACCAGCGCCCCCGGCATCTCCGTGGCGCCGCCCACCACCAGCACCCGGCCGCGCTCCTCCTTGTCGCCCCGCTCGTCCGGGCGGGGGAGGGGGAGGCGGCGGAGCAGGGCGGGGGTGACGGCGCGCGCGCGGCCCGCGGCGCTCATCGGGCGGCCACCGCGGCGTCCGGCTCCGAGGTGACGGGCGTCCCCTCCTCCAGGAGCGGAGCCACGAAGTTGTAGGCTTCCAGCCGCATCTTCCCCTGGCGGCCCAGCGACGGGTCGAAGCGGTACGAGGTGACGGAGCAGTTGGCCACGTCGCCCGCCCGGTCGATGGCGAGGATCTCGTCCTCGGTGAGGCACTCCAGCAGGTAGCGCAGGCACAGCACGATCACCTGGTGGCACACGATCAGCACCCGCTCGCCGCGGTGGTGCAGCGAGATGGTGTCCAGCGCGCTGCGCAGCCGCAGGATCACGTCGCACCAGCTTTCCCCGCCGGGCGGGCGGTGGTAGAACTTGCCCAGCAGGCGCCGGAACTCGGCCTGGTCGGGGTGGCGCTGCTCGATGCCGAAGCGCGTCAGCCGGTCCAGGATCCCGAACTCCTTTTCGCGCAGCCGCTCGTCCACGGTGAAGCCGTCCGCGTCGCCGGCCAGCCCGCCCTGGTCGCGCATGAGCTCCGCGGTGTGGCGGGCGCGCAGGTACGGCGACACCAGCACCACGGTGGGCCTGCGGTCCTCCGGGAGCGCCGCGAACCAGCGCCCCACCGAGCGCGCCTGCCGCTGGCCCAGCGCGCTCAGCGGCACGTCCACGTCGCGCATGGCGATGTCGATGACCGGGTGCCCCGCGGCGTCCGCCGCGTCGCGGGCCACGTTCCCCGCGCTTTCCCCGTGCCGCACGATCCACAGCTCGTCCGGCCACCTCTGGTCCGTCATCCGCTCCCCCGGTCCGCGGTTTCCCCTGGCGCTCCGTCGTCCGGGGAGCGTCGGGTCAAGGAGCATACCAGCCGCGCGCGCGCCCCGAGTTGCGCCCCGCGCCGCCCGCTCCCTAACTTGCCGCCCGTCCGGGTTTTCCCCCGTTCACCCGTACCCTCGAAGCATGCGCGTCGTCCTCCAGCGAGTCGCCGGCGCCCGCGTCACCGTGGAGGGCCGCGTGACGGGCGAGATCGGCCGGGGCCTGCTCCTGCTCGCCGGCTTCACCGACGGCGACACGGAGGAAACGCTCCGCTGGATGGCGGACAAGGTGGTGGGGCTGCGCGTCTTCACCGACGCGGAGGGGAAGATGAACCTGTCCGTGGAGGAGGTGGACGGCGCCGTGCTGGTGGTGTCGCAGTTCACGCTGTACGGCGACGCGCGCCGGGGGCGCCGCCCCAGCTTCGTGGACGCCGCCCGCCCGGAGGTCGCCATCCCGCTGTACGAGCGGTTCGTGGCGCTGCTGCGCGCCGCCGGCCGCCCGGTGGCGACCGGCGAGTTCGGGGCGATGATGCAGGTGGAATTGACCAACGACGGCCCGGTGACGCTGGTGCTGGAGCGCTGAGGCGGGCCCGCCTCACACACCCATTCGCAGCCTGGAGGTGCGCCGTGAGCGAGCTGGACGACCGCGACATCGACAAGGTGTACTCGAAAAAGGACTTCGTCGCCAAGCTGCGCCGCCTCGCGGACGCGCTGGAGGCGGAAAAGCCGTTCACCATCCAGGTGGCGGGGGAGCGGATGGTGGTGCCCGTGGACGCCCGCGTGAGCGTGGAGCACGAGCGCGCCGGCGGCGAGGACGAGCTGGAGTTCCAGCTGAAGTGGACGCGCGGGCAGGGCTGACGGTCCTGAAGCACGGAGTACGAAAACGCGCCCCCGCCGGGAGATCCCGGCG